>NZ_CP136862.1:2771742-3083990 GCF_045689225.1 Methylocapsa polymorpha | reverse complement strand
GCTCAAGAAGGAGCGATAGGCGAAATGCGACGGAACCGTAACGCGGTCGGCTTCGGCATATTCAGCCTCCTCGGCGTCTATGACTCGCGGGTCGATGCCGGCGTAAGGCAGGCCCCAGCGCTCATGCTCCTCGCGCAGAAGCTGGTCCTGCGTGCGGATATGCGATGAGCCGCGATCGCAAATGTAGCGCGCGCCGCGGCGATGCGCCTTTTCGCCCGCCCGCAAGGAGGAGCCCGACAGCCCAACATATATGTCGCATTCAGGGAGATTTCGGGCCACATAAGCTCCGAAACTACGCGCGTCGAGATATTCCCATTGCTGCATCCAGTAGCGTCCGACCCGATGCGACCAGGGGAAAGCCATGTAGGCGCCATGCACGAGCGGAAACGTGTGGATCAGCTCTTGCGGCAAGGATTCATGGCGCAGCTTGAAGCGCGGATAGCCCGTGAAGATCCCGGCCAAAGCGCCTCTGGCGTGAAGCTCGCGCGCCAGATCGAAGGTGTGAAATTTGCCGATCGCGGAAAGCGCCACTTTCACGACACATAGCCCTTCAATCGCGGGCTGCGAAAAAATATGTGATAGGCGAGATAGACGCAAACCGCAGCAATGAACGCCTCCGACAACAGCATCGCGGCGGCGATTCCATCGATCCGCCACAGGACCCCAAACGCCCATCCGAGGGCAACCGAAAGCCCGCCCGCGCCAAGCGCCCATCCGGCCAAGCCGACATGCTGGTTTGTCGCCATCAACAAGATGCGCGGAACATGCCAGACGCCGCCGACCGCGGCATAGGCCAGCAGCCACAGCATGAGACCGCGGTCGAACTCGATCCGACCATGGGTCCAAACCTGCAGCAGCCATGGCGAAACGAAATAGAGCAACAGGCTGAGCGCCACCGACTGAACGGCGCCGAGCAAGGCGGAGCGATGAAACAGGGCTTCGACCGCTCTGGCGCCGCCTTGCCCGAACAACCGGGCAAACTCCGGCCACAGCGCATGACTGAACATAGCCGTCAATTGGACCGCGACGCGCGCGATTGTGCGATAGGTGTTGAAGACTGCGACGGTAGACGCGCCGGTGAGCGCTCCGGCGAGCAGCGTCATTCCTTGAAAGCTGAGAGCGTTCGCCAAGGGAAACGCCATGAAGGAGACCGCCGGCCGGACCATGCTCTTGATCTCGTCCTTCGAGGCCTGGCTCGTTCCCCAGTAGAGGCCGTAATCGCCTCTTTGCGCAAGCAAGACGCCGGCGACCGTGCCCCCGGCCCGCGCCAGAAGCGCGCAAATCGCGACGCCCGAAAAACTGCCGAATATGACCAAGCCCAAGATCGAGCCCGCCCATTCGCCAAGGCGAATTAAATTGCCTAGCATCGTGCCCAAGGCGTAACGGCTGGTCGCCTTGAACACCGCCTCCGAAAGCCCGCCGAACAGAGCCAGGAGCACTTCAAAGAAAAGCGCCGCCAAGGCGACGCGCTCATCGAGCGAGACGGACCACGGCAAAGGAGCCCAAAGCGCCAGCGGCGTCACGAGAATCGCAAGAGAGCCGCATACGATGATCATGAAGAGTTGCGCGCTTTGGAAAATCCGATTTGCTTCGGCGGCGTCAAATCGACCAAGGGCCATGGTCATCTTATTGCCTGAAGCGTTCACCATTCCCACATCAGCCATGGACAAATAAGCGGGCGCCGCCGACAATATAAGCCACGATCCATAGGTGGAGTTATCCCAATAAAGTAGGAACAAGGGCAATGATGCGAGTTGTATTATAATGCTGACGCCTTGGCCGAATGCGTTGGCGCCAAAACCTGAAATTATCCTGCGCATCATAATGTTTAATGTCCCTTGAACACCTCGGCGCCAAATTTCCATCAATGACGCTATTGCAACAAAAAACAGCCCGTGCTTGTGACGACTCCATCACGAGTTGTGCAGCCAATTCATCCGAAATATTAGCTCACGGGGACGACCGATCTTTAACATCTATCTCGGCTAAGGTAAAGGCGCGCATAATTAGCCGCATGACCACTTGGAGGCAACTCACATTCGAGCCAGCCTGGCGGCGCGCGGGATTCGCAGATGATCCTTGTGACGACGAGGAGCCATGCAGATATTGCAGGCGGCGCTATGATCGGCGGCGCGCCATCCGCGCGTCGACGGTCTTAAGCCTATTTCTCGTCGGCCGAGCCCTCGGTTGAAGCCCCCCGTTGTGGAGATTCCGCGCCGAATGATGGAGCCAAGAAAGAGCCGTAACAATGGTCATTGAGCGGGCCGCGCGGCGCGCCCTAATCGTGGTTGCGCTGGTCGGGCTTGTTGGCGGACTTGCGGCCATTTTAGCAGGCCGCGCCGGGCTTGCGCATTGGATATGGGCGGCGGGCGCAATTCCCGTGGCCGCAAGCCTCGCCGTCTCGATCATTCGCAGCCTTTTGGCCGGGAGAATGGGGGTCGATGCGATCGCCCTCCTCTCCATGTTGGCGGCCCTCGCGCTCGGCGAAGCATTGGCTGCGGCCGTGGTCGCGGTCATGTATGCCGGCGGGGCGGCGCTGGAGGATTTTGCGGTCGGACGCGCCGAGCGGGACTTGAAATCGCTTGTCGACCGAGCTCCGCGCCTGGCGCATCGCAGAATCGCCGGATCGATCGAGGATGTGCCAATTGATCAAGTCTCAATCGGCGACGCGATCCTGGTGCAAGCTGGCGAGGTCGTCCCCGTCGATGGGCAGATCGTCAGTCTAAGCGCTTCGATCGACGAATCGGCCCTCACGGGGGAGCCCATCCCGGTTATGCGCCGGGCTGGCGAAGTCGTCAGCAGCGGCGCGATCAACGCCGGCGAAACCTTCGAGATGCAAGCTTCCGCGACCGCGGGCGAGAGCGCCTACGCGGGCATTATCGGCATGGTCACCGCGGCGCAAACCGCCAAGGCCCCCTTCATCCGGATGGCGGACCGCTATGCGCTGCTTCTCCTGCCTGTGACGCTCGTGCTGGCCGGCGCCGCTTGGGCGTTTTCACATGATCCCATTCGCGGGCTCGCGGTGCTTGTTGCGGCGACGCCCTGCCCTTTGATCCTTGCGGCGCCCGCGGCCTTTATTGCAGGGGCCTCGCAGGCCGCCCGCCGCGGAATCTTGATCAAGGGCGGCGGACCTCTGGAAGCGCTCGCGCGCACGCATACGGTGATGTTCGATAAGACAGGGACTCTAACTGTCGGCGGCGCGCGGCTGGTCGCGATCGAGACCGCTCCGGGCCAAGACCCCGACGAAGCCTTGCGCCTCGCCGCCTCTCTCGAACAAGCCTCGCACCATGTGGTGGCGGCCGCCATTGTCTCCGCTGCATTGGAAAAAGGGCTCTCTCTGCAGATCCCCGCGAAAGTCCGCGAGACCATGGGATCCGGTCTCGAAGGCATCGTCGAGGGACGAGAGATTCGCGTCGGGTCGCATCAGCTTGTGTGTGGCGCAGCGCAGCCGGAAGAATGGGCGCTGCGCGCTCTGCGGCGGGCCTCGTGGCGTTCAGCTCTCAGCGTCTTCGTTTCCGTTGATGGGCGCACAATCGCCGGTTTGCTGCTTGCCGACGAGCTCCGGCGCGAGACGCCGCGGGCCATCCAGGCGCTTCGCGCCGCAGGCGTGACGCGGATCGTCATGGTGACCGGCGACCGCGCCGACTCTGCCGAGACGATCGGCGCCGCGCTTAACCTCGACGCCGTGCTCGCCGATCGCGTTCCCGCCGACAAGGTCGACGCCGTTGCAACCGAGCAGCAGCGGCTTCATCCGACCACGATGGTCGGCGACGGCATTAATGACGCTCCGGCCTTGGCGGCGGCGGATGTCGGCGTCGCCATGGGCGCGCGCGGCGCGAGCGCATCGTCGGAGGCGGCGGATGTCGTCATCCTTGTCGATCGGCTCGACCGCGTTTCGACGCCGTCGCCATCGCGCGACGCGCGCCATCGCCATGCAAAGCATCGTCGCGGGCATGGCGCTTTCCGGCGCGGCGATGGGGCCGCCGCCCTCGGCTGGCTGACCCCGGTCGCCGGAGCGCTGACGCAAGAAGCCATCGACGTCGCCGTGATCCTCAATGCGCTTCGGGCGTTGAGCCCAGGTCGCGCGCCCAAACGACCCACGATGCCGGCTGCGGCCGCGCGGATTCTTCACGAAGATCATGAAAGGCTGGCGGCTTGCCTCGACCGCCTGCGCCAGATCGCGGACGCGCTCGACGATGCGAAGGCTGAGACGGCGGTGAGCTATATTGCCGAAGCCAATCGCATTGTCGCGAAGGAGATTGTCGCGCACGAACGCGACGACGAGAGTTCCGTCTATCCTCGCCTCTCAAGCCTGCTCGCGGAGGGCGCCGGCCTTGGCGCCATGAGCCGCGCCCATCGTGAGATCCTTCATCTTGCGAGACTTTTGGCGCGGCTGTCGGATGGGCTCGCGCCCGCCGAGTCCGACCGATACGTGATCCGGGATGCGCAGCGCATCATCGAATCAATCGAGGCGCTCGTGCGCATTCACAACGCCCAAGAGGAGGACATCTATGAGCAAGCTGTTGACTGGGGCGACGAAGTCCCTTCGCGCGAGACGAGGAAACCGGCCGTGATCGAAGGCGGCGAGGCGCCGGGCCGCGGTCCGACAGGGCGCCCACCTTCCGAACGCCGCTGGGGGCGGCAAATCGCGGTCGTCGTCTTTGCGATCCTCGCCTTTGAGAATGGATGGCTCTACTGGTCCCTATATGGCGGCGGCGCCATACGCTATGCGACGCAGAAACTCGACCGCGGCTCCGTCGCCCGCATTGTAGCCACGAGCGGCGGCGTCAGCGCCGCAACAACGGCGCAGATCGGCGCTCGCGTATCCGGCCAAATCCAGGCGGTCCTTTGCCAAGACAACGAGAAAGTGAAAGCGGGCCAGCTCTGCGCGAAGATCGACCCGCGCCCTTATCAGATCGCTGTCGAACAAGAAAAAGCCAACCTCGCCGCAGCCGAGGCTCGTCTCGAACAGAGCAAAGCAGAACTTGGTCAGGCGAGATCGGTTTTGGACCGCAACGAGGCGCCGGCGAAGCGGCGAGGCGTTTCGCGAAAGGCGCTCGCCGAGTCGCGCAAAGCCTATGAGCAGGCGCAGGCGCGGACGATGGCCGACGAGGCCTCGCTCGCCGAGCGCCAGACAGCGCTCAAGGCCGCCGAGACAAACCTCAGCTATACCGACATCGTCTCGCCCGCTGATGGAACAGTGGCGTCCCGCAAGGTCGAAGCAAGGATGACGGTCGCGGCCGATCCGCAGGCGCCTCTTTTCCTCATAGCGACGAATCTCTCGGCCATGCGAGTCGACGCCAATGTCGGCGAACGCGACATCGGCGAGATCAAGCTCGGCGACAAGGCCTCGTTGACCGTCGAAGCGCTCCCCAACCGTTCTTTCGCTGGAGAAGTCACCCAAATCAGCCAATGGCCACGGACGGTCGAAACGGGGGCAACCTATGACGTCGTCATCGCCGCGTCCAATCCCGATCTTTTGCTCGAACCTGGCATGAAGGCGACGGTCAGGATCGTGACCGAAAGGCGGGACGACGTCCTCCGCGCGCCGGATCAGGCGCTAGGCTATTCGCCCGGAGCGAACCCGAGCAGCGGCGGCGGTCCGACGGCGCCGGCGGGCGGCGCGTCGCGGCTTTGGATCCTGCGCGACGGAAAGCCGATAGCGATCCCGGTTCAGCTCGGCCTCGACGACGGCGCATTCGCGGAAATCGTGAAGGGCGATCTGCAACCGGGCGATGACGTGATCGTCGGCGAAAGCCGTGGCGGTTTCGGGAAGACGCCGACGGAGAGCCCGCGCCGCCAGTGAGCGGTTTGCGAACAAAACAAGAAATGTGCTTCTTGGGGGATCGCCTCGAGATGATTCGTTTCCGCCCATGAGCGCCGCCTATCTCGCCAAGCTAAATCCGAATCAGCGGCGCGCCGTCGAGCATGGCGTCGGCTGCGGCGCCGCGGCTGGCGGGCCATTGCTTGTCATTGCCGGCGCCGGCTCCGGAAAGACCAATGCGCTCGCGCATCGGGTCGCCCATCTCATCGTCAACGGCGTCGATCCTCGCCGCGTCCTCCTTCTCACCTTTTCACGACGCGCGGCCAGCGAGATGACGCGGCGCGTGGAGCGCATCGCGATTGAGGCGATGGGCGCGAAGGCCGCGGCGATGATCGAGGCCTTGACCTGGGCCGGGACATTTCATGCGATCGGCGCGCGCCTATTGCGCGACTACGCCCATGTCATTGGCGTCGACCCCGCCTTCACGATCCATGATCGCGAGGACTCCGCCGACCTCATGAACCTCGTCCGGCACGAGCTCGGCTTCTCCAAGACGCAGAGCCGTTTTCCAACCAAGGGAACATGCCTTGCGATCTATTCTCGGGCGGTCAACGCCGAAGCGCCGCTCAGCGACGTGCTCGGCGCCGTCTATCCCTGGTGCGCGGGTTGGGAGGCCGAGCTTCGCGAGCTTTTCGCGTCTTATGTCGTGGCGAAGCAGCGCCAGAATGTGCTCGATTACGACGACCTCCTGCTCTATTGGGCGCAGATGGTCGCGGAGCCGAAGCTTGCGGAAGAAATCGGCAGCGCGTTTGATCATGTTTTCGTCGACGAATATCAGGACACCAACCGGCTGCAGGCGTCGATACTGCTTGCGCTGAAACCCGATGGCCATGGCCTCACCGTGGTTGGCGATGACGCGCAGTCGATCTACTCATTCAGGGCGGCGACGGTGCGGAACATTCTCGATTTCCCCGGCCAGTTTCAGCCGCCGGCCGAAATCGTGACGCTGGCGCAAAACTACCGATCGACTCAACCGATCCTGGCCGCCGCCAATTCCGTCATTGGCCTCGCGGCGGAGAGATTCGCGAAGACCCTGTGGTCGGAGCGGCGATCCGCCGATCGGCCAGAGCTTGTCACTGTGCGCGACGAGATCGAGCAAGCGCGCTATGTGGTCGAAAAAGTTCTCGAGAATCGCGAGGCGGGCGGCGCGCTCAAGGCCCAGGCCGTATTGTTTCGCGCCTCGCATCATAGCGGCCCCATCGAGGTCGAGCTCACACGGCGAAACATTCCTTTTATGAAATTCGGCGGCCTCAAGTTTCTCGATGCGGCGCATGTCAAGGACCTGCTTGCGGTTCTGCGATGGGCGCAAAACCCGCGCGACCGCGTCGTCGGATTTCGGGTCGTCCAGCTTCTGGCCGGCGTCGGTCCGTCCACAGCAGCCAAGGCGCTCGACGAAGTTGCGGCCGCCGGCGGCGCCTTCGACGCGCTCGCGGCGTTCAAGCCTCCCGCGCGAGCGCTGGAGGATTGGCCTGCTTTCGTCGATCTGCTCATGCGACTGCATGGCGACAAAGCTGGCTGGCCGGCGGAAATTGAAGCGATCCGCCGGTGGTATGAACCGCATCTCGACCGCCTTCATGAAGACGCCATTGTTCGCCAAGGTGATCTCCTGCAGCTCGAACAGATCGCAGCCGGCTATCCTTCCCGCGAGCGCTTCTTGACCGAACTGACGCTCGATCCGCCGGACGCCACGAGCGATGAAGCGGGCGCGCCGCTGCGCGACGAGGATTATTTGATTCTCTCGACCATCCATTCCGCCAAGGGACAGGAATGGACATCGGTCTTTGTGCTGAATGTCGTCGACGGCTGCATCCCCTCTGACCTCGGAACCGGCGCATCGGCTGAGATCGAGGAGGAGCGCCGCCTCCTCTATGTCGCGATGACGCGGGCAAAGGATCGGCTTTGCCTCGTGACGCCGCAGCGCTTCTTCACCCACGGTCAATCCCCGCAAGGCGATCGCCATGTCTACGCGTCGCGAACGAGGTTTCTCCCGGCTGGGATTCTCGGCGCCTTCGAGATCCGTGCTTGGCCGGCGGCGGCGAAGCCCCAAGACGGCCGAGCCGAGCGGACGCCGCGCATTCAAATCGACATCGGCGCCCGCATGCGCGGCATGTGGCGGTGACGTCGCCGTGTCTTTGTTGGAAGGACGCCAAGCGCCACGATGTCGAAACGCGGCTCCAACGCCGGATTCTGCGGTTGCCATGACCGCGTCAACGCCCACACCAACCTTGTTTCACCACGACGGTGCTGATGGGCCAAAGCACTACTTGCCAACTATCGATGCCGCTCGGCGCTGGGCTCCATCTTCGCTAGTGTCTCCTCAAGAGCAGGCAACCAGGACTTTCATTCGACAGCTTGAGCGGCGGTTCGTCGGCCTTGCCAAAAACAGCCATTTGATCGACACTGCCCGCGGAATGTCAATTTGACATTACCGGTGGAGGCGGAGATGTACGATTTCGAGTGGCACAAGGCGCATGGCGATGAAACCTCGCAGTCCGCGCAAATCATTGTGCCGCTGCTTAAGTCCTTCTGCGACGTCAAGTCTGTCTTGGATGTTGGATGTGGCGATGGGCAGTGGCTCAAATGCTTCGAATCTCTAGGCACGCCACAGATCTTAGGAGTTGACGGTCCGTGGACTGATTGTGGTCGACTCGTGATCCGCCCCGACCTCGTGCGAATTCAGGATCTTTCAAACACACTCGAAATCGATCGACGTTTTGACTTAGCGATGAGCCTCGAAGTAGCTGAGCATATTGAGGGAAAATTCTCTAAGCAATTTGTCGAGAACCTCACCAAACACGCCGATCTCGTCCTGTTCAGCGGCGCTATTCCCTATCAAGGCGGTTTCCGGCACATCAACGAGCGCTGGCAATCTTACTGGGCCGATCTCTTCAACGCCCAGGGCTATGATGTTTTTGACCCATTCCGGTCTCAGATTTGGGACAAGAAGAACGTGTCGGTTTGGTACAAGCAGAATATGCTGTTTTATGTGAAACGTGAACGCCATGACCTTATCGCAAATGTGAAGGATTACTTATTCTCAAACAAGATCAATCAACTTCCTATCGACGTAGTTCATCCAAGACAATACGAGGCTATAGCGTCATACTCGCAGATCGCGTTTAAGCCGCTAATGCGAAAGCTTCCTAAACAGACGTTCAATAAGCTTTCAACAATTCTCAGTGGAAAGATTTAAGTTAAGCTTGATTTATAGAGCCTGAAAGCGCCTTCAGACAATTTGCCTCACAAGCGAATTGGTTTCAAATTCACTATACACTGGACCGGCGTCTATTCTTAAGTCAAGCGCAATGAGACGAGCGACTCGAACGATGGTCGCTGTGTGAAACTTGCTCCCGAGGGCTACGAAAGCATAATCAACCAGTCAGCACCGGCACAGCCGGCGCCAAGAGGCCAAAGGTCCTTCTAAAGGCCTTCGAACAGCACGCCCGCCATCAAGGCTGCATAGGCCGCCGCCAGAACCCAGAAACGATGCGTGCTGACGTAGTGGCCAACAAATGGAACGCGGGTGTAGAGGGTCGCGATCGCCGCGAGAGCCAGGACCAGCGACAAGAGGAAGATGGGGAAGCCCGGCGGAGTCAATTTCAAGCGCATGAGGAGATTCCGAATTTTCTAAGCGTCGAGTCGAAGCTTTATCCTATCCTTTCGCCACATGCACGGCTTCGCCCGCGCTAGTCGCCGACATGAGCAAGGCGGCCAGCCGTCGCGCCGCGAAATGTGATTCCGGCAGCGCTCGAACTTTTGCGCCCGTGACTGGTTTCGGGCCTGGGGACTGCCCTGCAACGCTCTACGCCTCCGAAGTCGAGGCGCCCTCCCGCCGAGCGTCCACCCAGTTTGCAAGAAAACTCCAGAAGGATTTTTGACATGTTTTCGCACGTCAAGGAAACTATCCAGCCGGTCAATGTCGGCTCGCCCGATCCGCGTTTCGGCCAGTTTCTCCTCGAGCAATTCGGCGGCGCCACCGGCGAGCTGACCGCGGCCCTGCAATATTGGGTGCAATCCTTCCATGTCGAAGACCCAAGCATCCGCGACATGCTGCAGGACATAGCGCTTGAAGAGTTCAGCCATCTCGAAATGGTCGGCAGGCTCATCACCCAGCATACGCAAAACATCGACCAAACCGATGTTTACGCGGCGCCCTTGTTCGCCATGAAAGGAATGGGGCCGCATTTCATCGACAGCCGGGGCTCAGCCTGGACCGCCGCTTATATCAATGAAGGCGGCAATGTCGTGCGCGACCTTCGCGCCAATATAGCCTCCGAAGCCGGCGCGCGGCAGACCTATGAAGCTTTGATCAACCGTTGCTCGGACAATGGCACGAAGCGGACGCTGACGCATCTGCTGACGCGGGAAATCACCCATGCCCAGATGTTCATGAAAGCTCTGGATTCAATGGGCAAATTGACCGATCCGTATTTCGGCAATATCGCACCGGACGATACGGTGAATGTCGTCTTCAACCTTTCCCATGGCGACGACTACCGGGGTCCCTGGAACGAAGGCGAGTTCCGCTATGTCTCCGATCCCAAGCCCGAAGGTGGGCTGCCGCCGGACCCGATCAACCCCGACGACGAAAAGATCCATCGCCACGCCGCCGAATAGGAGCGATTGGGTCTCGCGCCACGTGAGAGCCGCCGTCGGCAAGACGACGGCTTTTCCGTGAGGGGATACGACGGTTTCTGCTCCGCAGAGATTAGGAATCTAGAGAATCAAATAAATTAGGTCGTTGAAATTACGTGGATTGGCCTGGGCAGCGCCGAGTCGGCGCCCATGATGCGGGCGTCGCCCAAATATCAGTGGACATAAGCGGACGAGTATCGCAAATTTATCTTTAATAATTCTAAGATGATAATATTCACTTATAATTTCGGCTTCCCCTGACGGCGACAAGGCGCTCGAAATGGGCGTAGTCTCCGTATTCGTTTGGAAGAGAGTCATGGGAAGGATTGCGTCTCTGGACGACCTCGATTTGCGATCCCTGTTGCGGCTCGACGCCGATTTGACCGACAAGACCCTGGAGGAATTCCTTGAATTGATTCGTCGCCGCTATCGGCTGAGCGGCGTCGCATATTTCTGTCCGTCATTTCGCGGATATAGCCTGACCGATCCTTTCATCCTGCGGACTCGGGGCGCGGCATGGGCGGACGCGTACAGGACGACGCGCCGAGCATTGAACGATCCGATTATTCAGATTGGGGCTCGCTCGATGCTGCCAATTGATTGGGCGCGGATTCGACGACGGAGCAAAGATGAAAACCTTCGGATTGGCGACGAGGGGGATCGCCAGGGCCTGATAATCCCGGTCCGGGGCCCAACAAATGGCGTTTGGGCGCTCTTCCTCGTCAAATCAAAGGAAACCGACGCAGAATGGACGGCGAGGCGGCAGGAGCGCACGACAGATCTCGTCCATGTCGCCAATTATGTGCATCAGCGCGCCTGCGAGATGCATGGCGAAGCGCCGCCGGCGGAGCTCAATGCGATCACCAAACGTGAGATCGAGGCGCTTGAATGGGCCGCCGAAGGAAAGACCGTCGAGGACATCGCGATTTTGATGCGCATCTCAGCCGAGACCGTCAAGGCGCATCTCGATTCCGCTCGGTATAAATTGGGGGCGCTCACCCGCATCCACGCGGTCACGAAAGCGATTCGATCAGGGTTGGTCCATTGATTGATCGAGGATGAGAGGCGAGGGATTCAGCACATGCTCGGCGCCGATGATCACGCATGACTCGCGCTCATATCACTCGAAGCTTCCTGCCGATTTTGGAACGATGCGCGCTGACAACACGCCTTTAATGGATCGGATGAGTTGCAGCGTTTCGGGAGGCGCTTCACTATTCAGGTCGATCAGGGTGTAGGCATATTTGTCACGCGACTTGTTGAGCAAATTGTCGATATTGAGATTGGCCGCCGCCAGAACGGCGGAAATCTGGCTCACCATGCCCGGGACGTTCTCGTTCGCAATCGCCAGCCGGGCGCGGCCGCCGCGCGGCATGACCACCTTCGGGAAATTCACCGAATTGCGGATCTCGCCCTGTTCGAGGAAATCCACAAGGGACTCAGCCGCCAAGGTCGCGCAATTGACCTCGGCCTCGGCGGTGGAGGCGCCGAGATGGGGCAGCACAATGGCATGCGGCTGATCGAGAACGGCGCGGGTCGCGAAATCGGTGACATAGGCGCGTAGCTTGCCTTCGCCGAGGACGGCGACCAACGCAGCCTCGTCGACCACACCGGCCCGCGAGAAGTTGATCAGGATCGCTCCTTGTTTCATCAGTGCAAGATGCTGTTTGTCAATAACGTGATTGGTCTGATCGTTCAGGGGGATGTGGAGGCTGATCAAATCCGCCCGCGCCAATAAATCATCGATGCTCCCCGCGCCGATGACGGATGACGAAAGTTGCCAGGCCCGGTTGACCGTAAGAGACGGATCGAAACCGTACACGCGCATCCCCAAACCAATCGCGGAATTGGCCACTTGCACCCCGATGGCGCCCAGACCCAGAACGCCGAGCGTCTTTCCCGCGAGCTCGAAGCCGTCGAAACGCTTCTTCTCCTTTTCCACCTGGCGCTGAATACCCGTATCGTCGCCCTTGAGATTGCGCGCGAAATCCCAGGCCGCGGCGATGTGGCGGGCGGCGAGCAACATGCCGGCGAGAGTGAGCTCCTTCACCGCATTGGCGTTGGCGCCCGGCGCATTGAACACGGGAATGCCGCGCTTCGAGCAAGCCTCGACAGGGATATTGTTCACGCCGCTCCCCGAGCGAGCAACTGCCAGAACGGATTCGGGAATCGGCGCGCTGTGCAAATCGAAGGACCGCAAGAGAATCGCGTCGGGATGGGAGCATTCCGATGCGATCGAATATTTGTCGCGTGGCAGCCAGCTCAAGCCTTCAGCCGGAATTTTGTCATAGGTCAGCACGTTGAACATGGGATCACCCCCGTTTTCTTTCGAATTCGCGCATGAAGGAGATCAAAGCGTCCACGCCTTCTTCAGGCATGGCGTTGTAGATGCTGGCTCGCAATCCGCCCACGGAACGGTGCCCTTCAAGATACGCGAGCCCCGCCTCCTTCGCCTCCGCCAGAAACGGCGTTTCCAGAGCGGCGTCCGCCAGATGGAAAGGGACGTTCATGCGAGAGCGGACGGCTGGGTCCACAGGATTCGAATAGAACGGCAAGGCGTCGATGGCCGCATATAGCTTTTCCGCCTTGCGTATGTTGCGAGCTTCGATGGCTTTGAGTCCACCTTGCTCCTTCAGCCATTCCACCATCAGGCCGGCCACATACCAACTGTAGGTTGGCGGGGTGTTGACCATCGACCCTTCGGCCGCCTGCCGCCGATAATCGAAGGTCGAGGGGGTCCCCGGCAGGGCCTGTCCGATCAGGTCCTCACGCACGATAACCACGGCCAGCCCGGGCAGTCCGATGTTCTTTTGAGCGCTGGCGTAGATGAGTCCGAATCGACCCACCTCCACCGGACGGGACAGGATGTTCGACGACATGTCGGCGACCAGCGGCAATCCGTCCGCCTCGGGCGCGGCCTGGAACTCGACTCCGCCGATGGTTTCGTTGGCGGTGTAATGCAGGTAAGCCGCATCGGGATCGACATTCCACTGCGGCCGCGGCGGGATCGTGGTGAAATTGCTTTCCTTGCCGCTTGCTGAGACTTGCACTTCGCCAAAGAGCCTCGCCTCGGCGATCGCTTTTTCCGACCAATAGCCGGTGCTGACGTAGGAAACCTTCGTCTTGCCGCGCAACAGGTTCAGCGGCACCGCCGCGAATTGCGCGCTCGCCCCTCCCGCCAGGAATAGGACCTTGTAATTTTGCGGGATCTCCAACAATTCGCGGAGATCGGCCGTCGCCTTCTCGGCAATGCCGATGAAATCCTTGCCGCGATGGCTCATCTCCATCACCGTTATCCCGGTGGAGCGCCACCCTCTCAAGTCCTCGCGCGCCTTTTCCAACACTGGCGCAGGCAGCACGGAAGGCCCGGGACTGAAATTATAGATTCTCGCCATCGCCTTCTCCTCAATCAGACCGCGGATCATCTCGCCTCCGACCTGAGTTCGGTGTCCGTGGTCCAGAAATCCGCCGTGATGGAGCGTCAAGCTATTCGACGGCAGGCTCGGCTCGGTCGCGCGCGACTCAATGACAAAGCCACGGGCGGACGGCGACGAGTCGGTCGAATCTTGTTTGGGCGCCCGAGAACAATGTCCCTTGATTCAGATTCCGCCGCCGTCATCGAAGGCCTCGCTGCGCAGCTTCGCCTGGGTGATGTTGCTTCCTGGCGGCACGCTTTGCGTGAGCCAGACATTGCCGCCGATGGCCGAGCCGCGGCCGATGGTGATCCGGCCAAGGATTGTCGCGCCGGCGTAGATTACGACATCGTCCTCGACGATTGGATGCCGGGCGTAGTTCTTGATCAAGGCGCCGTGCTCATCCACTTCGAACCGCTTTGCCCCGAGAGTAACGGCCTGGTAGAGCCGCACATGCCGGCCGATGATCGACGTCTCGCCGATGACGACGCCAGTCCCATGATCAATGAAGAAGCTTTCGCCGATTTCAGCCCCGGGATGGATGTCTATTCCGGTCTCGGAATGCGCGATCTCGGACACGATACGGGCGAGCAAAGGGGCGCCCAGAAGATACAGCTCATGTGCGAGCCGGTGGCGGATGACCGCGGTGACGCCCGGATAGCAGAACACGACCTCGTCGAGGCTCTTGGCCGCGGGATCGCCTTCGAAGGCCGCATGAATGTCGCTTTCGAGCAGCGCGCGCACCTTCGGCAAGGCCGCGGCGAACCCGTTTCTGATCTCGCTTGCCTGCTGCGCCTGATCGGCGCCGCCCTTGTCAGCTTCCTCGGATTCAAGCTGGAGTTCACGACGCGCCTGTTCCTCTAGCGAACGCAGCGCCACGTCCACAGCGTAACCTACGAAACCATCGGCGCCCTCGTCGCTCAGACCCGGCGGCCCGAAATGTCTTGGAAAAAGCGCCGCAACCAGCCCATCGATGACACCGACCACCGCTTCCCGGGATGGGAGCAAGGGCCTCGGACCGTAGCGGCGTCCGCTATGCTCCGACGCAGCGCGTTGATTGTTCAGATCGGCGACGATATGGCCGAGGTCCGCGCCGCGCGCTGTGACGTCATCGCCGCTTTGCTTGACCTGCGCGCTCATGCGGCGAGGCCTTTCGCATCGAAGATCCCCTCAAAGAGCGCCGTGCTGAGATATCGCTCGCCGGAATCCGGAAGAATGGCGACGATCGTCTTGCCAGCGTTCTCGGGACGTTTGGCGATGCGAACGGCCGCGGCGACGGCGGCCCCGCTCGAAATGCCGGAAAGAATTCCTTCCTCGCGGGTCAGACGCCGGGCGTATTCAATCGATTCCTCATTGGTGACCTGTTCGATCGCATCGACCAGCGAAAGATCGAGGACCTCAGGAATAAATCCGGCGCCGATTCCCTGAATCTTGTGAGGACCCGACTTCAGCGGCTGACCCGCTTGGCGCTGCGTCAGCACCGGACTCGCCGCCGGCTCGACGGCGACCGAGACGATCGGCTTCCCTCGCGTGCGCTTGATGTAACGAGAGACTCCGGTGATGGTCCCGCCGGTGCCGACCCCGGACACGAAGATGTCGATCGCGCCTTCGGTGTCGTTCCAGATTTCCGGACCGGTGGTCTCCTCGTGGATGGCGGGATTCGCCGGGTTTTTGAATTGCTGGAGAAGAACGTAACGGTTGGGGTCGGAGGCCGCGATCTCCTCGCTTTTCGCAACGGCTCCGCTCATGCCCGCTGGGCCCTCCGTGAGAACCAGCTTGGCGCCAAAGGCGATCAGCAGCTTGCGCCGCTCAATGCTCATGGTTTCCGGCATCGTCAAGGTCAGCGGAATGCCGCGGGCGGCGGCGACGAAGGCGAGCGCAATGCCCGTGTTCCCGCTCGTCGGCTCCACAAGCTCCTTGCCAGGACCCAGAAGACCGCGGCGTTCGGCGTCCCAAATCATCGATGCGCCAATGCGGCACTTGACGGAGTAGGAAGGATTGCGTCCCTCGATCTTCCCCAAGACCGTAGCTGGCGCGCCGTCGGTGACGCGGTTCAGCCGGACCAGCGGCGTGCGCCCTATGGAAAGCGAGTTGTCTTCATACCAATGCGACATTGAGGGCCTCCCGCGGACCGATTAGAGAAATATTTTCTATAAATAATATAGGCTAATCGCCGTTGAGACATTTTGATCTCAATCAAGCTACATCAATTTAGTAGAGTAAATCGGAAGGGATTTGGGCTCATCCGCCCATTGACGAGGTCGCCTTCGCCTGATTCCAACTGACCGCCGAAGTTTGGAGACGGCTGCGACGATGGCGATGGGCCGGTATTCGATCGGGAAGGAATAGCGGTGACGCCGGTCATTATTGCGCGCCGCCGATCCTGCCGCCGGTTCGGGCTCCAGGCGATCATGAGTCCGTCGGTCGCCCTCTCCAACACCTATGAAGACATAGACGCGCTCTCCGCCGCCCTGCATCGCATCCAGCTGCCGAAATCTCATCGCGCGCGCCTCAGACTAGGCGATCCGCGGCCGGCGTCGACAGGGACGGGCAACGGCTTCGCCAGCGCTGCTGCCCCCAAAGGCGGAATTCATCCATGTAGAGATAGAGAATAGGCGTCGTGTAGAATGTGAGAATCTGGCTGACGATCAAGCCACCGACAATCGCTATGCCTAGCGGGCGGCGGATCTCGCCGCCCTCCCCAAAGCTGACGGCGAGCGGAATGGCCCCGAGAATCGCGGCGAACGTCGTCATCAGAATCGGACGAAACCGCAGCATGCAGGCTTGAAAGATCGCTTCGCGCGGGGAAAGTCCCTGCGTGCGCTCCGCCTCCAGCGCGAAGTCGATCATCATGATCGCGTTCTTCTTGACGATGCCGATCAGCAAGATCACGCCGATGAAGGCGACAAGGCTGAACTCTGCTCCAAACAGCATGAGCGCCAGCACCGCGCCAACGCCCGCCGAGGGCAATGTCGATAGGATTGTGATTGGATGAACGAAGCTTTCATAAAGGATGCCGAGAACGATATAGACGGCGGCGAAGGCGGCCAAAAACAACAGGAGCTGATTATTGTCTGACTGTTGGAACGCTTTGGCGTTGCCTTGCGGCGCGCCGTGAATCGTCGGCGGCATTGCAAGCAGCGTCGTAACCTTATCGATTTCGGCAATGGCTTGGCTGAGCGATGCTCCAGCGGCCAGGTTGAAGGAAATCGTGCTCGCGACGAAAAGCCCCTGGTGATTCACGTTCAATGGCGTCTTGCCAGGCGCGAAATGAGTGAATGCCGAAAGCGGAACCACTTTTTCGCTCGCGTTGCTGACAGCGGCGCCGGCGGAGGCGCTGCCTTTGCCGGTGTTGGCCAAGGCGTTTGTGGCGGCGTTGCGCGCCGTATCATCGGCGCTGGACCGAGCGGATGACGACTTCGTCGCGGCGCCCTTGACCGTGCCGGCCGGCAGATTGCTCTGCGCCGCCCCGCTTGGATTACCGCCCGACGCGCTGATGTAAATTTCACTCAAAATCGAAGGATCCTGCCAGTAGCGCGGCGCAACCTCCATCACGACATGATATTGGTTGATCGCGCTATAGATCGTCGAAACCTGGCGCTGGCCGAAAGCGTCGTAGAGCGTATTGTCGATCTGGCTCGCTGTCAGGCCGAGGCGCGAGGCGGTGTCGCGGTCAATGGTTATATTGGCCGCAGGACCGCCCTGCTGCTGGTCGGAATTGACGTCGGCGATCAGCGGGCTGCGGCGCAGAGCCTCGACCAGCTTCGTCGTGAAGGCGTAGACCTCGTTCGCGTCGTCGCCTTGCAGCGTATATTGATATTGTGCGTTGGATTGGCGTCCGCCCATGCGAAAATCCTGCTGGGCCTGGAAATAAAGCCGGACGCCCGGCACTTGGGCGAGCTTGTTGCGCAGCCGCTCGATGACGCCATCGGCCGTTACGTCGCGCTCCGATTTAGGCTTCAGCTGGATGGTGCTCCCACCTGAGTTCGTTTCTCTGCCGCCGGTGTAGCCGATGACATTCTCGACTGCGGGATCAGTCCGAATGATGTCTTGCAGCATCTTCAGCTTTTCGCGCATGGACTGAAAGGAAATGTCTTGGTCTCCCTGGATGCCTCCATCGATGCGGCCGGTGTCCTGTTGCGGCAGAAATCCCTTCGGTATGACCGTAAACAGCGCCACGTTGAGGCAAATTGTGGCGAAGAGGAGCAGCATGACGACGTCGCCATTGCGCAGCGCCCAGCCGAGCGTGCGCGCGTAGCCGCGAAGGAGCGCCGCGAAAGGATCGAAGCGGCGCCGGCGCAATTCTGCCGGCGGCGGCCGGCGTTTGAGGAAAACCGCGCACATCATGGGCGTAAGAGTAAGCGACAGCGCCATCGAGACGAGGATGGCGAAGGAAAGCGTCACGGCGAATTCGCGGAACACCCGGCCAATAAGACCGCCCATCAAAAGGATCGGAGCAAACACGACGACGAGCGAGATGCTGATCGATATGACGGTGAAGCCGACCTCGCGCGCGCCGACGAACGCCGCCTCGCGCGGCGTCATGCCCGCCTCGAGATAGCGGCAAATGTTCTCCAGGACGACGATAGCGTCGTCGACAACGAAGCCGGTCGCGATGGTCAGCGCCATGAGCGACAATATGTCGATGCTGAAGCCAGCTAGATACATAACGCCGAATGTGGCGATGATCGAGAGCGGCACGGCGACCGCAGGAATCAAGGTGGCGCGAATGTCGCGTAGAAACAGAAAGACGGTCAGCGTCACAAGGCCGATCGAAAGCGCCAAAGTCCATTCGGTTTCCCGCACCGAGGTGCGGATGGTGAGGCTTTTGTCAGCGGCGATCGTCAAGTCGATGCCGGGCGGCATTGCGGCCCTGAGACGCGGCAATTCCGCCTTGACGGCTTCGACCGTCCGAATGATGTTGGCGCCCGGCTGCGCGGTCAAATTCATGACGAGTCCGGGCTTGCCGTTGACGAGGCCTGCATTGCGCAGATCCTCCACCGAATCATTCACCTCGGCGACGTCGGAAAGCCGCACAGCCGCGCCGTTGCGATAGGCGATTACGAGCGCTCGGTAGTCGGCCGCAACACTCGCCTGATCATTGGTGTAGATCTGTATGTGCTGATCATCGTCCTCGAAGGCCCCCTTCGGGCTGTTGGCGTTGGCGGCCGCAAGCGCCGCGCGCACATCCTCGAGGCCGACGCCATATTTGGCGAGCGCATGCGGGTTGATTTCGACGCGGACCGCTGGGAGAGCGGAGCCGTTGATGCTGACCTGACCTATGCCGTCGAGCTGAGACAGTCTCTGCTGCAAAATGTTCGTCGCCGCATCGTAAATCTGGCCCGTCGTAAGCGTCTTCGACGTCATGGCCAGGATCATCATTGACGAGTCGGCGAGATTCACCTTGCGGTAGGTAGGATTGCTGCGCAAGCTCGAAGGCAGATCGACGCGCGCCGCGTTGATCGCGGCTTCAACGTCACGCGCGGCGCCGTCTATGTCGCGATTGAGGTCGAATTGAAGCGTGACGCTGGTGTTGCCGATTGAGCTGCGCGACGTCATCTCCGTTACGTTGGCGATCTGCCCGAGCGCGCGCTCAAGCGGGCTTGCGACGCTTGAAGCTACAGTGTCGGGGTTGGCCCCAGGGAGCGTCGCCTGCACTGAAATCGTTGGAAAATCGATCTGCGGCAGCCTCGCAACGGGGAGGCTGAAAAAGGCGAGGACCCCGGCGAGCGCGATCCCGAGGGCCAAAAGGGTCGTCGCGACCGGCCGCTCGATGAAGGGCGCGGAAATGTTCATTCCGCGCTCTCCCCGGCCAAAACGCCGGCAGGCGGCCGGCCTTGCAGCCGCTCGGCGAGACGAACGAAATAAAGATAGATGACAGGCGTCGTGAACAGCGTCAGCGCCTGGCTGAGGATAAGGCCGCCGACAATCGAGACGCCGAGCGGATGGCGAAGCTCGGAGCCGACTCCGGTCCCGAGCATTAAGGGCAGCGCGCCAAGAATGGCGGCCATGGTCGTCATCAGGATCGGCCGGAAGCGCAAAAGGCAGGCTTCGTAAATTGCCTCCCCCGGCGGCAGCCCATCGTTGCGCTCTGCGTCGAGAGCGAAGTCGATCATCATGATCGCGTTCTTCTTGACGATGCCGATCAACAAGATGACGCCGATAACAGCGACGATGTCGAGCTCTCCGCCGAAGGCCATCAAGGCAAGCAGCGCGCCGACGTCCGCGACGGAGGCGCGAATGGTCGTGGTGCGGTCGCTGAGGACGCTGATGTCGACGACCGCCGGCAAGCTTGATTTTAGCGTCGGCAGCAGTTTCTTGATGTCATTTGCAACCGCGATCACATTGGCGCCTGGCTGACGCCGGATATTGATGACGATGGCCGGCTGGCCGTTGGCCCAAGCGCGGAGCTTCGTATTTTCGGCGCCTTTCACGACGGTGGCGACATTGGACAAGCGCACCGGGGCGCCGTTGCGATAGGCGATGACGAGGCCTAGATATTCCTCAACCTTGCTCAGTTGATCGTTGGCGGTTATCGTCGACGATTGGGCCAGGCCGTCGAAGCCTCCCTTAGGGTTGTTGACGGTCGCATTGGAGATGATGGTGCGCAAATCGTCGATGTTGAGGCCGTAGGCGGCGAGCGCCTCCGGATTGAACTGAACCCGAATAGCCGGCCGTTGACCGCCGCTGATCGCAACCTGCCCGACTCCCGCCTGCTGCGCGATTTTCTGCGCGATGCGCGTCTCGGCGATGTCTTGCAGATCGATCAGGCTGAGCGTCTTCGATGTGACGGCGATGGTCATGATCGGAGCGTCGGCGGGGTTGACCTTGGAATAGACGGGCGGCGCCGGCAGGTCGGCGGGGAGCAGATTGGTCGCGGCGTTGATCGCGGCCTGCACTTCCTGTTCGGCGACATCCAGGCTGAGGTTCAAGCTGAACTGCAATGTAATTACGGAGGCTCCGGCGGAGCTCTCCGACGTCATCTCATTCAACCCGGGCATTTCGCCCATCTGCCGCTCGAGCGGCGCCGTCACTGAAGAGGTCATCACTTCGGCGCTGGCGCCGGGGAGGAAGGTGCGCACCTCGATTGTCGGGTAATCGATTTCGGGCAACGCTGACAGCGGCAGGAACCGGTAGGCGACGGCCCCTGCGAGCACGATCGCCGCCATCAAAAGCGTGGTTGCGACCGGACGCAGAATGAATAGCTTTGATGGATTCATCAGCGGTCCTTTCGGCGGGCCTTTGGCCTCGGCCTGACCTTGAAATCATTTATGGGGACCATTCGCTGACAATCATTCATCGCGCACCCGGCGGCTTCGTCTGGGGTCCGCTCTCACCGCCTCTTTCCGCTTCGCCCGGGCCAGCGAGGCCGGATCCGCCGGCGGCTACGCTGTCGCTCACTGCGACGAAGACCCGAGAGCCGTCATGCAAGCGATCGGCGCCGTCGACGACGACGCGATCGCCTGGGGCCAATCCCGTGGCGACGGCGACCTTGCCATTATCCTGCGGTCCAAGCTCGACGTTGCGCGCCGAAACAGTGTTGTCGGCGCCGATGACGTAGACATAGGCTCCCGTCACGCCGCGCTGAATTGCAGTCAAGGGCGCCGTGACGACGCTGCTCAATAACTTGATCAAGAGCCTGGCTTTGACGAATTGATTTGGAAACAGCTTGTCGTCGAGATTGTCGAACTCGGCGCGGATCTTCACGGTGCCAGTTGTCGTATCGATCTGATTGTCGATGGTCGTCACCTTGCCGACTGCAAGCTGATGGACGTCGGCTCGATCGTAGATTGCAACTTCGAGCGGCGTTCCCACCTTCATCTGCTCCATGATCGCCGGAATTTCATCCTCCGGGACGATGAAAATCACCGAAATCGGCTGCAATTGGGTCAAGACCGCTATGCCGGGATCGGTCGTTTGCACGAAATTGCCGGCATCAACCAGCCGCAGGCCGACGCGGCCGTCGATCGGCGAGACGATCCGCGCATAGGCGAGGTTCAACTTCTGCCCGTCGATGAGAGCCTGGTCGCTTTTGACGGAGCCTTCGGTCTGCTTGACGAGATAGCGCTGATCCTCCGCCTGTTGGCGCGCAATGGAATTCTGCTTCAGAAGCGTCTCATAGCGCGTCATGTCGATCAGCGCCTGATCGAGCAATCCCTGATCATGGGCCAGCTGACCCTCGTATTGGCTCTCCGCCAATTGATATGGACGAGAATCTATCTGCGCCAGAAAATCGCCTTTCTTGACGATCTGGCCCTCCTTGAAGGCGACCTCGATCAATTGGCCGTTGATCTGCGTTTTCACGGTCACATTGGCGAGCGGCGTCACGGCGCCGAGACCGCCGACAGTGACTTTTATATCGCCGAGCGCGATGGTCGCCGCGCCAATGGGCTGGGCTCCAACATCGCGCAATCGGCCGCCCGTCGGCGGACGCTCAGTGGTGACGAAACGATAGGTCGCGAACGCGATCAGAGCCGCAAGCGCGACAAGGACAGCCGTCCGCAGCGGCGGCCCTCTTCGCGGCCTCGTATGCGCCGCGGGCCCTTGGGGCGCCTGCTTTTCTTCGTTCGGTCTCTTCGCTTCACGGAAAAAGAATGGGTCAAGAGCTTCATCGCCCACCGTGCGGGTGCGATCATCCATGGTTTTGAGTCCAATGCCCGGGGCTGACTGCGCTTTGGGTAGTCTCACCTTTCGGCGTTCATCGTGAGGCGCGATCGCCGACGGCGCTCCAAGACGAGAAGGTTGGGTTAACAATCAGCGTGGAAGGCGTTTCGCCAAACGCGTTCGCCGCTTCCCGCAAAGAGCCCGCCCGCGCCGAGCCCGCTGTTCGGAACTGTCGCTCATCGCATGGGAACTCCTCAGGAGGCGCTACTAGTCTACTAACATAGTATAAAAGAACATTAGGAAGTCCGATCGTCACGGGGGTATGCTAGCCTGCGAGGCTTATAGAACCCTACTGTTCTAATATTATAATGGCTTCCGACTTGACAGCTAGGCCGGACGTGATCGGAGATTACGAGCCGAAGGCTTTATGGCCTCAAATCATAGAGAGCCCATGTGGCTCGCATAGGCAGACAAAAAAGAACGTCATGCGCCATCCTGGTTCTCGATCGGGCCGGAGGGAGCATCTCGAAAGCGTTGACCGTGCCGCCCAAGATAACGCTCGCGCCGCGGCCAGCGAAGTCGACGGAGTTGAACCCGGTCGAGAACATCCGGCAATTCATGAGGGACAACTGGCTCTCGAACTGCGTCTTCAAATCCTACCCGGGCATCCTCGACCACTGCCGCCCCGCCTGGAACAAGCTCGCCGACCAGCCCTGACTCCTCATGTCGATCGGAACACGTCAATGGGCGCACGGGTTATAATCAGGAAGACGTGGCATTAGCCGGGAAAAAGGCCGCGGCCCCCAGGGGTGATCGCGATGTCGAAGCCACGGCGGGCCCGCCCGGTCAGGGCGGCAGCCAGCATGGTCATAGCGATCGCCCGTCAAAGGGTTCCCCCAGACGGAAGGCGGAACAATTCGAGACATCATATGTTTCGCTTATACTTGATGTCGAAGCGAAGACTCGGCGCGGCGTTGTTTGAGCGGCGTGAGTCGCGTGGGCGAACGACAGACTGCTGTCAGCAACGCGATTTGGATTCGGATTCTGCGGCTACGTCGAGACGTCTGCAATCAGGGGAGACCATGCGAATGAGCCGTCCCGTTTCCGACGCAATCGTCTTCTTTGGCGCAACAGGGGATCTTGCCAAAAAGCAAATCTTTCCCTCGTTGCTGGGCCTGGTTCGTGACGAAGGGCTAGATGCGCCGATCATTGGCGTCGCCAAGGCAGGATGGACGCTGGACCAGTTCAAGGCGCGCGCCAAAGAAAGTCTCTTAAGTCATGGCGCTCTCGACGCCAAAGCCTTTGCCAAGCTCACGAGCCTCCTTCGCTATGTCGACGGCGACTACAACGACCCGTCGACATATGTGCGTCTGCGCCACGAACTAAGGGAGGCGAAACGGCCCCTCCATTATCTGGCCATTCCCCCCAGCCTATTTGCGACAGTGGCGGAGGGGCTCGCGAAACAGAGCGCTGGAATGGACCCACGTCTCGTAATCGAAAAGCCTTTCGGTCGCAGTAGAGAGTCTGCTCGCCAACTCGACCGCATTCTCGATCGCTTTTTCCCTGAAGAAAACATCTTTCGGATCGATCACTACCTCGGCAAGGAGCCGGTGCAAAACATACTTTATATCCGATTTGCAAATTCGATGTTCGAGCCGATCTGGAACCGCGTCCATATCGGCAGCATTCAGATCACCATGGCCGAGAGTTTTGGGGTGCAGGAACGCGGCAAATTCTATGACGAGACCGGCGCGATTCGCGATGTGCTTCAAAACCACATGCTGCAAGTGCTCGCCAATCTGACCATGGATCCGCCAACTGGCGCGGAATACGATGCTATACGCGATCAGAAGGCCGACTTGTTGAAGGCGGTGCGACCACTGGATGCGGCGAACGTCATTCGCGGCCAATACGTCGGTTATCAGTCTGCGCCCGGCGTCAAATCCGACTCGACCGTCGAAACATTCGTCGCGGCCAAACTTTTCATTGACTCGTGGCGGTGGGCTGGCGTGCCGATTTATATTCGGGCTGGCAAAGGGCTTTCAGTGACGGCCGCGGAAGTGATGGTGTATTTCAGAAAGCCCCCGCGAGAAGCCTTCGCGGAAATCGACGCCGCGGGATCAGGCCATATGCGGATAAGGATTAGCCCCGATGTCAGCATCGCGCAGGGTTTACGAGTCAAACGTCCGGGAGAGACAATGAAGGGCGAAGACGTCGAATTGGTCCTGACGGAGCAAGCGACCGCTTTCAAGCCGCCCTATCAACGTCTCCTCGGCGACGCGATGCTTGGCGTTGGGGAGCTTTTCGGCCGGCGCGACATTGTCGATGCCCAATGGCGCATTGTGGAGCCGGCTTTGGACGAGATTGCTCCTCCGATTCCCTATGCGCTGGGAAGCTGGGGACCAGACGAAGCCAACCAGCTGATTGGGCCAGACGGGCCATGGCGCAATCCACTGCCTCCAGTGCTGGGACCTTGAGACGCCAATGCACGATCTCGTTTTTCTTTTTGACGTCGACAACACTCTTCTTGATAACGATCGTGTCCAGGCCGATCTGGCGGGTCATTTGACCGCCTCATACGGGGTCGACGCCTGCAGCCGCTACTGGGACATTTTCGAAGAGGTGCGCCACCAGCTCGGCTATGCCGATTATCTCGGCGCGTTGGAGCGATTCCGGCTCGAAAAGATGCACGATCCAAGGGTGCTGCGGATGTCAAGCTGGCTCGTCGACTATCCCTTCGGCGATCGGATCTATAAAGGCGCGCTTAATGCGATACAACATGTCCGGCAATGGGGTCACGCAGTTATTCTGTCTGATGGCGATGCAGTGTTCCAGCCTCGGAAAATCGACCGCTCCGGGCTTTGGGCGGCTTTCGACGGCCACGTGCTCATCTATGTTCACAAGGAGCACGAGCTTGCTGATGTGGAGCGCTTTTATCCGGCAAAACGATATGTGATGATCGATGACAAGCTGCCCATCCTCAACGCGGTCAAGAACGTTTGGGGCGCGCGCGTCAGCACCGTGTTCCCGAAGCAAGGTCACTACGCGCTAGACCCGCGTATTCTTGCCGGCTGTCAGCCCGCGGATATTCAATTGGATCACATCAGCGAACTGAATAATTACGCCTTGGCTGCATTTATGTCGAGACCGGCGGAATAACTGCCGGAACAGACAAATATAGCCAAGTCGCGAGGTCGATGCGTATCGCCGGCCAGCCCTTTGGCGATAGCCCCGCGGGCGTGGGAGCCCTACGCCCGCCGTCGCTCAGGCTCGCCTGACGAAAATGCCCTGGCAGTGGGCGCCAAGCCGATCAAAAGTGAAGCTACTCGTCTGAGCCTGGAGGCATGCGCCCCTCCGGCGCGCGGCCGCTCTCCGCGCCAGGCTTCCCCTCAATGCCGGGTGCTCCCGCCGCTCCAGACGATCCGCGATAGTCTTGGCCGACGCCGCTCGACCGGCCTTCGTCTTGCTTCTGAATAGCAGTGCTCGGCTCAGTATTGCTTCCCGCCGCCGGACCCGACGTGGTGCCTCCCTGCTGGGCAGCCGCGACCCCGCCTAGCAAGGCCACGATGGCCGTGCACATCGTCAACAGCCGAATAGACATTGGTTTCTCCCTGCTTTCACTTGAAGATCTGCAAAGTTGAAGCATTTTTGGCGACAACTCGCACTCCATCGAAAACTTCAGTGCAAAGTTACGTCAATTGGACCGCACTTCGCCCGAACGTGACTTGCGCGAATTAGTTGCTTCCAGCATCGTCTTTTTGATCGCTACGACAATGGCCCCGCCCACGCGCCGCGATAGGGTCCATGTCAAAGTCAAGCCAACTTCATCTCGGCGCTCGATGCAAATTCGCATGACGATTTTGCAGGGAATGGCGCGTCTTGTAGACGCCGCATCGGTCCGCCACCGTTTAGAACGCTAACTTGTTCCGCTTGTTGTTTGGGACAAGCGCTCCTACCTCCTGGATCTCGTGCGGGGGCATCGATTCGTCGCCATCTTCGCATCAACCGATACCTCGGCGAAACTGGCGACAATTGATTCCCGCGGTAAATTTGGAAAACTGCGGGTAAACGCTCGCTCGTCAAGTCGTCAAGGATAAGCAATGGCCGATACGAACGTTCCGCCGCCGCTCCTTCCGGCGCATATCGAAGAGACCATTCGGTCTATCGCTCGACTCCATGCAGAACACCATCAGAACACGACGCGGCTTCAACGCGTCGGCGATCGCATGACGGCCTTTGTAGCTCGCCTCAGATTCGTTGCTCTGCTAACCGCCATCACCGTCGGCTGGGTCAGCGTGAATCTGGTTGCCGCCGCGCTCGGCTATCGCCCGATCGACCCGCCCCCCTTCTCAGGACTCGTTGGCGTTGCTTCGATGGCGTCGCTTTACATCGTCGCCTTGATCCTAGCCACCCAGCGGCGTGAATATCAGCTGGCTCAACTCCGGGAACAGCTCACCTTGGAGCTGGCGATCTTAAGCGAGCAGAAGACGGCGAAGGCGATACAACTGCTGGAAGAGGCGCGCCGGGATAATCCGTTTATTCGCGACCGAGTGGATCAGGAAGCAGAGGCTATGGCTCAACCTGCCGACCCGAAATCGGTGCTGGAGGCGATCAAAGAGAGCCACGCCGAGGCCGAGCAGATCAGTGGATAGGCGGAGGCGTGCCGGCCGCGTGGGAGGAACTGCGGAGGCGACGCACCGGCGACGCTGTCCTCTATCGAGAAGCACCTCAGATTGTTTTTGCGAAGGCCCAGCGGATCGGTATCCATCGGCCAAGGAACAAATCGAAATCGCTGAAGTTAACGGGCGGTCCATTTTAGATGGGAGACCGACATGCAATCCATGGACGAACTTTTTCACGCTCTTCTTCAAGACGTTTATTATGCCGAGAAGCAGCTTCTCAAAGCGCTACCCAAGCTGGCGAAGAAAAGCACAAATCAAAAATTGAAGGAGGCGCTGACGAAACATCGCGAGGAAACCGAGGAGCAAGTTGAACGACTTGAGAAGGTGTTTGAGGCCATCGGCAAAAGGCCGCGAGGCAAAACTTGCGATGCGATACTTGGCATCATCGCGGAAGGTCAGGAGGTCATGAATGAGGTCGACGACGAGGCGTTGCGCGACGCTGGCATAGTGTCCTCCGCCCAAGCCGCCGAGCATTATGAAATCGCGCGCTACGGAACGCTTTGTGCGTGGGCGAAGCTACTTGGCCAGGATGAAGCCGTAGAGCTTCTCAGCGAAACGCTGGCGGAGGAAAAGCACGCCGATGAGCTTCTAACCAATATTGCGGAGGCCGGCGTGAATGAAAGCGCGGCCGAGCGGCCCCAGGCCGCTGAATAATTGAGGGCGAGCGAGGCGGTTGATGAATCGGCGACGAAAATCGCAGAGGTCGAGGACGATCACATATGCGCCTACCTTCGCCATGACGGGGCGCTCAGCGGTCACCGTGGAGGAAAAGCTCTGCGATGGCCGCATGGCGACAGGTTGCCACCAGGAATGTCTTCCCGAGGAAGCACGCCAGCTCGGCGTGGATCACCGTTCTAGAACTTTGGCGCAATGGAGTTGCAGAGCCTGAGGGCGCCTGAGGAATGAATTGGAGACCAGATCAGCATGCACTGGCCCCAGGCAATGGCCTTACAGGTCTCATGGCTGGATATCACGGTCCGCCTGACATTCACGACTGTCGCCGGAGGCCTGATCGGCCTAGACAGAAGCATTCATGGCAGGGCGGCCGGCTTACGCACCACGCTACTCGTAACCCTCGCCGCGTCAATCGCGATGATTTTGGCTAACTCTCTTTTGAACGTGGCCGGCAGGCAGCCTGACTCCTTTGTCACGATGGATGTCATGAGACTGCCCCTTGGCGTTTTGACTGGCATTGGCTTCATCGGAGCAGGAGCTATTTTTAGAAACGACGTGCTCGTGGTGGGAGTAACGACCGCCGCCACTTTATGGTTTGCGACAGTCATGGGTCTATGTTTCGGCGCAGGCGCACTTTCACTGGGTTCCATTGCTTTCGTATTAGGATTTGTGGTGCTCTCCAGTTTGAGACAGGTCGACAACTATGTTTTGAAGGATCGAATTGCGAGGCTGGACCTATCGGGTGATGACAATCTTACGGACGAACTAATCCGGCAGATTCTCGCGCCTTTCGACGTCCGCATCACGGACTGCTCTCTCATGGTGGACAAGAGCGAAAGGCGGACAAGCCTAAGCTATGAACTTGAATGGCGCGATCATAGCGGAGACCACGGAATCCCGCGCTTCCTGCTGGAAATTGGCGATCGGTCCGAACTGACCACCTTCAGATGGACGCCAATATTGCTGGGCGTTTGAAGGGTTATTCCAAAAATTTTGCGTCGCCTGCCCCGTGTCTGCGTTGAACGCGCCTCAGAAAACCTTGGCGTCGAGGGCGCCCTCCTTCAGAAGTTCTTCCTTGATTTCGCGGCGTCAGCGCGGTCCTGCGCCGAAAACTCGACCGGCCCAAGCGGGCGCCCTTGCAGCCCCGGCTCTTGATCAATTGAGCGGCTCTCGCTATTGCGAACCATCTCATCGGGGCTCCCGGTCGGCGCATTCCTCCTGCCGGAGCCTGTCCTTGCGACTCTTAGCGAATAATTCGCGAAAGGCGAAGCCGCCGTCGCAATAGGATCATATTAAGTCAAGAATCTCCGCGCGGGATAACGACCAGAGGTCCGGCGCGATCGTCCGCGAAAGGAATAAATGTCCGCGAGAGAAAGGGTCATGTTCAATAGCGTCACGGCGATAGCCTTCGCCCGTCTTCACCTTGGATTTCTCGACATGAATGGCGGGCTCGGCCGGCGCTTCGGCAGTCTCGGGCTCGCGATTGACGGTCGAGCGACCCGCCTTTCGATTCGTCGCGCCGCGGAGACGCAGATCGAAGGCGCCGAGGCCGAGCGCGCATCGAGCCATCTCGACCTTCTCAAGGAGCGCTTCGGACTTACGGCGAACTATAGACTCCAAATTCACGAAGCCATCCCCGCCCACGCCGGTCTCGGATCCGGAACGCAGCTCGCGCTCGCCATCGCCGCGGCCTTGCGGAGGCTCGAAGACGTCGCTTCCGATCTCTCGGAGGACGCCGTGCTGCTGCAGCGAGGCGCGCGCTCAGGCATTGGCGCGGGGCTCTTCGAACGCGGCGGATTGATCGTAGACGGCGGCCGCGGCGAGCGGACAATGACGCCGCCGGTCATAGCCCGCATGGATTTCCCGCAGGACTGGCGGGTGATTCTGGTCCTCGACCCGCATTTGGAGGGCGCGCATGGGCAGCAGGAACGCGCCGCCTTCGCGCAACTCGACGATTTCGACGCCGCAGCCGCGGGCGAGATCTGCCGGCTCGTCCTGATCAAGGCGCTGCCGGCCTTGGCCGAACGCGACATCGAGTCCTTCGGCGACGCCATTGCGCGCATTCAGGACATTGTCGGCGCTTATTTCGCGCCCGCTCAAGGCGGCGCCCCCTACGTGAGCCCGGCGGTCGCGGAAGTCATGGAGGAGCTTCGCCGTCATGGCGCGAAAGGGACCGGCCAGTCATCGTGGGGACCAACGGGCTTCGCCTTCGCCCGCGACCGGGAGGAAGCGCGGCGTCTTAGCGATCTCGCGCAAGAAAAAGTCACAGTCTCCGGTCTAGACATTGTGATCTGCAAAGGACTTAATCACGGCGCGCTTGTGAAGGGTGAAACCTTCGCGGCGATCAAATAGGGGAAAATGCGTGGCCAAGAATATATTGCATATGCTCAGTCCGCTGAAGCACATGAGCCCTTTCGACGTAAATATGGCGCTCGACGCCGGCTATGATTCCGTTACGCCTTATATCGGGGTCACGCTCGATGACGTCACGCCTTTGGTGCAGGACGCAATGTTCTCACGCTCCCCGAAGGACGCTGTCCGCACCGGCGTTTTCATCGCCGGCAAAGACGCCGGCCTCGCTCTCGACATGATGGAGCTTGTGAAAAAGACTCTGTTGAAGCCTTTTGAGATTTCGGCTTTCGCCGATCCGGCGGGTTCCTTCACGACCGCCGCCGCCATGGTCGCCTGCGTCGAGAAGCTTCTGAAGGATAAAAAGAACCGTTCGCTTTCCGGGACGAAGATCCTGATTTTTGGCGCGACGGGCGTTGTCGGCTACGCGTCTGGCGTCATCGCCGCGCTCGAAGGCGCTGAAGTTTTTCTCGCGGGCCATGACGGACCGGCGCGCGTTCAGGCGAAGGCGGACGACATCAAGAAGCGGTTCGGCGTCGAGACGCACGCCGTGGACGGCAGCACCGAGGAAAAGAAAGTCGGAGCTCTTGCCGGCATCGATGTCGTGTTTTGCGCCGCCGCCGCGGGCAGGCAAATCCTGTCGAAGGAGCAGCTCGCGACGGCGAAATCCCTCCTTGTCTCCGCCGATGTCAATGCAGTGCCGCCCGCCGGGATCGAGGGCCTTGACCTTCATGGCAATGGCCAGGAACTGGCTGGGGGGAGCCTCGGGATCGGCCCGCTCGCCATCGGCGACATAAAATACAAGACGGAGTCCGGGCTGTTCCAGCGCATGGCCGCATCCTCCAAAGCGCTCAGCCTGGATTTTCGCGACGCTTTCGCTCTCGCCCGTGAACTCGTCTGAGCCAGGCGCCGCAATTCTCATTGCGGCGACATCTGGAAGAGCTTTGGCCGCAGCCGCGCGGCGGGCGGGATATGGACCGCTCGTCGCCGATTTTTTTGACGACGAAGACACAGGCGTCCTGGCCGAAGCAAATTGTCTTGTGGCGGGCGACCTTCAATCTGGCTTCGAAAGCGCGGCTCTAATCGCCGCGCTCGAAGCGCTCGCCAGAGCACGGGCCCCGATCGGCCTCATCTATGGCGCCGGATTTGAGGATCGCGTCGAGATTCTTCAGGATCTGGCGCTTCGCTGGACGATCTTCGGCAACCCGCCGGAGGTCGTGCGGCGCGTGAAAGACCCATTTGCATTGGCGGCGCTTTGCGCCTCCCTGAGCATTCCGCATCCAGAGATCAGCGTCGAAATGCCGCAGGAAGGGGAACGCGGAGACTGGCTCGTCAAGAGCGTTGGCGGAGCTGGCGGGGGCCATGTCGCGCCCGCCGGGACCTGGCGCGAGGAAGGCGAAAATATCTATTTTCAGCGCATTGCTCGGGGCGATCCTGTTTCAATCCTGCTTCTCGCCGACGGCGCCGAGGCGCAAATGCTTGGCTCAAGCCGGCAATGGCCGGCTCCGGCCCCCGATGAGCCATTCCGCTTCGGCGGCAGCCTGCGCCCGGCCGATCTCGCGCCGCGCCTGGAAAGTCGCCTGACCGAGATCGCTGAAGTGATCGCCCGCGCCTGCCGCCTTCGCGGCCTCAATAGCATCGATTTGCTTGTCGACGGCGACCAGGTCACGCTAATTGAAATCAATCCTCGTCCCGGCGCGACTCTCGATATATTCGAAGATCGGGAGGGATCGCTTTTTCAGGCGCATATCAACGGATGCCTCGGCCGTCTGCCCGAGCGCGCGCTGCAGTTCGAAGGAGCCGCCGCCGCGGCGATCGCCTATGTCGCCCGCCCCATCCCATCGATGCCGGCGCTCGATTGGCCGGATTGGGCGTCCGACCGGCAAAAGGCGCGGACGGCGTTGCATCTGAATGATCCACTTTGCACGATAAAGGCGCGCGCCGCCCTGCCCTCGCAAGCGCGAATGCTTTTGGAGGAACGGACCGCATTCATCCTCGACGAACTAGAACACATTGGGAACGGAGCGGCATCTTGAGCAATATTGGACCAAGCATCAACACATTGACCGGGCACGCGGTCGACCGGCTCATTGCGGACGCGGCGAAATTGCGCGTTGCGGTCTCCAAGGGCGAGCGCGGCGAGACCATTATCGACGCGGGCAAGGCCGCGCCGGGCGGAATCGAAGCGGGCTTGCGCATAGCTGAAATCTGCCTTGGCGGCCTCGGAACGGTCGAACTCGCGCCGAATGGCCCCAATCCGAAATGGCCGTTTCAGATCTTCGTCCGCAGCACCGATCCCGTGATCGCCTGTCTCGCCAGCCAATATGCCGGCTGGGCCTTGTCTCACGGCGAGGGGAAGACGGCGTTTTTCGCCCTGGGCTCGGGTCCCGGCCGTGCGCTCGCGCGCAAGGAGCCGCTCTTCGCCGAATTGGACTATCATGATCACGCCGAGCGCGCGACGCTCGTTCTCGAGTCCGGCAAAGCCCCGCCGCCCGAAATCGTCGACAAGGTCGCGCGCGATTGCGGCGTCGCCACTGAAAATGTCGCCTTTATCTTCGCCCCGACGCAAAGCCTTGCGGGAAGCGTTCAGGTCGTCGCGCGCGTTCTTGAAGTCGCCTTGCATAAGGCCCATGAGTCGAAATTTCCGCTGTCGCGCATCGTCGACGGCCTGGCCTCTGCGCCGCTCTCGCCGCCGCATCCCGATTTCATTCAGGCCATGGGGCGGACCAATGACGCGATCATCTACGGCGGCCAGGCGCATCTTTTCGTGACCGGCCCCGCGGAAGACGCAAAGGCGCTCGCCCAATCGCTGCCGAGCGCGGGATCGCGCGATTACGGCCGGCCTTTCGCCGACGTGTTCAAAGCCTATAAGGGCGACTTCTATTCAATCGACCCGATGCTGTTCAGCCCGGCGCGCGCGATCGTCACCGCTGTCGACACCGGCGAAACCTTCCACGCGGGTCAGATCGATCAAGCATTGCTCGATGTCTCTTTCGGATAGGCTTGGAGCGCCGGCGAGGGCCTCGAGCCGGTTGAAAATCGCGCTGGCGGTCGATCTTTACGATTGGCACGCGCGGGATTTGACTGCCGCTTTCGCGCGTGCCGGAGCGATCGCCGCGCCGATTCGGCTGGCGCAATGCGGATTCGATACGCAGCGGCCAAGCGGTCTTGTCGTTCCTGGCTTCGGCGCCGATTTGCCGGACGCGGTCTTTGTCCGCGCGGTCGGCTTCGGAACCTTCGAAAGCGTGACTCTGCGGCTCAGCGTTTTGCATAGCCTCCGCGACATTGGCGCGCCGGTCCTTAATTCGGCGCGAACCATCGAGCTCTGCGTCGACAAAGCCGCGACGAGCTTTGCGCTGGCGCGCTGCGGCATTCCAACGCCGTCCACCTGGACCGTTCAATCGGAGCAAGCAGCCCGGCAGATTGTGCGGCGCGAAGCGGGTCGAGGCCCGCTCGTCCTGAAGCCCTTGTTCGGCGCCCAAGGATTTGGCCTGAAGCTGATCCGCCGCGTGGAAGATTTGCCTCCATTCGAGGCCGTCGAAGGGGTTTATTATCTCCAACGCTTCGTTACAGGAAATCGAAACGGCTTTCGCGACATCAGGCTGTTCGTTTCGCAAGGCGAGGTCATCGCCGCGATGACGCGCCACGCCAAGCATTGGATCACGAACGTCAAGCTCGGGGCGCGGCCAGAATGGTTCGAGCCGGACGCGGCCATGATCGAACTCGCTTTGCGCTCATCGGCGGCGGTCGGCGCTGATTTCGCCGGGGTCGACATTATCGAAGATGCGGCGGGCGCGCCCTACGTGCTCGAAGTCAACAGCATGCCGGGCTGGCGCGGCTTGCAGAAGGTCGCGCCTTTCTCCATCGCGGATCGGCTCGTCGATCATGTTTTGGCGCGCATCGGCGGGCGCGCGGCGGAGACGGCCGGGTGAATGAAATTGCGGCGGCCTTCATCGCCTCATGTCGCGACGAAATCGAAGCGCCGAAGCCGGGCAATGTCCATATTTTCGCCGAGGGCCACGGCATGACCGCCGATGAATTTCTTCGCAGCGCCGAAGCGGCCGCCCCCGCGATCGGCGAATCCTCGGCTTCCATCGGCGATCGCATTCTCGCCGCCGTCGAGGCGACATGGGCGAGCGTCGGGATGAACACCAATCTCGGCATCATTCTCTTATGCGCGCCCCTCGCCATCGCAGCGCAAACGGACGGCGATCTTCGATCGGCCTTGAAAGGCGCCCTCGCCAGACTGACCCGCGCGGATGCGGCCGCCGCCTTTTGCGCCATCCTTCGCGCGTCCCCGGCAGGGCTCGGCGAGGCGCGCCGCCATGACGTTCATCAGGCGCCGGACGCAACCCTTTTGGAGGCGATGCGGGCAGCGGCCGACAGGGACAGGATCGCCTACCAATATGCGTTTGATTTCGTTGACGTGTTCGAGACCGGCATAGGCGCTCTCAATGCAGCGCGCAGCAAGCTATGGCCCGCGCCCTGGCCGACCGTCGCCATCTATCTCGCCTTTCTCGCCGGCTTCCCGGATAGTCACATCGCGCGCAAGAAAGGCCTAGCGCGCGCCGCAACGGTCCAAGGCGAGGCGGCAAACATACGACACCGATTTGTCAGTTATTCAAACCCGGCGGAAGCGCTCCCCGATCTCCTGGATTTCGATCAGCGGCTGAAGGCCGACGGGCTCAATCCCGGCACGAGCGCCGACCTCACCGTCGCGACGGTTTTTGCCGATCGCCTAACTCGTATCTTGATCGAGCGGCGCAATAATGATTGACTGCGCCCGCCGCGGAACGCGTCCGCTGCTATCTGGCCAACCGGCCCGGCGCTGCGCCGGGCGTTGACAACAAGGATAATCATCTGCATTTGTCGAGCTGCTTCGACCGCAGTTTAATACGGAAACGCAAGGGGATTACAAGCATGGCCAAGATAAACAGGCTCCTCGTCGGCGAGTCGCTCGTTGGAGAGGGCAATGAAGTCGCTCACATCGACCTGCTGATCGGACCGCGCGGCAGCGCTGCGGAAACGGCTTTCGCCAATGCGCTCACCAACAATAAGGATGGGTTCACCACGCTGCTCGCCGTCATCGCCCCGAACCTGCTCGTCAAGCCGGCGACCATCCTGTTCAACAAGGTGACGATCAAGAACGCGAAGCAGGCTGTTCAGCTCTTTGGCCCGGCGCAGCATGGCGTCGCCAAGGCTGTCGCCGACAGCGTGGCCGATGGGATCATTCCGATCAAGGAAGCTGACAACGTCTTCATTTCCGTCGGCGTCTTCATCCATTGGGAAGCCAACGACGACAAGAAGATCCAAGATTACAATTATCAAGCCACCAAAGAATCCATCGCCCGCGCCATCAGCGGCGAGCCGACGCCCGCCCATGTCGTGGCGCAGCGCAATATCGCGAAGCATCCTTTCGCGCCGAACTGAGCCGCTCGGAAAGCAGGACATAAAAGGGGGCTTTGGCCCCCTTTTATTTTGCGTTTCTGACGCCTTCCTATTCGACGGCGGCGAGATCGGCGCTGGTCAATCGGCCATCATGCAGCGCCGAAGCGACAAGGACTCCGTGGACGCCCGCTTGCGTCAGGCGTCCGAGATCCGCAGAACCGCGCAGGCCGCCCGCCGCATAGATCATGGATTCCGGCGCGCAGGCGGCAATTGCGGCAAGTCGATCCATGTCGGGGCCGGCATTGCCGCCGACGCGCGCAAGGGCCATGACAATGACGCGCGCCGGCCAGAGATGAGGGGTCGCGCAAAGAGCCTCAGGCCCAAGAAAGGCCTCGCCGCGAAAATCGAGGGAGAGAAGGACGCGGTCTTCCTTGCCGAGCGCCTCGACAGGCGCAATGTTTCGCAATGTTTCGCTCCCGAGAACGAGATGCGCGCGCGGATGGCGGGCGAGCCATGAGCGAGCTTTATCGGAATCATTCACGCCGGCGTCGACCCAAAAGGTCACGGATGGAAAAGCCTCGCTCAGCGCATCGAGGCTTTGCGCATGACCGCCGCGCGATTCAATCGCGTCGAGGTCAGCCGCATAGATCGTGCGAAAGGGATAGAGCCTCAAAAACCCAGCGACGACATCGACCGGCGCGCTTGTGGACGCCAGAGGCGTTACGATCGGCGCATAGGCGTCCCGCCGGCCAAGGCGCGCGCGGACGACGGCGCCGCCTTTGAGGTCGATCACGGGAATGACTTCCATCATGCGTTCCTAGATCATTTAAGCACGGCGAAGAGCTCGCCCCGGATTTTTGAGATGCAAAATATCATTGGATGGGACGTCGGCGGGGCGCATCTCAAAGCGGCGCGCGTTGAAAATGGAATCGTCACTCATGCGGCGCAAATCGCCTGCCCCCTTTGGCTCGGCTTGGCCGAACTCGATCGCGCATTTTCCGAAGCCCAGGCGGAAATAGGCGCGGCGCCGCTCAATGCGGTCACCATGACCGGCGAGCTCTCCGACGCCTTCGCATCCCGCGAAGAAGGCGTCCAGGGCGTAGCGAATATTGCCGAACGCATATTAGCGCCTGCGCGGACATGGTTTTACGCTGGACGCTCGGGGTTTGTCGGCAGGGACGAAGTCGCAACCTATGCAAGCGATATCGCTTCCGCCAACTGGCACGCGAGCGCCACGCTGACCGGCATGCGCGCGCGCGACGCGCTTTTCATCGACATCGGTTCGACCACGACGGACATTATCCCCGTCGCCGAAGGCCGGCCAGCGGCCCAAGGCTATAGCGACGGGCAACGTCTGACGCATGGAGAGCTCGTCTATGCCGGCCTCGTGCGGACCTTCCTGATGGCAGGCCCCAAGCGCGTGCCTTTCGCCGGCCAATGGACCCCCTTGATGAATGAATGGTTCGCCACCGCCGCCGACGTCTATCGCATTCTCGGAGAATTGCCGGAGGAAGCCGATATGACGGACACAGCCGATGGCCGTGAGAAGACAAAAGCCGCCTCGCGCGCAAGGCTCGCGCGCGTGATCGGGCGAGACGTCGGCGAAGCCGATGACGCCGCCTGGGACAGGCTTGCGGGCGTCTTCGCGGAAGCCCAATTGCGCGACGTCATGGACGCCGCCGAACTCGTCCTGTCGCGCGGCCTTATTGACGCCAGCGCGCCCATTGTCGGCGCCGGAGTCGGACGAGGGATCATAAAAAAGCTCGCCGCAAGATTGGACCGGCAGTTCATTGCTTTCGACGATTTGATCGAAGCCGCCCCGGAGGCTCGCAGCAAAGCATGCGACTGCGCGCCCGCCTCCGCCGTGGCCTTGATTGCCGCGAGTCAATTCGAAGCATAGAAGGCGTCGCGTTTTTGCATGAGCCAGGACCAGGCCTCAAGCTCCTGCGGGCCCGCCGTCTTTTCGATCGCTATTGCGAGATAGGCGATCTCGAGATCAACCTTCTCGCGCGGCAACAAATGCAGCCGGCTGACGAGAATGGCGCATTCGAGGACGGCGTTCCTCGCGCGATTGAACCCTTCGAAGGGCGCATGCTGCTCGCAATGCAACACCTTGCAATGGAGCCGCGGCCGCTCCGGGTGATCTTCGACATGCGCGACGCCGAGCTCCGCGTGGGCCAGCGCCGTGGCGAGACGAGGCGCGGGCGCAACCGTCGCCGGGACAAGCGGCCAATCATGCCGGCCGGTGACTAGGCCGGCAAAGACGCGCGCGTCATCTGTGTAATTGGCGACGGCGAAAGGGACGCTCATCAGATTGTCCAACGTCGTCGAAGGACGAAAAGGCGAAATGATCCAACCGTCGCCCTTCTCGATCAGGCCGAGCGGCGCGATATGCGCCCTTCCTGCGGAATCTACGGTCGTGACAACGACTTCTCGGATCATCGGCACTTTGCCAGCTCCTCGCGCGAAGGCGCGTCAGACCTTGGCGCGCAACGTGTGGCCCGCTTCGCGCAAGCGGCTCTTGTCTTCCTCCGGCCGATCGGCCCCGCAGCCCCAGTCGAGCGGCTCGTCCTGCGCATAGCGTTTACCGAGGGAGAAAGCGATTTCGGCCTTGGCGAGCTCCGCGCCCAAATAGAAAGCATGCGCTCCATCGGCCTCGACGCCGAGCTTCGGAAACAGGGAAAATGCATCGCGCGCAATATGATGCCCGTTGCGGTTGAAAATATGAATTCCATCCTCGGCCGTTGCGATGCGGAAATTTGCGTCCCGCACATCCTCGGCGACCTCGGCGATTTCCTGTTTCGACGATGGATATGGCGCACGATCATGGAGCTGCAGCAGGCCCGCGCCATAGCCCTTCGGCAAGGCGCCGTCGCGAGAGGCCGCGAGCATGAGGCGTCGCGCCGCATCATGCTCCTCGATCGTGCGTCGCGTATGTGGACTGACCTGGACGGTGAGCACGTTGCGAATTGAAAGCTCCGAACAGAGCCCGAGCAGAATAGCGGTGACTCCGCCCGAATCCGCCTCGGTCAATTCGGTGAGATTGCCTGTTCCCATCATCATTTCCGCATGAGGAAGACGCCGTCGCGTTTCGACGTAGCGCACGAGAGAGGCGGCGAAGCCGAAATGGATCGGATCGAGAATAGGATCGACGATAAAGGAGAAGCCGCGCCGCTCCGCTTCATGCGCGGCGCGAACGAGGGAGTCGAGATCGCCGTGCGGCGCAGGCACGAGAATAGGCGTCGCCTTCGAGCCCTCGGCAATATCGAGAGAGCCTTCATCAAGGCTCAAGAGAAAATCTGCGCCCGCCCTGACGCCGCGCGCGAGTTCCTCCTTGTCGGCGGAATCGACGCTAACCCGATGGCCAGCGGATTTCAGCGCGCGAACGCAATCCTCGAGATGCGGAAAAGGCGTATCGGGCAGGCCCCCAACATCGATGACGTCGGCGCCCGCTTTGCGCATCGCCTCCGCCCGGTTGAGCAAAGCCTCGATCGAAAGCGCGGACGCGTCGACGATCTCGGCAAAGATCCGAATGTCATATCGCGACAGATCCGGGGCTTCCCCGCCGCGCCCGAGATAGGCGGGAAGATCGCTCAATTCTTCCGGCCCGCGCGTGACCGGCACGCCGAGCGCATCCGAGAGATGCGCGAGATCGGCGCGGCACCGGCCAGGCAAGATGATGCGATCCGCCTGAATGGGCCGCGAGAGCCGGCGCATGATGATGGACTCCGTCATGAGCGCCGCCACTTTGACGCCGATGTCGCAAACCTCCCAGATGAAAGGCGTCTCCCCCATGGACCGCAAGAGCCTGTCGATTCGCGGATAGGCCAGATGGCCGGTGAGGAAAAGGAGGCGCTCGCTCATGTCACTGGCAATTCGCTCCGGCGCCGCGCGATGAACTCTTTCAAGTCGCTCAAGCTTTCAGCCACGCTGGTCGCTTCGAAGATCTTCAGCTTCTGCGAATTTTCAAGATCGATCCGCCGCGGAAATACTTTCACCATACCGTCTGGAGCGCGCGTTTCCAATTCCGGCGCCGTATCGCAGGCGAAGACGATCGTCGGAACGCGGCACTTGCCGGCCTGGGCGAAGACATTGCTCGCGAGATTGTCGGATATGCCATAGACGAATTTGGCCACGCTGTTCGAGGTCGCCGGCGCGACGATAAGCGTGTGGTAGACGCCATGGTAGAAATAGCCGACTTGGGGCGAGCTCGCGGCCGTGTCGCTGAAGACGCGGGCGGATTTCGGCAGATCGAGTCTCTGCTTGTACATGCGCAAGACTTCCGCCGCCGCCTTGCTGACGAAAAGGTCCACGTGCTCCAATTCCCGCGCGAGCTCGATGCACTCGTTGAAGAAATGACCGGAACCGGTCAGCGCCCATCCCCAGCGCGGGGTGACGACTTTGCTCATGCTCGCACCAATCTAAAGGCTCCAATGGATCAAGAAAGGCTGACGCCCGCGCCCGGCATCCCGCCGCCCCGCAAGATTTCGGAGGCGCTTGGCAGCGACGCCGGACCCGCGAGCCAGACCTCCGCTTGGCTCTGCGCGGCGAAGCGGGGGAATAGCGGATCGACGATTTGATCCGCGGCAAGATCGCAAGCCGAGACTGGAGCCGTCGAATCGCAGGATTTGATCAGCAGCAGGCGGCGCGCGCCATATGTTCCCGCGAGCCAGGCCGCAAGCGAATCGGAGGTCACGTCCCAAGACGCGGGCAGATCGAGAGCGCTGAGCGCCATATGCGACGGAAGCCAGATAGGAATTTTGCCTTCTTCCAAGACACTGTCCATCTCAGCGAGGGATCCGGCCAGAACGAAGGCGTCCGAATGCGCGGCGAGCGCGATGGCGAATTGCTCCATGGCGAGAAGAGCCATGCGATGGGCGGCGGCATCGTCGAAACCTAAGGCGTCTTGCGCCTTGCGCACGCCATCGGCGAAAGGGCCTCCGCCGGGAACGAGGATGAGCGGTCCGCCCCAGGAGACCAATGCGGCGAGCCACGCCTCACGTTGCGGCGAATGCGCAAGGCTGCCGCCGAGTTTGACGATCGTGACGTTCAATGGCTCCTCGTGTTGCCGGCTGCGCCCGTCAAACTGGGAAAAAGCCGATCGACGGCGGCCAATTCCGTCGCGCGCTCGCGTTTGATCTCGACGCCGACCATGCCGCAGATAACGTCAAGCTTCTCGACCCGCACGCAAAGCCGCACGACATGCGGATGGCTCAAAACGGACTCCGCAATGTCGCGCGCCAGCGTCTCGATCAATTCGACATGGCCGCGCCCGAGGATGATCTTGATCGCGTCAACGATGAGATCGTAGGAAAAAATGTCGCGCATGTCGTCGGAATGATGCTGCGCGCGCTTGATGTCGACATCGATATTGAAGCGCACATTTTGCTTCAGGCCGCGCTCGAAATCATAGGCGCCTATCGAGCATGGAATAACAAGGTCGTGCACAAAGACCCGATCTGTCTCAATGGTGCGCTCGCTCGGCGCGGCATGGGCGCGGGCCGCCAGGAAACGCCAATCGATCCTCGACTCTGCGGGCGCGATCTGACTATCCCCTTCACAGGGAATCAAATCCCGGATCATTCTCACCGACGCGGCGTCGATCGAAGCGTTGCGCGACCGGCCATGGCACAAGGTCCCGCGAAATCCGAGGTAAGTCGGCTGAAGCGGGAGCAGACGCGGCACGTCGGGAGCCTCAAGCGAGCCCGCGAGACCGGAAAGCAGTCCAACCTCCCTGCATTGATCGACGAATCGGACAAGCGCGGCGACATCCATGTGATCGAGAAGACGGCCATCCCCTTTCGCAGCCGTGTCGAGCATGGCCCCGACGAAACCCTGCTCGGCCATGAGCCGCAAGACCGCCAGGTCGGGTTCGCGATCCGCAAAGAGGACGCCGACAAGCTTGACCTTGCCCGCGAGCGACCCCAATGCGCGGATGCAATCGGCTCCGGCCTCATCCGACGAAAAGCCGACCTTGACGTAATCGACACCGGTTGCGGCCATCGTGACAACGGCGTCGATGACGGCCTCAGGCGAGGCAAAGGAATCGCCGGCGGTGGCGCTGACCAATCTGCGTTTCGCGATGGCGTGAACGACCTCGGCGACAACGCGCGCATCGAGGGCGCCAAGCGCCCCTTTCGCCGGGTCTTTCAGATCGATGATGTCGGCGCCGCCCGCCCAAACCGCTTCCGCTTCGGCGGGATTGGTCACACTCGCGAGCATCAAAGTCATTATGGCGCTTCCTCGAACGTCGTTAGCAAATCTTGCGCACCGCGCAATCGAACTTCAGGCATTCCGAACCAAAGCGCTCCGCCGCGCATTTCGATCGTCGCGGCAGAGACCAATTGGATCGCCGCGCAGCATATGCGGTCTGACCCGGCAAAAAAGGCTCATGATGATCGGCTTGAACTCAGCGCGCGGCGCATTTCAGACCCTCGCGCCCGCGGTAAAAGCGAAGCCTCGACAGTATAGCCTGACCTACTTGCGGACGCTTCTATATAGAGATTGGCGGTTAAAATGCAATTGCGACGCTGATTGTCGCCACGATCATCCATCACCGCCGGAAAGCCGGATTGCAGCCGCGCTGCTGAGGTCAAAAATCACGCTTCTTCAAGGCGGGCCGCTATGAGCTTCCGCAACCGTTCGACCGCCCCGCCAGCGATGCGTCGAAGCTCGGCGCCATTGCATGACCCTGCCTCAGCGACGCCGCGCAGGCTGTTCGTGAGAAAAACATGGTCCGCCGCAGCAAGATCGCCAGTGCGGAGCGAGTTTTCCTCCGGGGCCAGTCCCGCCTCTTTCGCCAGCGAGAGCACGAGCGCCCGCATCACGCCAGGCAATGCGCCATCGGCGACGGGCGGCGTCTCCAACCGGCCTTCGCGGACAACAAACAGATTGGCGACCGTCGCGCAGGCGACGGCGCCGCGCGTATTGAGCATGACCGCGTCATCGGCGCCTTGCGCGCGCGCCTCCTGAAAAGCGATCAAATTGTCGAGGTAAGGCAGCGCCTTGATGCGCGAAACGGGCGACAGCTCGTTGCGGCGCGTCGAGGTCGCGACATGGAGGGACAGCGGCCTCTCGCGCGGCGGCGGCAAGGGCGAGAGCGTCATCAAAATCGTCGGATGCGGCGTATCGGGCGGAGCGAGGCCGCGCGGACCAACGCCTCGGGTCACGGTGAGGCGCAGAACGGCGCGGGCGGCGTTTTCGAGCGTCAGATAATGCGCGATGTCGGCGCGAAGCTTCGCCAGATCCACCGCCTCGGCGAAACCCAGGACGCCAAGACCGGTTTCGAGCCTCGCAAGATGCGCGTCGAGATCGAAAGCGCGCCCGTTATGAACCAGAATCGTCTCGAAAACGCCATCGCCGAGCAAAAGCCCGCGATCCGCGATTGAAACATGCGCCGCCTCCGGCGCGACGAGCCTCCCATCCCGCCACGCCTGCGTCATTGCCGGCGAATGAGCCCAAGGAAATTGCCGAGCATTTGATGGCCATGTTCCGTGAGGATAGACTCTGGATGGAATTGCACCCCGAATGTCGGATGCTCGCGATGCTGCAAAGCCATGATCTCGTCTTCTTGCGACCAAGCCGTCGCATCGAGCGAGGTTTTCCTGTCGTCGAGGTCAACGATCAGCGAATGGTAACGCCCGACATTGAGCGGATTTGGCAAGCCTTGCAAAATCCCCGAAGCGTCATGCCGCACCAGGCTCGCCTCGCCGTGCATTGGGCGCAAGGCGCGCCTGACCTCGCCGCCGAAAACCTGTCCGATACATTGATGGCCAAGACAAATGCCGAGAATGGGCACGCGGCCGGAATATTCCCGCACCAGCCGCATCGAGATGCCCGCCTCGTTCGGCGTGCAAGGTCCTGGCGAAATCACGATGGCTTCCGGCGTCTCGTCGGGCAGAGGCGCGTCGTTGCGCACAACCTCGGGCTCCGCGCCGAGCTCGCGCAAATAATTCGCAACCGTGTGGACGAAGGAATCGTAATTGTCGATCACGAGGATCATAAGGCGAGTTCCTTGACGCCGAAGGCCTCGAAGATCCGCCGCGCCTTATCCAGCGTCTCCACATATTCCGCGGCCGGGTCAGACGCCGTGACGATCCCGCCGCCGGCCTGCACGACGCATGCGCCATTGCGGAAGCTCGCCGTTCGAATGACAATATTCATGTCCATCGCGCCGTTGAAGCCGATATAGCCGATCGCGCCGCAATAAGGGCCGCGCGCATGGCCCTCCAACTCCGTGATGATTTCCATCGCGCGAACTTTCGGCGCGCCAGTGATCGAGCCGCCGGGAAAGGCGGCGGCCAAGAGATCGACGGCGCTCTGTCCCTCGCGGAGGCGGCCGACCACGGACGAGACGAGATGATGGACCGAAGAAAAGGTCTCGAGGCCGCATAATTGCGGGACTTGCACCGATCCGGGGACGCAGACCTTCGAAAGATCGTTGCGCAAGAGATCGACGATCATGACATTCTCGGCGCGATCCTTGCGGCTTTCCCGCAACGCCTGGCCTTGAAGGCTGTCCAGGAAAGCGTCGGCGAAGCGGGGCCTTGTGCCCTTGATCGGCCGCGTCTCGACGCGATCGCCCTCTACCCGGAGGAACCTTTCGGGCGAGGCCGAGGCGATGACGAAATCGGCATGGTCGAGATAGGCCGCGAAAGGCGCGGGATTGACCTTGCGCAAATGCCGGTAGAAGCCAAAATGATCGAAATCCGGCGGCGTCGGCGCTTCAAATCTCTGCGATAGATTGGCTTGAAAAATATCGCCGGCGAGGATGCGCTCGATGACTTCGCGAACCGCCCGCTCATAGCCGGTCCGGGTGAAATTGCTGGTCCAACCGGAGAGCGAAATATTTCCCGGCCGATGCGAAACAGCGCGCCCGAGCTGCGCCTCGAACCAGCGCCCGCGCTCGATGGCGCGCCGATTGCGCGCCGCCGGCTCCATCTCGGGAAGACCGGTCGAAAGAATGTGACCGCGCCGCTCAACGGAGTCGAAAGCGACGACCACGTCGTAAAGCCCCAGAGAAAGATCAGGAAAGCCGAGCTTGTCCAAGGGCGGCTTCGGCAGACGCTCCAGGCTACGGCCGAGTTCGTAGGAAAACAGCCCAGCCGCCCCGCCTTGAAACGGCGGCAGACCGGCCAAGGGGGCCATTTTATACTGGGCCAGAAGCGACTTTAGCCGATCGACCCAGCCGCTCTCCCCTTCGGCGACGCGGAGCCGCGCAAAGGGATCCGCCGCGATAAAGCTGTAGCGGCCAAGCCTCCCGTCAGCCATCGCGCTGTCGAGAAACGTGACGAACGGCAAATGGCTGAGCGCGAAAGCCGCCTCGGCCGGGTCACCAAACGCGATCTCGATGACATGCATGGACCTGCCTCCGCAGCCTCATCCGGCTGGGTCAAAATCCCCGCTGAATGGGCCGCGCTCGAAGGCTTGGGATTTTGACGCCCCGACGGCCTCCCCGAATCTCCTACGCCAAATAGATTTCCAAATCGATTGAAACTCTGACCGGCGAGGCGTCCCGCCATGCCCGCTGGATCCGATTCTCTTGGCTGCGCCAGGCCATTCATAAGCTCGATAGGCTGAAGGCCTTGCCCAAACCTACTTCCGCGACGCCTCGCCGCCGGCTTCTTTGGCCGGCTCAGCCGGTTTCGGCGCGGCGGGAGCCTGCGGCTGGGCTTCCTTCGGCGGCGGAGCCTTCTCCGCGGGCGGCGAGGCCGGCTTCGCGGCGGGCCGTCCCTTATAGGCGATCCAGATGTTTCTGCGGCGTCTCGCATAAAAAGGCGCCAACCCCGACCTTTCCGCGACTGGCATGGCGGCGCGGGACTGGTGGGCGGTTTTGCGGATTTCAGATTGACCCGACATGGACTCCTCCTTTGGTGGTCCTTTCGGCTGAAAACCCAGCTTCACCGAGACCGAGCTTCACGAGAGAACGTCCAGAAGGGTCCCTATGCAATATAATTGGAGATCGCGTCAACATCGATCGCCGACGAAAATTTCTCTCTAATATAGTGCGACCTTGAAAAAAATTCGATCGTCGTCTTGCACGCTCGGATAGCATACCGTAGCATTATGCAATATCCGGCTTCAAGGTCGTCTGCATAAGGGAAAGCAGGCGATTCTTCGTAAGGCTAGGCGGGGCTTCACCATCGCCCTGACGCCTCGTCGACGTCGTGACACGCTGTCGGGCATGCCATCCCATTATAAGCTCTGCCGCCAAAGCGAGGCCAACGCTCCGCGCGGGAGGCGGTCGGCTTATGACGCGGTCTCGGGAGGATCATCCGATGCCTGTATCGATCGTCGCATCCCGCGTTCGATCAGCCGACATCCGCGCCGGCCGGGGCGCTGACGCAAGCCGCCCTTTCGCAAACCCCACGCCGCGGTCACGGAACCGAACAATGCCTTGCCGGCTTCGATTTGGCCTCAGCCCCAATGGCGGCTCCTTGCGATGCGACTCTCTGTCCGAAAATGCGAGAAACTGAGGCGTTGGAGCGCTTTCATGGTTCCCGCCGGACCGAAAGCGCGCTAACAGCGCTATCCGAAACATGTGCGGCGCGATCATTTCTCGTTGCGTCGCAAGGTTTGGCGCAACGCCAGGAAACAGCCCGCAAGAGAAGGGCGAAATTCATGCCATGCGAACAGATCTCTAGGGAGGCGCCATGACTGAAGCCCAGATCGACGGGAGGCCGGCCTCGATTGACGCGGCAGCCGAGCGCGCGGCGGAAATTCTGTCGCGCGCGCGCTTGCCCGTCATTGCCGGTCTCGGGACCGATATTGCCGGCGCCCGCGTCTCGATTGCGCTGGCTGAGCGGCTTCGCGGCGCCTATGACCACTTGCAGTCGGACAGGATTTTCGCGGATCTCGACGTCCTGCGTCAGGCCGGCCGATTTTTCACGACGCCGAACGAGGCGCGGCTGCGCGCCGATGTGCTCCTCTTCATCGGCAAGGATCTGACGCGCATCTGGCCGCAGCTTTTGGAGCGTCTGGCGCCTGCCCAAGTCCCGGAGTTCGATCTCGCCCATGCAGAGCGGAAGCTCGTCTGGATTGCGCCCGGCCGCTCTGCCGCCCAAGTCGATGGCCTGTCCGTCACGACGCTCGACTCGACGGATCTGCACGTCACGCTCGCGAGCTTGCGGGCGCGCCTCGCCGATCGGCCGATCAGCTCGGGCAAGGGCGCCAAGCGCAAGCTCGATGAAGCGGCGCAGATTCTCAAAGCCGCACGCTTTGGCGTCGCGGTCTGGGGCCCGGAGCTTCTCGACAGCCTGTCGATCGAAATGCTCTATGGGCTCCTCGCCGATCTCAACAAGACGACGCGCTTCTCCGGGCTTCCCCTCGGCGCGGACGCCAATGCGGGCGGGGTCTTGCAGACATCGGGCTGGATGACGGGCTTCCCCGTGCGGACCTCGTTCGGCCGCGCGTTCCCCGAGCATGACACATGGCGATTCGACGCCACGCGCCTGGTCGAAAGCGGCGAAGCCGACGCCGCGCTCTGGATCTCCGCCTATGGAAGGGAGACCCCGCAATGGAAAAGGCAAGTGCCGCTCATCGCGCTTGTTCCGCCGCAAACGCGGTTCGAGCACGAACCGCAGGTGCGCGTGGAAGTCGGCTGCCCAGGCGTCGATCATGATGGAGCCGAGTTCGCGCGCGAGGTCGGAGCGATCGTCGCCCGTCAGGCCTCGCTTCCGAGCGACGCCCCTTCGGTCGCTTCCGTCATCGACCGCATCGCGCAACATATCGGCGGAGAGGTCTAAATGCTTATTCTTCTGAAAGGCGGCCGCATCATAGATCCCGCCAATAGCCGCGACGAGATCGGCGACCTGTGGATCGAGGATGCGCGGATCATAGACCCGCCACACGGCAGACAGCCGGACCAAATCCATGATGTCTCCGGCAAGATCGTCATGGCTGGCGCAATTGACATTCATTCCCACATCGCCGGCGGCAATGTGAACACGGCGCGTTTGCTCCTCCCCGAGATGCACCGCGCCAGCGCGCCGCTGCAGAAGGTCCTGCCGCTGGCCAACGCCAAATGGTCGACCTTCGAGACCGGCAATATCTATGCGTCCATGGGCTTCACCACGGTGATCGAGCCGGCCCTCGCGCCGCATCAGGCCTTGCAGGGACATCTTGAGCTTTCCGACGTGCCGATCCTCGACAAAGGGGCGCTGACGATCCTCGGCAATGACGATTTTCTGCTGACCTTGCTGCGCGACGGAGAGAAACCCTCGGCGGTGGCCGATTATGTCGCCGCAACGCTAGCGGCGACCAACGGGCTCGGCCTCAAGACCATCAACGCCGGCGGCGCAACCGCCTTTAAATATAACGTGCGCGCCTTTGGCCTCGACGATCAGGTGCCTTTCTACGGGACCACGTCGCGGAAAATTCTTGAGGCGCTGCAGCAGGCGGTCGACGATCTCAAGATCCCGCATCCGCTGCATTTGCACTGCAACAACCTCGGCATTCCGGGCAATGTCTCGACGGCGATCGCGACGATCGAGGCGGCGCGCGGCAAGCCTCTGCATCTCGCGCATCTGCAATTCTATTGTTATGGCAATGAGGGCGATCATGGCTTCTCATCCGGCGCGGCCGCCGTCGCCGCGGCGGTCAACGCCGCGCCAAATGTGACGGTTGACGTCGGACAGGCCATGTTCCGGCAAACGGTCACTATTTCCTCCGACGTGCTGCGTCAGTTCAACGCCACAGCCATGGCGCGGCCGAGGAAGTCGGTCATTTTCGACGCCGACGCCGAGGGCGGCGGAATCGTGCCTTACCATTATCGCGAGACCGAATTCGCCAATGCGGTGCAATGGGCCTGCGGTCTGGAGCTGTTTCTGCTGATCAACGACCCATGGCGCGTTTTCTTCACGACCGACCATCCGAATGGCGCGCCTTTCACGACCTATCCGGAGGTCTTCGCCCTGCTGATGAGCCGCGAAGCGCGGGCCGAGACCGCCGCGCGCCTGCCGCAGGGGGCTCTTGACGTAACGACTCTGCCCTCCATCGCGCGCGAATATGATCTGAATGAAATCGCCATCATGACCCGCGCGGCGCCCGCGAAGCTTCTCGGCCTGAAGGATCGCGGCCATCTGGGCGCCGGCGGACTCGCCGATATCGCGGTCTATTCACCCGACAAGGACATCGCGAAAATGTTCCGCGCCGCCCATCTCGTCTTCAAGGACGGCGATCTCGTCGTGCGCGATGGGACCGTCACCCATTATCGCTGGGGCAAGACGCTCAAGGTCAATCCCGGCTACGATAAAGCCATCGATCGCCGCCTCGCGGGCTATTACGACCATCACTTCGGCGTGTCTCATAATATGTTCGCAGTCCCGGAGCATATCCTTCCGCGTCCCGATCCGTTCCAGGAGGTCGCATGCGCCCAATAGTCAGGAACGGCGTCCGCATAGACGAATCGTTCGCCGAAGCTTTTCCGATGCGCGGCACTGCGATCGTCATCACCGGGCCCAATCAGAAATGGGCGAGGCAGGCCGCAACCACCATGACCGGCTTCGCCACTTCCGTCATCGGCTGCGGCTGCGAGGCGGGGATCGACCATGAGCTCTCCGCGAAGGAGACGCCCGACGGCCGCCCCGGCGTCCGCGTTCTCATCTTCGCCATGTCCACTGACACATTGCAGACCCAGCTCGTGAACCGGGTCGGCCAATGCGTTCTGACCTCGCCGGGATCCGCCTGTTTCGGCGATCTCGACGGCGCAGACAGACTGCAGATCGGCGACTCCATCCGCTATTTCGGCGATGGCTGGCAGGTGTCGAAGAAATTCGGCGCGCGGCATTTCTGGCGCGTGCCGGTCATGGATGGCGAGTTTCTCTGCGAGGCGACGACCGGCCTCACCAAGAAGGCGGTCGGCGGCGGCAATTTGCTGATCATGGGCGCAACCCCGAAAACCACCTTGCGCGCCACCGAACTCGCGGTCGAGTCGATGAACGGCGTCAAAGACGTGATCCTGCCCTTCCCAGGAGGGATCGTGCGCTCGGGCTCCAAGGTCGGCTCGAAATACAAAGCCATGTCGGCCTCCACCAATGACGCCTATTGCCCCACCTTGCGGGGCGCGGTGAACACCAATCTTGATGAAGACATTGGCTGCGTCCTCGAAATCGTCATCGACGGCCTGACCGAACAGGCCGTGGCGAAGGCCATGCGCGCCGGCCTTGCGGCAATTGTGAAGCTCGGCCCCGAGCATGGCGCGGTGCGGGTCGGCGCCGGCAATTACGGAGGGAAGCTCGGCCCCTTCCATTTCCACCTGAAGGATCTTTTGCCGTGAAGCCACTCGTCTTCGCACTTGAACGAGAGCCGGACCAAAGGCTCGACCTCGCCCCCCTCACGCCGCATGTGCTCAACGGCAAATCGGCGAAGGAGATTGCGCAGATCGAGCTGCAGACCACGCGCGAGAAAATCGCCGTCGGCGATATTTTCAAGATCCGCTCCGGCGACGCGCAAACGATCGTCTTCGAGGGTGGATCGGAGCGGCTCGACAATGTCGGCCAGGACTTGAGGAGCGGCGAAATCATCGTCGAGGGCGACGTTGGCAAGTCGGTCGGCCGGAGCATGAGCGGCGGCAATCTCGTCGTCGCCGGGGACGCAGGCCCTTACGCAGGGTCCGCCCTATCCGGCGGCCGGTTGGAGATCGCGGGCAATGCCGGGGACTTCCTCGGCGCCCCGCTCGAGGGCGAGATCGAGGGGATCACCGGCGGATTTCTAATTGTGCGCGGGGACGCCGGCGCGCGCGCCGGAGATCGGCTGCGCCGCGGCACGATCCTGATCGAAGGATCGGCTGGGGATTATCCCGGCAGCCGCATGATCGCCGGCACGCTGATCGTGCTCGGGCCGAGCGGCGTCCTGCCGGGCTATCTCATGCGGCGAGGCACGATTGCGCTCGCCAATCCGCCTGAATTGGCCCCCACGTTTGTCGATTGTGGATCGCACGAACTCGCCTTCGCCGGTCTCTTCGCCCGCCTGCTCCGCCCGGAAAGCCGCGGCACAGCCAAGCTTTTCTCCGGCCTTCTCAACCGGTTCGCGGGAGATACGGCGGCCCTTGGAAAGGGAGAGATTCTCTACCCCGCGTGAAACATGCTGTCCCCGCCGCCCGCGCCGCGGAGACAGGCATGGCTTTCGTCGCGCTCCTTTTCGCCTTATGTCTTAAACAGATGCGCCTGGAAGGACATATGAGAAGCAGCGGGTCTCGCGGCGGCTGCGATGGGGGCCGCCATTTCGCCTGCTCATCATGCGGCGAAGATCTTCGCCGCTTTCAAGGTTTGTGATGCCGCCAAACTCGCTTGAGCTTTTGGGCGAAGGCCCGCTGACGCAGATCGGACTCGGCCTCGGCAGCAATATCGGCGACAAGGCCGGCAATATCCGCCGCGCGCTCGCGCTCCTGCAAGATCGGGGAATTGTTCGCGTGACGGCGATCTCCTCGATCTACCGCACCGCGCCTTGGGGTTATGTCGAGCAGGACTTTTTCGCCAATGCCTGCGCCTTGGGGGAAACACGCCTCAAACCCCTCGAACTTCTCGCCGCGACCAATGCGGTCGAGCGCGACATGGGCCGCGAACCCTCGGTCCGCTGGGGGCCGCGCCTCATCGATATCGACATATTGTTCCACGGCGACGAGCGTTTCGAGCATGCGCAGCTGAATCTGCCGCATAAAGCTCTTTTCGAGCGAGCTTTTGTGCTCGTGCCCCTGGCCGAGATCGCGCCAAGCTTGAGCCTTTCAGGCCGTTCAGTCAAAGACGCCGCCGCGCGATTCGCGGACGAGCCTATAGAGAAATGGTCGAGCGAAGAGCCCAAAGCGCCGCATTCAGGCGAGGGCTAAAGCTCCCGCGACGCCATAATATTTCCCGTTCCTTACCGGATTTCCCAGCGCAAAACGGCTTCCGCTTCACTGGCGAAACGCTTACGGCGGCCCCTCGACCCGAGGACGCCGACCGCATGTCTGTCCCTCATCGCGCGTTCTGAACCGGCGATAATATTTCTTCCATCGTGCCGACGCGAACGCGACCGCCCTGGCCGGGGCTATTTTGCTCGCGGATCACATTTGCAATGCGCTCCGCTCTCGACTGATTGTTCTCTCGGAACGCCGCCAGGCCGACACAGGCGTAAAGAACATTATAGGCGGCAACCGCAGCGGAGTCGGCGCGCTTGACGCACTCGCGTCTAGCGGAGGCCGAAATCAAGCGCCAGCCCTGAGAACTCAGGCCAGCGATCCTGTTCTGTCGCTCCACACAAACCGTCCGCGCCGATTCCGCGGTGCGACTGTTTCCGGGCCATGCTGTTTTGCACCGCCCAACGACGTCATAGTGAGGAAAATCATCTCCAGAACTCGCGTCGATCGCCACAGGCGGCCCTTGCAAAACCGTAGCGCCGTCGACAGCCCAGGCTTGCGCGGGGACGAGTGCGAGCAAAAACGCAAGTCTTTTCATGGCAATTTCAATCCTCATGTCAATTTTGTGTATATTGGATACACTTAATAAAATCAAGAGTTCTATTTTCGTGCTTCGATTTGACGCAGAATAGCCGTATTTTAAATGGGGCGGCTACTGCTCTTAATTATTAAGATTAATGAAATATGTTAATTTATTACTAGCGACACTCCTTACCTTGCTGGCCTTTCCGGTCTCCGGGGCGCAGGCGCCAGGCCTCGGGCCACATCATCAAGGGATTTGCAATCGCGCGCGCGAGACGCGGAACTCCTCGTCTTTGATCCGCGAATCCTTCAAACTGCCGAGCGATGCTGAAAATCGTTCACACGGCCGATTGGCACATCGGTCAGACGCTGCGCGGCTTCTCCCGCGATGCGGAACATCGCGCGGTCTTCGCCGAACTCATAACTTTTGTGGCGGAGCAGGAAATCGACGCGCTCATCGTCGCGGGGGATGTGTTCGACGGACAAAACCCCGGCGGGGAGGCGCAGCGGCTCTTTTTCGATCTTCTCGTCCGGCTTAACCGCGCGCGCCCCACGCTGACGACCGTCATCACCGCCGGCAATCATGACGCGGCGGGCCGGCTGGAAGCGCCCCGCCCGCTGCTCGAAAAATTCCGCGTCCATGTCGTCGGCAATGTCGAGCGGCGCGACGGCAAGATCGACGCAAGGCGGCATTTCATTCCGCTTACCGACGCGAAGGGCGACATCGCCGCGCACGTGCTCGCCGTATCCTATCCGACGGCGGCCTGCCTGCCGCCTCTCTCCCAAAGCGAGGCTGGAGGCTCTCCGATCATTCGCGCCGTCGCTTCTCTCTACGCCGAATTGTTCGAAAGCGCCGCGCCGCTACGAGGGGGCCTGCCGCTTATCGCGACCGGCCATCTCCATGTCGCAGGAGCCGTCGAGTCGGAAGGCGCGGAGCGGCGCATTCTCATTGGGGGCGAGCACGCAGTTCCCGCCGACATATTCGCCGAGCAAGATGCGGCCTATGTCGCGCTCGGCCATCTCCATCGCGCGCAGAACGTCGGCGGCGGGAGGGTGCGCTACAGCGGTTCGCTTTTTCCGCTTTCTGCAACGGAACAGGCTTACCGCCATGGGATCACATTGATCACGCTCGACGGCGCCGAATTGCGAACCGAGCATGTTCCGCTCGCCCGCCCCATTCCTTTTCTGCGGCTGCCGGAGCAAGGCGCGCTGCGGCTGGACGAACTGGCCGATCGATTGTCGCAGCTCGGGCTCGATCCGAGGCTGCCGCTGGAAAGCCGGCCCTTTCTCGACGTCAGGCTTTCGCGCGATGGGCTCGTCGCGGGCTTTCGCGCCGAGGTCGATCGGATCGTCGAAACCTTCCCGGTTCGGCTTGTCGATGCGCGCGTCGCTGCTTCGGCCGAGGCGGAGCCGGCTGCCGAGACCGACGCCCCTCTCGTCCGACTTGCCGAACGCGATCCCGAGGAGATGTTCCGACGCGCTTTCGAAAAGCGCAATGGCCGGCCGCCCGACGCGCCGCATCTCGATGCCTTTCATTTTCTCCGCGCGGACTTGTGAGCGATGCGCATCCTTGCCGTCCGCGGCGAAAATCTTGCCAGCCTCGCCGCTCCTTTTCAGCTTGATTTTTGCCGCGAGCCTCTCGCGAGCACGGGGCTTTTTGCGATCACCGGCGAGACCGGCGCGGGCAAATCGACCATCCTCGACGCGATCTGCCTCGCCCTCTACGGCGCCTATCCGCGCGTCGCCATCGATCGGCGCGAACTCGCCCCGGATCCGAGCGGAAAAGAGATCAGCGGCCAGGATGCGCGCGCGCTGTTACGGCGCGGCGCGGGCAAAGGCTTTGCCGAAGTCGATTTTCTGGCCATGGACGGACAATCCTACCGGGTGCGCTGGGAGGTTCTACGCGCGAGAGGGCGAGCCAATGGCGCGCTGCAGAATGAGCTGCGCAGTCTCATCCGCATCAGCGACAACCAAGCGATCGCCAGCGGCAAACGGGACGTGCTCGCCAAAGTTCAGGCTTTGACCGACTTCACCTTCGACCAGTTTCGCCGCACCGTCTTGCTCGCCCAAGGGGAGTTCGACGCCTTCCTGCTCGCCGGCGAAAACGAGCGCGCCGAGCTCTTGGAGAAAGTGACCGGGACAGAAATTTACGCCGCGCTTTCAAGGCGCGCGCATGAGGAGATGGAACAGCGTAGGAATGCGCTGGACGGCCTTGAAGCGAGGCGCGCGGCGATTGGCCTCCTCGATGAGCCGGCGCGCGTCTCGCTCGCGGAGGAGCTCCTGAGCCTGGCCGCTGAGACGAAAGCAATCGGGGCCGCGATTGCCGCCTTGAAAGAGCGTCTGGAGCATCACGCCCGCATTGGCCTTGCGCGCGAAAAATGCGCGGAAGCGGCGGCGGCGCATCATGCCGCGCTCCTTGCGTCGACAGACGTCGCCCCCGAGCGTGGCTTTCTCGCTGAGCTCGATGCGGTCGAGCCATTGCGAGCGAAAGCGGCAATCCTCGCCCAAGCCGAGGAACGCCAAGCCCGCACCGAAGACATGCTCGTCGACGCAAGCTCCGCAGCCGCGCAAGCGCGCGAGACCGCCATGAACGCCGCGGCGGAGCGCGAGCAAGCGCAAGCTTTGGATCTCGAAGCCGAAGACCGTTTCAAGGCGCTTGGACCAATCTGGACGCGCTGCGAGCAACTCGACGGAGCAATCAAGCACTGCGTGGAGGAACTCGAGAAGGCCGAGGCGATGCGCGCCGCAGCGGAGCGAAGCGCAAACGCTTGCGCAGGTGAAATTCAGCGCCTCGACGCGCTTCACGCGCAGACCATCGCCGCGCGTGATCGCGCCGCGGCGCTCCTGGCGCCTTGCCCAGAACGGGCGGTTCTGTGCGATCGTATTCAAGAGGTCGAGGAGCTTTTGCAAAAGCGCAGCGCGCTCAAAAGCCGATATGCGGAAACGCAAAAGAAAAGCGCCCGCGCAGTTGAAGAAACGCGCCGTCTCGGGTCGCTCATTGCAGATCTGAACTCATCCGCTGATCGGCTGCGCATCGAACGCGACCGGCTCGGCGGCGAGAACGAGGCGCGCCGCGCCGCCCTCGCGACCATAGGCGAAGAGGAGTTGCGGCGGCGGGATCGAGCGCTCGGCGATCTGCTCGGCGGCTTTCGCGATGTCGCGAATGTGCTCGACCGTCATATGCGGGCGCAAGACGAGCTCGTCAAATCGAAGGCGGCCGCCGCGGCGGCTATCGGCGACCTGGAGCAGGCGAAAGCCCAGCGGGCGGCGGCGCAAACCGAACACGCAACGCACAGAGCCGCACGAACAGAGATCGTCGGCCTCATCGATCTCGCCGACGCGACAGTCTCGCCGCAAGCTATCCAACTCCGCGCTAGCCTCGTCGCTGGCGAGCCCTGCCCTGTCTGCGGCGGCGCTGATCATCCGCATGCGGAGCGCAGCGACGCCGGCGCGAATTCGTCGCGCGCATCCGAGCGCGGCGCGCCGAACTCGACCAATTGATCGCAGGCGCCGCAAGCGCAGTCGAGGCTGCCGAGGAGCGCTTGCCGGCGCGGCCGCGCGCCATGACGCCGCGCTTCGCCTCGGCGAGACGGCGCTGGCCGATCTGCAAGCAAGCGAAGCCGCTTATGCAACCGCATTCGAGGATCTCGATCAGCGCCGCGCGGCATTGGGCTTTGCCGAAGCCCTGCCCCCTGCCCCGGAGGCCGCGCTCGCCCCGGTCTTGCGCCTTGCAGCACTGGCCGAATCTGATCGCGAAGCGCTGGCCGCGCCGCTTGGCCGAGCCGAGACACTGCGCGCGGACCTCGAAAAGCTGCGCGAAGCGCATGGGCAAGCCGCCGAAACGCTGGAGCGGAAATTGGCCGAACTGGCCGCACAGAGCCAAGCGCTGCATGCAGTCGAACTCGAACGCGCTGGCGCCGAAACGACCTCACGCGAATTGCGCGACAGGCTGCTTTCGATTGATCGCGAGCTTGATCCTTTTCTGCGCGCCGGCGCTTTCGCTCCGGCCGATGTGGACCGCGACGCCGATTCTGTTGCGACGCGGCTGAAGGCGCTTGCCAACGACTATCGCCTCTTGAAGGCCGGCCTCGCCGAGGATGACGCCGCCTTGCGCGCGCTCGAGCCGATGCAGGCCGCCGCGGCCGAAGCCGCGCGGACATCAGCGGCGACATTGGAAACGCTGACAAGCGACGCGAGCGCCCGCGCGACGGTCCTGCGAGATGTGCGAATGGAGCGCGCCGCGCTCATTGAGGGCGAACAAACAGGCGCCCATCGCACGCGTCACAATGAGATGCGGCGGCAGGCGCGGACGACTCTTGATCTGGCGCGCGAAGCGGACTCCGAAGCCGGAAAACGGCTTGCCGCCGCCATCCATGGCGAATCCGCCGCGCGAGCCGACCTGGAGGCGGCCAAATTAGGCCTGATCGAATGCCGTCAGGATTTCGCCGCCGCGGTCGCGGCGACAGATTTTACGACTGAGCGCGTCAGCGAATTGCTCGGGACGGCGCTCACCTTGCGCGAAGGCTTGCGCGTAAAGATTGATGCGATCGACAAGGCGCTGTCGCAAGCGGCGGCAAGCCTTGGCGAACGCCAACGCGACCTCGACGACCTTCTCGCTCGCGACGCGCGTGACGACGACCCCGCCGCCTTGACAGCCGAAATCGCAAGCTTGCAGGACAAAGCCGATGCGGCGCAACGGCGCTCGGGCGCCATTGAAAATCAACTTTCGCAGGATGATGCGGCGCGCGACAGCGCAGCGGCCTTGGCTGTCGAGATTGAAGCGGCCGCGGCTGATCTTGTAATCTGGCAGGCCTTGGATGACGCGATCGGATCGGCGTCAGGCGATAAATTCCGCCGCTTCGCGCAAGGCGTGACGCTCGACCATCTCGTCGCTCTCGCCAATCGTCATCTGGCCGCGCTCGCGCCACGCTATCGGCTCGAACGCGCCCCAACGAGCGATCTTTCCGTTCATGTCGTCGATCGCGACATGGGGAGCGAGAAGCGCGCCGCGCGCAGCCTTTCCGGCGGCGAGCGCTTCCTGGTGTCTCTATCGCTCGCCATCGCCCTTTCCGGGCTCGAAGGCCGCCAAGCCTTCGTCGACACTTTGTTCGTCGATGAAGGCTTCGGCTCGCTCGATGCGGAAACGCTCGATGTCGCCATCGACGCTCTTGAATCCCTGCACGGACAAGGCCGCAAGGTCGGCGTCGTCACTCACGTCGCAGCCATGATCGAGCGCATTGCGGTGCAGGTGCGCGTCGAAAAGCATGGAAATGGCCGCAGCGCCGTCAGGGTCACGCAGGCCGGCATAGCGGCGCTGGCGTGACGCGCGGCCAAAAGGCTCACGGCGAATCAAGCGCGAGCCTCCCCGCTGCTCAGCTCGCCGCCGCGGCCTTTTCCGCGGCCGCCGCAGCGGCTGCGGCGCGTTCCTGCGCCTTTTTCTTTGGCAAGCCCTGCTTCGGATTGCTTTGCGGCTCCCGCTTCAAGACGCCGAGACCGTCGAGCAGCCGGGCCACGCGGTCAGTCGGCTGGGCCCCCTTGGCGATCCAGGCCTTCGCCTTCTCCTGATCGAGCACGAGCCGGTCGGCGGCGTCCTTTGCTTTCAGCGGATCAAAGACGCCGAGGCGCTCGATGAACCGACCATCGCGCGGCATGCGCGAATCGGCGACCACAACGCGATAGAACGGCCGCTTCTTGGCGCCGCCGCGCGACAAACGAATTTTAAGGGGCATCATAAGTTCCTTTTCGTCGGATTTGAGTTTGGATTAATTGCTGACTTCTACGAGATCGAGCCGCTTTTCGATGCGGGTTACGCGCGCGTCCAGGCGATCGAGCTTGGCATTGATTTCCGCCAGCTGCACTGAGTGTTCCGCTACCGAACGTTCAACATGACCCAGCCGCGTGGTGACGTCGTCCAACCGGTTTTCCATGCGATCGAGCTGCCCGCGAATATGGCGCAGATGTTCGAGCACGAGATTATCCGTTTCAGCCATGTTTGAACGCTTTCCAGACTGCTCAACGGCGCGCTTGCGGTCGTTCGGTTATGAATGGGTCTCTGATCACGCAAACTACTTCTTCTTCCCGAAGGGATTGAGCCCGCTCAGCAATCCGCCGCCAAGGCCAGGCAGCTTCTCGCCGCCGAGACCGGGCAATTTCGGGGGATTGGCCAGAATGCCGGGAGGCGTACCGACGGGCAGGCCCGACGGCGGCTTTGGAGGCGCCTTGGCAGCCCCCCCGTGACCGGACGCAACTTGCTTTTGCCCGAGCTGTTTTTGCAAAGCGGCGATCTGGTCCGGCGTCGGCTGCGGCATGCCGGCGAGCGAATTTCCGCCGGGAAGGCCGAACATCGAGGCCATCTTGCCCATCGCGCCGCCGCGTTTGTTGGCCCCGCCCATGGACTTCATCATATCGGCCATCTGGCGATGCTGCTTCAACAGCTTGTTCACGTCCTCGACCTTGACCCCCGACCCGGCGGCGATCCGTCTTTTGCGCGAAGCCTTGAGGATGTCCGGGGTGCGCCGCTCCTCGCGCGTCATCGATGAAATTATGGCGCGCTGACGCTTGATGACGCGATCGTCGATATTGGCGGAGGCGAGTTGCTCCTTCATCTTGCCGACGCCCGGCAGCATGCCCATGATGCCGCCGAGGCCGCCGATCTTCTCGACTTGCGCAAGCTGGTCGGAGAGGTCTTCGAGGTCGAACTTGCCCTTGCGCATCTTCTCGGCGATGCGCTGCGCTTTTTCCGCATCGATTGACTCGGCGGCTTTTTCGACCAGCGAAACTATGTCGCCCATGCCGAGAATGCGATTGGCGATGCGGGCCGGATGGAAATCCTCCAGCGCGTCCATTTTCTCGCCGGCGCCGAGAAGCTTGATCGGCTTGCCGGTGACCGCGCGCATGGAGAGCGCCGCGCCGCCGCGCCCGTCGCCATCGACCCGCGTCAGCACGATGCCGGTGATGCCGACCCGCTCGTCGAAGCTTTTGGCGAGATTGACCGCGTCCTGGCCGGTGAGACTGTCGGCGATGAGAAGGATCTCATGCGGGCCGGAGGCCGCCTTGATCTCGACCATCTCGGCCATCAACGCTTCGTCGATATGAGTGCGGCCGGCCGTGTCGAGCATGACGACATCATAGCCTTGCAGGCGCGCCGCCTGTTCGGCGCGCTTGGCGATCTGCACCGGCGTCTGGCCCGCGATTACCGGCAGCGTATCGACGCCGACCTGGCGTCCGAGCACGGCGAGCTGCTCCTGCGCGGCTGGCCGCTTCACGTCGAGCGAGGCCATCAAGACCTTGCGCTTCATCTTTTCCGTGAGGCGCTTCGCAATCTTCGCCGTGGTCGTCGTCTTGCCGGCGCCTTGCAGGCCGACCATCATGATCGCAACCGGAGGCGCGGCGTCGAGATTGATTGGCTCCGCTTCCGCCCCTAGGGTCTCGATCAAGACGTCATTGACGATCTTGACCACCATCTGGCCGGGCGTCACCGATTTGATGACATTGGCGCCGACAGCGCGCGCGCGCACCTTATCGACGAAGGAGCGCACGACGTCGAGCGCGACATCCGCTTCGAGAAGCGCGCGGCGGACCTCGCGAAGAGCGACGTTCACGTCGGCGTCGGAAAGCGCGCCGCGCCGCGTCAGCGTATCGAAAATACCAGAGAGCTTTTCCGAAAGCCCTTCGAACATGCGCCTTGTCCTGTCGCAACCCCTCTGCTGGCAGAGGGCGGCCGCAGCTGCGGCCAAGTGAGGGGAATCTCCCTCCCTAACATAGTATGAAACCGCCGGCTCCGCCGCCCGCCGCGGCCGATTTTCCGCGCGGGATGTTTTTCCGCACGAAGCCCGAAGCCGAAACAGTCAACGCCAAACGCGCCCGGGGGCGCAACGCGCTGCCGAGCGTTCACCGCTTGCCTCGAAGGACAAGGCGGCTCGATTGCAATAGAAGACCTCTAGCGAAAGGTCCAAATGTTTCTTAAGCGCCCTGATCCCGAAAAGTCAAGGAAGCGGGCGCGCTCGGCAATTCGGAACCCGGGGGCGAACCCCCGTTTGCCGGAGCCCGCGAACATGCTAAATCGAAGCGCGAATACGTGAACGGCTCAGCCGCCGGGGTCGGCGGCCGGCGCGGGCGACAGGTCCCGGTAGCTCAGCAGGATAGAGCAACGGTTTCCTAAACCGTAGGTCAGGGGTTCGAATCCCTTCCGGGACGCCAGCACAATTAGACGTTTAGCCGTTTCGACAAGATCATTCTAATTATAGCATTCGTCTGTGTAAGCGGCGCGTCGCGTTTGCCTTTTGGCCGGCCGCAAAACTTCTCCACCCTCGACCTAACGCCGGCGCCTCCAGAGGACAGGCCGGCCAAACGGGAGTTGCGACGATGACGCAAGAACCTCATCAGATTCCACCTGACCCATCGCACAAGAGCGATCCATACAATCCCGCCACGGCGGTCCTCTATGGCCAGTTCGTCGAGGCGGCCTACACAATGTACAACGCCAACCCGAACAATCTAAGGCCGCCTCGATCTTCCGATTTTCCAAGCGGTTATCACCTCGCCGCCTGGGTCCTCATGCAGGACTTCATCTTCGAGAGCACAGGCCCGACCTTTTACGGCTTTATCGCCCAAAGCGAGGCTGATCCCAACCAGTTCATCCTGGCCATTCGCGGAACATCGAGCTGGGTCGAATGGTGGGACGACTTGAACGCAATCGTCCTTGTGCCGTTCAAGGACTTGGGGACCGGGTTGGTTGGCGCAGGCTTTGCGCGCATTTACGACACGCTCGAGGTCATCGCCAACCCCACCGGCGCCGCCGCTGCGGAATCCGCGGAGCCTCAATCGCTCAAGTCCGCCGGGGGATTTTCCCAACAGGTGGCCGCGTTGGTGAACCGTCGCGCCGTGGCCCCCCAACGGGCCGAAGCCGCAACCCCATCCACCTCGATCGCCGTCACCGCCCACAGCCTCGGCGCAGCGCTCGCAACCCTTTACGTGCTGGACAACGCATATAACGAGCGCATCCACAACCCGACAATCTACACGTTCGCATCGCCGCGCGTTGGAGACTTAACATTCGCTCGCGCGTTTAACGCGCTGCATCTAACGTCGTGGCGGATCGACAATTTGCCGGACCTCGTCCCCTATGTTCCGCTGGGCTTCACCCATGTCGATACGTTGCAACAATATGATTCGTTGCTGAAGGTTTGGCCTTCGCCGGCGTGCTGGCATGCGTTGACGACATATCTCAGCTTGATCGACCCTAAGCTACAGCCCAGCGCTGCCTGTCAACTACCGGAACTGGCGGCGGCGACCGCCCTCGTCGCCCGCCCGGCTGCGCCAGAGCTCGCGCGGGCGGCGGCGCCTGCTCCTACAACCCTATCCATTCCGGCCGGTCCCGTCACTATCAACATCACCATCAACGTCGGCGCGCGCGAATAGGCTGAAATTCTAGCGCGGCTTTCGTGATAAATTCCGCGCCGCGCTCACGTTAATCGAAAAGGGAGCAGGATATGTCGACACCCTCAAATATCCTGTCCCCGACACGGATCGCCACCGAAGCTCAAGAGGCGCCGATCACCAGCCAAGCAGCTTGCGCAAGAGCCCAATGACCCGGATCGAGAGCCAAAGGACGGCGAGCGCCACGAGCCCAAAAACCAGCCAATCGCCTTGCGTATTGAAACGATCCAGAAAATTCTTCTTGAAGCTGTCCCAATACGGGCGCCACCAAGGCGAATTTGGCGGGACCGGAGACTGGCGCTGAAACTGCGGCATGAAAAGATCTCCACTTATGTTTAAGCTTGCTTGACCCGGCGAGCCCAAACTGCCCCGCCACCCGATAACCCGGCCGACCGTCTACCATGGTCCAATTCAATCCATGGCGATGCAATCTACGCCATGCTTAAGAATGCCGGGACTTTATTTTTTGCAAGGAGCGGCTTCCGGTCGGACGCCGTTTCCCATTGGATCGTCGGATCGTCAATCACGACGATCGGCGCCCTTGAGCTGCGCTTGCCCGTGATCCATATATGCGCTCCTCTCCCACTCGAGCTGCTGAGAGACGGCAATGAGCTCACCATCGACTCGACCAGACAATTCCAAGGGGTTGCCGATCAACCGAATGATCGTAATTTTCGGCGTCGTCGGCGCCCTTGGGCTCATCGCCATGGGCGCGCGCCAGCTTATCGGCGCCGTCACCATCAAGACCATCCCAATCGTCGGGGAATGGCAAGCCGCCGGCAAGCCCTGGCGGATCGTGTTTCGGCCCGACAAGACGATTGCAAGCTTCTCCGGTCCCGCCCAACCGGGCGCGTCGGGAGGCGGCGTCTACTCGATCGATTATTTTGGAACGCTATGGGTGAAGATGGATGACGGCAGGACGTACACGGCGACGCTGATGGCCGAGACCCCCAATCGGATTGACCTCATCGACTCCAGCAGCGAAGGCGTGACTGTCTTGGAAAGAGCGCCGCCGGCGCCAAATCCGCTGGATTCGCCGGCAAACCTTCGAAATTAACTTTTGCCGGCCGAGCCTCGACGATCCGGCGCGGGTCGAGCAAAAACCAACTCCCCCGCATGGCGTAGCCATGGCGCGCGTCCCGGGCTATATGGTCGGCTCCGAGGAGAACCAATGACCGGGCCAGATCGAACATTCAACACCGCGGCGGAAGAGACCCATTTCGGCTTTTCCCGCGTTCCGCTTCGAGACAAGCAGGCGCGGGTCGACGAGGTTTTCCACAAGGTCGCTTCACGCTACGACCTCATGAACGATCTGATGTCGGCGGGCCTCCATCGGGTCTGGAAAGATATTTTCGCGGCGCGGGTCAAGCCGTCGCGGCAAACCCGGTTTCGTCATCTTGACGTCGCCGGGGGCACGGGCGACATCGCCTTTCGAATCGCGAAGGCGGGTTCGCGCCGCACCGAGATTACCGTGCTCGACATCAACGCCGACATGCTGGAGGTCGGACGCCAGCGCGCCGCCAAGCGTCGTTTCGAGGCGAAACTCGATTTCGTCGAGGCGAACGCCGAAGTCCTGCCTTTCGCCGACAATAGTTTCGACGCCTACACGATCGCCTTCGGCATCCGCAATGTGCCGCGGATCGATCAGGCGCTCGCCGAGGCCCGCCGGGTCCTGAAGCGCGGCGGCCAATTCCTCTGCCTCGAATTCTCAAATGTCGAAATGCCCGTTCTGGACCGGCTCTATGAGGTCTATTCCTTTCGGGCGATCCCCCTGCTCGGCCGGCTGGTGACGGGCGACGCGGACTCCTACCGCTATCTCGTCGAATCGATTGCCGGCTTTCCCGACGCCGAGAGCTTTCGCGCCAAGATCGCAGCGGCGGGACTCGAGCGCGCCGCCTTCACGAGGCTGACCGGCGGAATTGTCGCCATCCATTCCGGCTGGAAGCTTTAGGCGGGATTCGTGCGGTTCTCCTTAGGCTCTCTCCCGCGCCTCGCGCGCGCCGGTTTCGTGCTGGCGCGCGCCGGCGTCTTCAGCGACATCGACCCATCGCTCCTGCCGCCCTCCGCGCGGCTGCCGCTGGCGCTAGCGAAGCTCCTCTCCAGAGGCGTCGCCAGTCCAGGCCTCGCCAATCTTCCAAGCGCGATCGGCCGGCTTGGGCCCTCCTATGTCAAGCTCGGCCAGTTCCTTGCGACGCGTCCCGACGTGGTCGGCGCGGACGTCGTCAAGCATCTTGAGCTTCTACAGGACCGGATGGCGCCGTTTCCGCGCGAGGTCGCGATCGCCACGGTCGAGGCCGCCTTCGGCCAGCCGCTCAAAACCATTTTCATCGAGTTTGGCGAGCCGGTCGCGGCGGCTTCGATCGCCCAGGTCCATAAGGCGCGGGTGAAGGACGTCAATGGCGAGCGCGACGTCGCCGTCAAGGTGCTGCGTCCGGGAGTCGAGCGGCGCTTCCGCCGCGACCTCGGCGACATGTATTTCGCCGCCCATCTCGCCGAGCGATGGATCTACGAGGCCCGGCGCTTGAAGCCTGTCGAAGTCGTCGACACGCTGGCCCGCTCGGTCAAGATGGAGATGGACTTCCGGCTCGAAGCCGCCGCCGCGTCCGAATTCGCCGAGAATGTCGAAAAGGATCTCGACTTCCGCGTGCCGCGCATCGACTGGGAGCGGACCGAGAAAGAGGTGCTCACCCTCGAATGGATCGATGGGACGCCTCTGTCGGACATACCGGCGCTCGCCAGCAAAGGCTATGATTTGCCGGACCTCGGCCGCGTCGTCATTCAATCTTTCCTGCGCCACGCGATGCGCGACGGGTTTTTCCACGCCGACATGCACCAAGGCAATCTGTTCGCCGATTCGCAAGGCCGGCTGACGGCCGTCGATTTCGGCATTATGGGGCGCCTCGGCTTCAACGAACGGCGGTTTCTCGCCGAAATCCTCTATGGCTTCATCATGCGCGACTATCGCCGTGTCGCCGAGGTGCATTTCGAAGCCGGCTATGTGCCGCGCATCCATAAGGTCGAGGATTTCGCGCAAGCCATTCGCGCGATCGGCGAGCCTATTCATTCGCGCACGGCCGATCAGATTTCCATGGCGAAGCTTCTGACGCTGCTCTTCGAGGTCACCGCCCTTTTCGACATGAAGACGCGGATCGAGCTTGTCCTTCTGCAAAAGACCATGGTCGTCGTCGAGGGCGTGGGGCGCACGCTCGACCCCAAGCTCGATATGTGGTCGACCTCGGAACCCGTGGTCCGCGCCTGGATTGAGGAGAACCTCGGCCCTTTCGGCAAGTTGCAGGACGCCGGCCGCGCCGCCTCTACGCTCGCGCGTTTCGCCGCCAATCTGCCTTTGGCTCTCGTCCGCGCCGAAAATATCGTGAACCGTCTCGAAGCCATGGCCGAAGACGGGTTCGAGCTCTCCGAAAGCGCGATCGGAAAAATCGGGGAAGCGGAGGCGCGCGGGGCGCGCTTGGGGCATATCGCGCTCTGGATCATCGCCGGACTCATTCTATTGCACTTTTTGCACTGAACTCCGCCGCTCCATCGCATCGTTCCATCTGTTCGCGAAATGCGCTAGAGAATGCTTTGCGAATAGGCGCGGACGTTTCGGAAAAGATTTTGCTCCGAGCCTAGCAAAGACGGCGCATGATCGTTTCGACATAGAGCGATCCCCCTCATCTTCGCCCTTTCGTTTTCTCTTTCCGTCTGACGCCTGGACCATGCTGCCGCAAGACAAGCTCGATCTCATCCTGCGCCGCCACGAGGAAATCTCGGCCCGCCTCGCCGAGGCGCCGGAGGCCTCGGTTTACGTCGCCTTGTCGCGCGAGCTCGCCGGGCTCGAGGATGTCGCCAAAGCCATTCGCGATTTTCGCACGCAGGAGCAGGAACTCGCCGGCCTTGAGGCGATGCTGGCCGATCCGGCGACCGACGCGGAAATGCGCGGCCTCGCCGAAGAGGAATTGCGGGACGCCCAGGCGAGGCTCTCGGAGCTCGAGCAAAATCTGAAGGTCTCGCTCCTGCCCAAGGACGCGGCGGACGAAAAAAGCGCCATTCTCGAAATCCGCGCGGGAACCGGCGGCGACGAGGCCGCGCTTTTCGCGGGCGATCTTTTCCGCATGTATCAGCGCTACGCGGAAAGCAAGGGCTGGCGCGTCGAGATCATGTCGGCGAGCGAGGGAACCGCCGGGGGATATAAGGAAATCATCGCCGAGATAGCCGGGCGCGGCGTCTTCGCGCGGCTGAAATTCGAATCCGGCGCGCATCGGGTGCAGCGCGTGCCAGACACCGAGACGCAGGGCCGCATCCATACCTCGGCCGCGACCGTCGCGGTTCTGCCCGAAGCGGAGGACGTCGACGTCGACATCAATGACGCGGATCTGAAGATCGACACGATGCGGGCGCAAGGGGCCGGCGGCCAGCACGTCAACAAGACCGAGTCCGCGATCCGCATCACGCATATTCCGACGGGAACCATCATCTTCGTTCAGGACGAGCGCTCGCAGCACAAGAACAGGGCCCGCGCCATGGCGCTTCTGCGCGCCCGCATCTATGACATGGAGCGCCAGAGGCTCGACGCCGAACGCTCCGCTGACCGGCGCAGCCAAGTCGGCTCCGGCGACCGCTCGGAGCGGATCCGCACCTATAATTTCCCGCAAGGGCGCCTCACCGATCATCGGATCAATCTGACGCTCTACAAGCTCGACAAGGTAATGACCGGAGAGGCGCTGGACGAAGTGATCGACGCGCTCGTCACCCATCATCAGGCGCAGCTCCTCGCCGCCAGCGAGAGCTGAGCACTGTGAGGCTTTGGCTCGCATCCTGGCAGTTTTGGGCCTTGGCCTCGGCGAGCTTTGCGGCGCTGACGGCGATATTCGCCAAGGTCGGGGTCGAAAACGTCAATTCCGATTTCGCGACCTTCATTCGCACGATCGTCATTCTGGCCGTCGTCGCCGCGATCCTCGCCGCGACGAAACAATATCAGCCGCTGGACGTCATCTCGGGGCGAACCTATCTGTTTCTGGCTCTTTCTGGGCTCGCGACCGGCGCATCCTGGCTCTGCTATTTCCGCGCGCTAAAGCTCGGCGACGCCGCGCGGGTCGCGCCGATCGACAAGCTTTCGACCGTCCTCGTCGCAGTCTTCGGCGTCGCCTTTTTAGGGGAGCGTCTCTCGACCCCGAATTGGCTCGGCGTTCTTCTGATCGCCTGCGGGGCCTTGCTCGTCGCCTACAAGGGCTGACCCCTTAGAAGGAACCAAACCGGCCATCGATGGTTAGCCATGTCTCCGTCAACGAGCAGGCCCTCGCAAGAAGCGCCGAGGCTGCTTAGCCCTCCACGAAATCTCGGCGTAGCCGCGTCTTTTTGGAGCGAAGAGAGCGAAATCCGGTCAATTCGAATTGGAAGACTCGCGTTTAGGCCGTGAGCGGACATGATCTGATGCGAGGGCAGTTCCGCAGATCATGTTTTGAGCAACAGCCGATGCGAGCCGGTTGGCGGCGCGGGGGCCTTCACGCAAAGAAGTCGGAATCAAATCATGCTCATACGATACGGCTATGAATTGGCGTTCAATTGTCCGCAGCCGACATTGATGGTCTGCCTCCTCGACGCGCATCGCGAACGTTCGCAGGAGTTGCGCTACGAGATCCCGCCGGCGACGATCCCGCCGATACCCACAACGACCTATCTCGACACCTTCGGCAATACGGTGCGGAGGTTCATCGCGCCGACCGGCGACCTGACGATTACGTCCGACGCCGTCATCGAGGACAGCGGCCTGCCCGATCCGGTGGAACTGGACGCGAGAGAGGTCCCGGTCGAACAATTGCCCAACGATGCTTTGGTGTTTCTGCTCGGCAGCCGCTATTGCGAAACCGACAAGCTCGCCGATATCGCCTGGCTCCATTTCGGATCGAGCCCGCGCGGCTGGCGCCGCGTTCAAGCGATCTGCGACTTCGTCTATGGTCATTTGACCTTCGGCTACGAGCATGCGCGCGCCACCCGCACCGCTTTTGACGCCTATCAGGAGCGCATCGGCGTCTGCCGGGATTTCGCCCATCTCGCCGTGGCCTTCTGCCGCTGCATGAATATTCCGGCGCGTTACGCGAATGGATTTTTGGGCGACATTGGCGTGCCGCCGGACCCGGCCCCAATGGACTACAACGCCTGGTTCGAAGTCTTTCTCGACGGACGCTGGTTCACCTTCGACGCGCGCCACAATACGCCGCGCATCGGCCGCATCACCGTCGCCCGCGGACGTGACGCGACGGATATCCCGCTCGCGACCTCTTTCGGTCCGCACACATTGAAGACTTTCCGCGTCTGGACGGACGAAGTGGACGCGGCCACTCTGCAGGACCTCAAGCGCCGCAGCGCTTGAACCCCACCGCCTCCCTCGGCCGCCACGACCGGCGAACTGCGGCGTTATTTCAGACGGCGAGCTGACCACTTTCTCCGTTGGATCGGCATTCTCCTTCATCGCATCTTGACGATTTGGACCTAATAAAGTCACGGTCTGGTTCCAATCCCCAACGGAATCCGACGCGTTAGCCGACATTGGGTCAAATCTTGTCCGGAAACAGGCTAGGCCAAATTCGCATCCGCCCTCCAAGGCGCGGGCCTGTCTCGGGCCGGCGCCTCGGCGGCGTTCTCGCGGTCGTGCTGTCGACTTTGAGCCTCGCCGCCTGCTCCAGCAATATCAAAGGCTTTCTCGTCCCCGTCGCCGAAGGCGCTCCGGGGACCAGCCAGGTTGAAATGGTGGTCGCGACGACAAGGCTGAAAGCCAGTTCGCCGGCTGAAATGTTCTCCGGCGCGCGGGCCATTTCGCCGGCCTTCGCCGACATCATCGTGTCAATTCCGCCGGATGGGGCGCGCCGCATCGGCGAGGTTCAATGGCCGCAGCAAGTTCCCGGCAATCCGGCGACGGATTTCGTGACCCGCAAAGCCGACATCATCGACAGGCAGCAGGCGCTGGCCTTGTTCCACACGCTTGTCCAAAACGCGCCCAAGCGGCAGGCGCTCGTTTTCGTCCATGGATTCAATAATCGCTTCGAGGACGCGGTCTTCCGCTTCGCGCAATTCGTCCATGACTCGGGCGCCGACGTGGCGCCCGTTCTCTTCACCTGGCCCTCGAAGGGCAGCGTCCTCGCCTATGGCTATGACCGGGAAAGCGCGAGCTACTCCCGCGACGCGCTCGAGGCGCTTCTGCGCGCGCTTGCGAAAGATCCAAAAGTCGGCGAAGTGTCGATCCTCGCGCATTCGATGGGCAATTGGGTGACGCTCGAAGCCTTGCGGCAGATGGCGATCCGCGACGGCAAGGTGGCGGAGAAGATCCGCGCCGTCCTTCTTGCGGCGCCCGACGTCGATGTCGATCTCGCGCGCGAGCAGATCGCGACCATGGGGCCGCAACGGCCGAACTTCACGTTATTCGTCTCGGAGGACGATCGCGCCCTTGCGCTCTCACGCAAACTATGGGGCGGTCCCAGGCTCGGCTCGATCGATCCCAACGTCGAGCCCTATAAGAGCGACCTTGCGCGCGAAAGGATCAATGTCGTCAACCTCACGACCTTCCGCTCAACCGACGAATTGAATCATGGTAAATTCTCGGACAATCCGAAGGTGGTCGAGCTTATCGGCCAAAGCCTCGCGAGCGGCCAGACATTGACCGATTCAAGGGTGGGCCTCGGCGAAAGCATCATGCTGACGACAACCGGCGCGGCGTCAACCGTCGGCAACGCCGCGAGCCTCATCGTCTCGGCGCCGGTCGCCATTGTGGATCCGCTGACCCGCGAACATTTGAGCGATCAGGCGGACGCCCTCGGCGAATCCCTTCGCGGCGTCCCAGCGGCCCGATAGCAGCCTATGCGAAGATCGCGGCAGCGACGCCAAACCGCAATGCCGGCTAGCATGACGCGCGGCCGGTCGCAGTTCTGTTGAGGGGTTGGGGGCAATCGTCCGATCGAGAAGAAACCGGACCGAATCACAAGGCTGGCGCCTGCCAACCTTGAACTAGGCGGGGCGCTTTATGCCGCGCAGGAAAGCTTGACCGCGACGCCGGTGGCGAGAATCCGCTTGAGCTGCACGCCGGTCTCTTCGACAGGAACGCCATCGGTCTCATAATCAAGGCCGATGATTGCGTCGGCGTCGATGTCTTCCGCCCGGCGGATGAGTTCGCGCAGAGCGAGCTCGCGCCAATTGCCCTGCTGCGGGGCGCCGTTCGCGGCATGCCAAGCAGAGGCGGCCTTGATCTTGCCGATCGTATAAAGGACGCGTCCGCCTTCGATAATGTCGGTGGAGCTGATACGCATGGTCCCGCCTCCGAAAACCCCATAATCCGTAATACTGGAAGGTTTCCCATGGCTTAACGTCTGCCCGGACCAACCCTCTAGGATGGGAATATGGCAGGTTCGAGATGAACGGGAGGTGACGCGGCGCACAGGCCGGAAAGTTCGCCTCAGTGACGGAAATGCCGCACTCCGGTCATCACCATCGCGAGACCGGCTGCGTCGGCGGCTTTGACGATCTCGTCGTCGCGCACGGACCCGCCGGGCTGAATGACGGCGGTCGCTCCGGCTTCTGCCGCCGCGAGGAGGCCGTCGGCGAATGGAAAGAAGGCGTCCGAGGCGACGACGGACCCTTTGGCCAGGCTTTCCGCCAATCCCAGAGCCTTGGCGGCTTCCGCGGCCTTCATCGCGGCGATCCTGGATGAATCGACGCGGCTCATTTGCCCCGCGCCTATGCCGACCGTTGCGCCCCCTTTGGCGTAGACAATCGCATTGGATTTCACATGCTTGGCGACGCGAAAAGCGAATTTGAGATCGCGCCATTCCGCTTCGCTCGGCGGGCGCTTGGTCGCTATGCGCAAATCCATGTCGTCGACGACGGCATTGTCGCGGCTTTGCACCAGCATGCCGCCCGCGACCGGCCGATAGGCGAGGGCCGCCGCCCTCGGATCGGGCAGGCCGCCGGTCAGGAGGAGACGCAAGTTTTTCTTGGTTGCGACAATCGCGATCGCGTCTTCATCGGCGTCAGGCGCAATGATGACTTCGGTGAAAATCTTGACGATCTCGGCCGCCGCCTCTGCGTCCAATCTGCGATTGAGCGCGATGATGCCGCCAAACGCCGAGACCGGATCGCAACGAAGCGCGAGCTCATAGGCCTCGCGCAGCGTCGCCGCCTCTGCGACGCCGCAAGGATTGGCGTGTTTGATGATAGCGACCGCGGCCGTGCGAAGCGGATCGAACTCGGCGATAAGCTCGAAGGCCGCGTCGGTGTCGCCGACATTATTGTAAGAGAGCTGCTTGCCCTGGACTTGCCGCGCGGTCGCCACCCCGTAACGACGCTCGGGCGAATGATAAAAGGCTGCGGTCTGATGCGGATTCTCGCCATAGCGCAGGCTTGCGGCAAGCTTGCCGCCGAAGGCGCGATAGGCCGGAGCTGGTTCGCCAATCTCATTGGCGAGCCAATTTGAGATCATGGCGTCATACGCGGCTGTGCGCGCAAAAGCCTTTTGCGCGAGTTTCTGGCGCAGATCGAGGCCGGTGGCGCCGCCTTGCGCCTTCAATTCTTCGAGGACCAGTCCATAATCCTCGACATCGACGACGACCGCGACGTCGCGAAAGTTTTTCGCAGCGCCCCTGATCATCGCCGGGCCGCCAATGTCGATATTTTCAATGCAATCGGCGAAATCGGCGCCCCTGCCGATCGTCGCCTCAAAGGGATAAAGGTTCACGACAAGAAGGTCGATCGGCGCAATGCCATGGGCGAGGATCGCCGCTTCATGCTCGGGGTTCTCCCGGATCGCCAGAAGTCCGCCATGGACTTTCGGATGCAGGGTCTTCACCCGCCCGTCGAGCAGTTCCGGGAAACCCGTGAGATCCGTGACGTCCCTGACCGCGAGGCCGGCTTCAGCGAGCGCCTTTCGCGTGCCGCCGGTCGAGACCAGCTCGATTCCAAGACCAGCGAGGCCTTGCGCGAAGCCCACGAGGCCGGTCTTGTCGGAAACGGAAATAAGCGCCCGAAAGGCGCGGCGAAGCTCGGTCGGCATGACGGTTTCCTGATGAAGCGCCCGTGAACCCGGCGGCGCGCCAGCGCGCTGGTCTCAGACTCGTCGCGAGAGACGATCGGGGAACATATTGCGACAGCCTGTTAGCACGAAGCGCAGGCCGCTCCTATCCTCTCAGAGTGGTGCAGCCTTTCGCCCTATTCCGCCGGCGCCAAGCTGCGAGCCCCCTCGGCCGAAGCACCGCCGCGCAATGGCGGCGCGAACCGCCGCAGCCGCAGCGCATTTGTGACCACGAAGACCGAAGAGAAGGCCATGGCGCCGGCGGCCAACATCGGCGACAGAAGAACGCCGAAAGCCGGATAAAGCGCGCCCGCCGCGACGGGGATCAGGATGATGTTATAGGCGAAGGCCCAGAACAGATTCTGCTTGATGTTGCGCATCGTGACCCGGCTCAGCGCCACCGCCGTCGCTGCGCCTGCGAGGTCGCCGCTCATCAACACGACATCGGCCGCCTCTATGGCGACATCCGTCCCGCTGCCGATTGCAAGGCCGACATCGGCGCGCGCCAGCGCCGGCGCATCATTGATGCCGTCGCCGACAAAGGCGATCGCGCGATGCCGCGCGCGGAGCTGGTCCAACGCCTCGATCTTGCCTTCGGGCAGGACTTCGGCGACGACCTTCTCGATCCCGACGGCCTTGGCGATGGCTTCCGCCGCGCACCGATTATCGCCGGTGACCATAAGGATTTCGAGCCCCTGCCCGCGCAGCGCCTCGACAGCCTGCCTGGCGCCTGGCGCAATGGGGTCCGCAACCACGATCAACGCTGCAAGCTTGCCGTCAATAGCGGCGTAGAGGGGCGACTTCGCCGCCTCGCCGAACCGCGCCGCAGCCTCGGCGAAGGCGGAGACGTCAACGCCCTTCGCCGCCATGAACCGGTCGGCGCCAACCGCGACGTGGCGGCCTTCTACTTCGGCTTCGACGCCGAGGCCGGGCTTGGCGGCGAACTTGACCGCCGACCTGCCATTCGCCTCCGACCGACGCGATGAGAATGGCCACCAACCCTTGGAAGCCGGCTCGACCGCCTGTTTGCGCGCAGCCCCTGCCCGTTCGGCGGCGGCGACAATGGCGACGGCGACCGGATGTTCGGATCGCGCCTCGACGGCGGCGACGAGCCCCAGAACTTCGGCGCGGTCGAACCCCGGCGCGACGAGAAAATCGGTCAGTTCGGGATGGCCCTTAGTGATCGTGCCCGTCTTGTCCAGGGCAATCGCGGTGATGTTAGAGAGCGTCTGCAAGGCGTCTCCCTTGCGAAAGAGGACGCCCAATTCAGCCGCGCGCCCGGTTCCGACCATGATCGACACCGGCGTGGCGAGGCCCATGGCGCAGGGGCAGGCGATGATCAGCACGGCGACCGTCAAGGTCAGCGCATAGCTCAAGGAAGGCTCCGGCCCGAGCCAAAGCCAAATCGCGAAAGTCAAAGCCGCCACGGCCATCACCGCCGGGACGAACCATGCGGTCACCTTGTCGACCAGCGCCTGGATCGGCAGTTTGGCCCCTTGCGCTTCCTCCACCATACGGATGATCTGCGCCAGAACCGTGTCGGCGCCGATCTTGGCGACGCGGAAGGAAAAGCTTCCCGTCGTGTTGATCGTTCCGCCGACCACATTGGCGCCGACGCCCTTGGTCACCGGCCTCGGCTCGCCGGTCAGCATCGATTCGTCGACGAAAGAAGAGCCTTCGACCACCTGCCCGTCGACCGGCACTTTTTCACCGGGCTTGACCAGAACAATGTCGCCGACCGCGACGTCCTCAAGGGGGACTTCGACCACTGAACCGTCTCGCAGCAGCCGAGCGGTCTTGGGCTTGAGCCCGATCAGCCGCTCGATCGCCGCCCCGGCCCGCCCTTTGGCGCGCGCCTCGAGGCTGCGGCCGAGCAGGATCAATGTCACGATCACGGCGGCGGATTCGAAATAGACATGCGAGGTTCCGGCCGGGAATAGGCCCGGCGCAAAAGTGACCAGGGTCGAATAGGCGAAGGCCGCGCCTGAGCCGAGCGCGACCAGCGCGTTCATGTCAGGGGCGCCGCGCCAGAGCGCCGGAAATCCCGCCGTGAAGAAGCGCAGGCCAGGACCGAAGAGAACGAGCGCGGTGAGGGCGAATTGGATGATCCGGCTCGTCTGCATCCCTATGGTCGCCATGATGAAATCATGCACGCCGGGAATAGCATGGGCGCCCATCTCGAGCGCGAAGACAGGCGCGGTCAGGACAAGCGCCAGGAAGAGCGCGCGAAAGAGGCTGTCGGCTTCGGCCCGGCCTTCGTCGGGCCTCGAATCCGATCCGGCGTCCAGCTTGATCTCACGTGCGGGATAGCCCGCCGCCGACGCGGCTTTGGCGAGAGCCTCAGGGCTCGTCGCGCCGCTGACGAATCGCACCGTCCCGGTCTTGGCGGCGAGATTCACATTAGCCTCGACGACGCCCGGGACGCTTTTGAAGGCTCTCTCGGCGCGGTTCACGCAGGAGGCGCAATTCAATTTCTCGATATTGAACCGCGCCGTTTCGATCGCGGTCTCATAGCCGGCTTTGCGGATCGCGGCGACAACCGCTTCGATGTCCGGCGATCCCGAAAACGTCACTGAGGCCCGCTTCGTCGCGAGATTGACCGCGGCGGAAGCGACGCCGGGCGCGGCGCTGATCGCCTTCTCGACCCGCGCCACGCAGGAGGCGCAGGCCATGCCTTCGACGCGAAGGGTGACGGCGGCGGCCCTTTTGGAGCCGGCGGCGAGAGAAGACATCGACCCATCCTTTGCCGAATGCGGAGCCGGCTCCCGGCTCCTTCCTCGGTCATCCCAGTTTCTCGATTTTGAGCTATGCTTTTTCTATCGCCGTCTCATACCCGGCCTTGCCGATCGCGGCGATGACCGCCTCTATATCGGGCGACCCTGAAAAAGTCACCGCGGCGCGTTTCGCCTCGAGATCGACCGTGGCCGAAGCAACGCCGGGCGTCGCGAGAATCGCATTCTCCACCCGCTCCGCGCAGGAAGAGCAGGCCATGCCTTCGACGCGAAGAGTAATGGCGTTGTTTGAACGAGCTGGGGCAGAAGACATGCGCGATTTCCTTCAACTCTGGCGGAGGGTCCTCATAACATTCTAGATCATCGCGGAGCAGCACGAAAACAAGAGGCGTAAAGCTCTCGGAAAGGGTTGGCGTTTGAGGCGGCCTTTGACGGCCGCGCTCGCCGGCTCTTTCGACCCGGGCCAAGAATGTCTACATGGGAAGAAATTGGAGGAGCGCCATGTCGAAACCGATCGTCGTCACCGTGCCGCATGATCTCGGCGCCGAAGCGGCAAAAAAACGCATTTCGGAGCGAATTGATCTTTTGCGGCATGATTATATCGACAAATTGGCTTATTCCGAAGTCGCCTGGACCGGCTACAGGGCGGACTTAAGGGTCGTTGCTCTCGGCCAAACGGTCACCGCGCAACTCGACGTCGCGCCTGATAGCCTGCGCATCGAAGTGCAGCTTCCGTGGGTCCTGGCAATTTTGTCCGACAAGATTCAAGGGGCCTTGACCAGCAACGCCCAGGACTCGCTTAGGATCGGACATACCCCGCCCAAAGCCTGATCAGAAGAACGCACGTTCGGCCTGTAATGGCTAGTGAGCCTGGGGCGCGCATTGGCCGATGGTCGAGCCGCTCGACATCATCCCCGGCGAGGCCAAAATCGGCCTCGCCTTAATTTGGCAATATCAAATTATATATATCTGATATAATTCTAGTTATATAGTTTGGGATTTCGCTCACGCGGCCACGAAGCGACCGAATGTCGCCTTGCGTGCGGGGATGGGTTTTACTCGACAGCGACCATCACGTCGGAAGATTTGATGATGGCATGCGCCTTCTTGCCCTTGGCGAGCCCGAGTTCGTCCACCGATTCATTCGTGATGGACGCGGTGACGATTCCGCCTTTGATTTCAATCTCGACATGCGCGGTCGTCGCGCCCTTGTGAACCTCTTTGATCGTGCCTTCGAGGAAGTTGCGAGCCGAAATTTTCATTTCTGTTTCCTTTCCAAACGAAAGCTCCGACGCTTGGCGCGGAGCTGAGGTTCTGTGGCCATAAAAACATGGCCGAACGTACATAGGTTTTTCCAGGACGCCCGGCTAGAGCGCGCCTTTTAAAAAGTTGATCGGTATTTCGACTCAGTCATTGTGCGGCTCGATCAGTCCGGCGTTGTGCTTCGCCGATCAGCCGGAGGGATCTATTCGACAAAGATCTGCTCTAAGGGCTAAAGACCCTCTCTGGTGGCGTGAGGCCGGCCGAACGACCCGGAGAAGAGCCTTGAATTTGCCTATCCTGCCGGACGCTGTTCTTGATCAATTCCAGGCCGACGACGTTCCATTTCTCGATCTCACGACGCATGTTCTGGGCGTTGGCGCTGAGCCCGGCCGCATGAGTTTCGCGGCGCGCGACGCCATGGTCGTCGCCTGCGCCGAGGAGGCGGCGCGAATCATCGAGCGCGCCGGCGCGAAGGTGGTTCTGCACGCTGCCTCCGGCGCTACGCTCGATCCGGGCGCGGCGATCCTAACCGCCACGGGGCTTGCGGCGGCGCTTCTTCGCTCGTGGAAGATAGCGCAAAATCTCATCGAGACGGCGGCGGGAATTGCAACCGCGACAAGAAACATCGTGGACGCCGCGCGCGCGGTTGCGCCGCATGTCTCAATCGCCTGCACACGCAAGAATGCGCCCGGCACAAAGCTGATGGCGGTGAAGGCGATCCTCGCCGGCGGCGGTGCGCCGCACCGTCTGGGCCTATCTGAAACCATTTTGATCTTCGCCGAGCATCGCGCCTTTCTCTCCGGCCTGGCGGAAACGGAGATCATCGCCTTGGCGCGGCGTGACGCGGCGGAGAAGAAGATCGTCGTCGAAGTAGGATCGCTCGAGGAGGCGCTGGCTTTCGGCAAAGCAGGCGCCGATGTGATTCAGGCGGAAAAATTCCGGCCCGCGCAGATCGCCGCGCTCCGCAGCGCGCTCGGAGGCGACGTCCGCCGCCCGCTCATCGCCGCGGCGGGCGGCGTCAACGCCGGTAATGGCGCGGAATTTGCTGCAGCGGGTGCGGATATACTCGTCACATCGGCGCCCTATTGGGGAAAACCCCTTGATGTCGCCGTCCGCATCGAGGCGGCCTAAACAATGTGGCGAGGGACTGAACTTATTGATTGAAAAATTCTGCGCCAAGCCTATTCGGGTAGAGCATGTCCTAAACCGAAAAGGTCATTCTCTTTTGGTTTAAGACACGCTCTAGGCTCCGGCTGAGAAAATGTTGGAAATTCCAAAACAGCGAGCCATTCGGCCAAGCCTCAAGACGGCGCTTGCGGCGCGGGTGCTGCACCACGACCGCGAACTGGCGTTGACGACGCTTTTTTTCGAGGACGGCGAATTGCGGGTGCCGGTCATCGATTATCCAATCGGCGCGGGCGTCACGGTCAGGATTGACGCGCGCGACGTTTCAATCGCCCTGTCGCGGCCGATGGACGTATCAATCACGAACCGCCTGCCTGGTGAGATCGCGGAGCTAGCCCATCTCTCGCCGCCCTATGTTCGGGTGACCTTCAATCTCGGCAGGACGCATTTGCATGCGCTCGTCACCAGCGAATCGGTCGACCGGCTCGCTCTCGCGCCAGGCGTCGGCGCCTGGGTGATGATCAAGGCCGTCGCGATTTCGGGGCGCGAGCTCAAGCCGAATCTCGCGCCGCAGCCGAGACCCTGGCCTTTGGATCGAAAGACCAGTCCAGAGAAGCCGTGATTTCGTCGACGGATTTTTTCGCCGAGTTCGAGGTGTGGCGCTCAATCGAGCGGTAAAGCGCGACCAATCGTTCGCCGAACTGGGTGATCTCGGCGCCGCCGCCGCGCCGGCCGGGAAATGTCGCAACCACCGGACTTTCGAACGTGCGGTTCAACGCGTCGACGCTGAGCCAGCATTTTCGATAAGAGAGCTGCAAGGCGCGGCTGGCTCCAATGATCGAGCGCTCAATGCGGATCGTGTCGATCAAGGCGAGATCCTCCGGCCCGAACGAGCCCCCATTTGGCAGATTGAGCTGTATGGTGACATAGGCGGCTTGCCGTTTGCTCTTTGGCATGAAGCGTCCTTTGTGCCTGCAGACCGATGCCGGACTGCGTCCTCTTGGCCGAGCGTTCTCGTTTGCCTTAGCCCAATCGCCGCGCCGGCTGAGGAGCGCATGCGGCCAATTGGAAGCTCCGAGCGTCGCCGAGCCGGACGGCCCCGTCACGCTGCACGGCATAATGAAACGAGCCTGCGCTTTCTTGAATTTCGTGATTCATGAGGGCGCAGGAATAGATTGGTGTCGTCGAGCCATATTCAACAGGTATCAGCTATCCGCTGCAACCTAATTATATGCATGAAGCGCAATCAGCTTAAATTGAATCATCTTGGCGCATTTTTAATCGAACATGATCTTAACGCGAGACCGGTATCCATCTTCGAAGATCATGCCTCGGCCGCAGCGCGCCCCCGATCAGGCGCTCAATCCATGAAAAGGCTGGAGCGAGGTTCGAATATCATGCGTTCGCTCTCGCAAAGCATGATCGCCCGCACTGTGGCCTCGCCGATCGCGCGCGCCCGTTCGTCGATCCCGGTCCATTTCGAGGCGCGGCCGCGAGGGTCGACCTCGACGAGCTTGACGCCCGCGGGCATCTCGGCGCCGTCGCGCGCGAGCCCGCGCAAAATTCCGTCAATGGGGGCGGCGACTGGCGCGCCATCGAGATGGCCGAGAATGACGCCCTTGAACACGCGTGCGCCTATGTCGAGCGCGCTCCGCCAACGTCCCGCCGCATGGGTGTAGACGAAGCGCTCCACGCCAACGCCGCCGAGCTGGCTTGGCGCGCTGTCTTGTGGTTCGGTCGCCCCGTCGCGGAGCACAAGGCCAGCGCGATCGGGTCGCGTCTCGATGGCGACATCGCAATTGCCGCGAGCCGTGAAGCCGGGGCCAAGCCCGATCGTGACCCTGGCCAATCCGCGCAAACGGGGCATCACCCCCCGTTTGTGCATGCGCGCGTCGACGATGACGTCGAGCGGCCCGAGCACGAGCAAATCCGTCAGGCCGAGACTGGTCACCGCGACCTGATCCTCACGCGACGCGATTTCGAAAAGCTCGCTCGCGCTCTCTATTCGCGCAGCCGCGGTCGCCTCGATCAGAGGCGCATCGTCATAGAGCGCATCGTAAAAGGCCATCCCACGCCGTATCACAGGCGCCAAAGGATCATGCGTCAGCGCCACGGCGCGTCCGAAACGGCTCAGAAAGACCGCGACCGCCGAAGCGATCTCATTCGTGCCGAGCACCACCGCAAGCCGCAGCTTCGGATGGATCGGCGCGTCGGGGAGTCCTGGATCGCTTCGCGCGGGATTCTGCGTCATGTTCATATGTGATTCGCCTGCGCCGGATGCGATAAGCTCCCTGATAAGCGATCAATATAAAGCACTATATCGCTCGACGCAAATCAAAGCGCTTACCGATGCGGGGCGTCGTCTCCGCCTCCCATCGCCCTCCAACGATATTCCAAGCAACCCGCATACTTAAGGCGCGACGCCCAATCCACAGACCAACCTGCGGGCGGCGACGATGCTGAATTGGCGATTTTGTGTCGCAAAAACTTATGCTGGCCGTCCTAGTCGATGCGATGGCCGACGCCAACGCGCCGACGGCGGCATCGGACAAAGTCATCAATCGATCATGGGCCAGGCAATAATGTCCTATAATAGCAATTCATTTGAAAATATTTCAATCATGCTAAAGGTTTAAATAGGACTGTATATATTCCATGAAATAAGTATGCAACGTGGCGCTGGCTAGAAATCGGTAATAAATTGCGCAACTACACTTGAATGCACGCGGCGAGCCGCATAGTATTAGCTGCACACTTAGTGATTTAGCTGAAACTCCAAGCGATGTTCGGCGTTCACCAAGTCGTGTCTTACGCCACAGGAGGAAACCATGCAGCGTCGCGAATTTATCGCCGCCGTCGGAACCGCCGCCGCTATGGCCGCGGCGGCGCCCGCCTTTGCTCAAGCCGCCGCCGAAGAGCAAATGCATCCGCCGAAATACAAGGCCCTCGAAGAAACGACGTCCCGTTGCGTCGCAACCGGCAATGATTGTCTCCGGCATTGCTTCGGCATGTTCGCCATGAAAGACACGAGCATGACGGCTTGCGCCGATTCGGCGTATCAGCTCATCGCCGCCTGCGGCGCGCTGCAGTCGCTCGCCGCGGTCAATTCCCCGCACACCGGCCATTTCGCCAAGGTTGTGGAGATGATCTGCACGGACTGCCAGAAGGAATGCGATAAATTTCCACATGTTGTGGAATGCAAGGACTGCGGCGAAGCCTGTAAGAAATGCGCCGAAGAGTGCCGTAAGATCTCCGCCTGACCATTGATCGGGTCGGCGGCTTACAGGGATCTCCACGAAAGTGGAAAGCGAAAAGCCGCCGGAACGCGCCAGCGTCATGTCGCTGCGCAGGCGCCGTCTTCCCTCGAGAGGATGGCGCCGACCGTGGAGGCGGGGACCCTTCATTCCAGCTTGCGCCCGTAGGGACCCCCAGCCCATAATGGGTTTATGACACCTTCCGGCACCCTTCCCCCTCATTCGAAGCCGCTTTTTCGGTCGCGCCGCCCGCAGTCCAGCCGGACATGAGCGCGACGATCGCGCCTTTCGGCGCCTGGGTTTCGCCGGTGAGCGTCGAACTCATGACCGCCGCGACGGTCGGGCTCGGCTCGATCGCCGTCGATGGGCGGAGCCTTTATTGGCTCGAAGCCCGGCCGGCCGAAGCCGGACGCACGGTTCTATGCCGGCGCGGACCCGATGGCCGGATCGACGAGCTGACGCCGGCGCCGGTCAATGTCGGAAGCCGCGTTCACGAATATGGCGGCGGCGCCTATGCGGTCGTCGATGGCGTCATCGTCTATAGCGAGCGCAAGGACGGCGGCGTCTGGCTCGTCGAAGGCGCCGCGCCGCCGCATCGGATCCCCACTCCGGAAGGCTGCCGCTACGCCGATTTCGAGTTTGACCTGCCGCGCCGGCGCGTGCTTGCCGTGCGCGAAGATCATCGCTCGCGCCCGCCCACCGATCCCAAGGCTTCGATCGTGGCCTTGCCTCTCGATCCGTCAGGGAATGAGTCGGTCCTGGTCGAAGGTCCCGATTTCCTGAGTTCGCCTCGCCTCTCGCCCAAAGGCGAAAGACTCGCCTGGATCGCTTGGGATCATCCCGACATGCCGTGGGATGGAACGAGGCTTTATGTCGCCGAACTCGGGCCGGACGGCGGGCTCGGCCCAGCGCGACTCATTGCCGGAGAAACGCCGGAAGCGATCGTGCAGCCGGCCTGGTCCCCTGACGCATGCCTGTATTTCTGCTCCGACCGAACCGGCTGGTGGAACCTCTACGCCTTGCGCGACGGCGCCGTGACGCCCTTAGCCCCGGTCGAGGCGGAAATCGGCGGCCCGCATTGGGTGTTTCGTCAGCGCTTCTATGATTTTCTGCCGGACGGCCGGGCGATTGTCGCAATCGTGCGGGGCGGGATCAGAACCGCAGCGCTGATCGCCGAAGGAAAGATCGGGCCCCTCGATCTCGGGCAGGTCCAGGAATGTCCGCAGCCGCTCGGAGATGGGCTCGCCTATATTGCGACGCCGCCGACAGCGCCGCCGGCGGTGGTCGTGGCGGAGACGGTCGCAGGCGCAGCGCCCCGCGTCGTGCGGGCCGCTGCGCCGGCCGTGCTTTCGCCCGAGGCGATCTCGCTCGGCCAGGCGATCGAATTCGCGTCACGCGGCGGCGTGAGCCACGCCTTCTGGTATCCGCCGAAGAACGCGGAATTTGAGGGTCCTCACGGCGCATTGCCGCCCCTTATCGTGCTGTCGCATGGCGGTCCCACCAGCATGACGACAAATCATTTCAACTTGAACGTCCAATGGTGGACCAGTCGCGGCTTCGGCGTCGTCGACGTCAATTACGGCGGCTCGACCGGCTTCGGCCGCCCCTATCGTCGCCTGCTCGACGGGCAATGGGGCGTGGTCGATGTCGAGGACTGTAGCGCCGCCGCAAGATATCTGGTCGAACGCGGCCTCGTCGATGGCGCAAGGCTCGCCATTCGCGGCGGCAGCGCCGGAGGCTTCACCACGCTCGCCGCGCTGACCTCCTCGACGCTTTTCAGGGCCGGGGCGAGCCTCTATGGCGTCGCCGACCTCATGCTGCTTGCGCAGGATACGCACAAATTCGAGTCCCGCTATCTCGACAGGCTGATCGGCCCGCTGCCTGAGCGCCAGGCGCTCTATGCCGAACGGTCGCCAATTCATCACATTGATCGGCTCGCCTGCCCCGTGATCTTCTTTCAAGGCGAGGACGACAAGACGGTTCCGCCCAATCAGGCCGAAACGATGGTTGCGGCGATGAAAGCGCGCCGCCTTCCGGTCGCCTATTATCTTTTCGAAGGCGAAGGCCACGGATTTCGTAAGGCCGAGACGCTGCGCCGCGTGCTCGAACTCGAGCTCGATTTTTACGGCCGCGCGTTCGACTTCGTAGCGCCTGGCTTGAGCGAACGCGTCGCGATTGCAAATATGTCAGCCTGATAGCCGTTCAAAGCAGGCGACGACGACCCTGCGCATGCGTCAGATCGCGAGCGCTTTTGGCGTGAGGTTTGCGACGGAAAACCCAAGCAAAGGCGATGAAATGAGCGCCCGCCATTTGGCGCGCTCAAAGCGGCGAACCGGGGTCCACCGGGTTAGAGTTCGGCTCGAATTTCGCGCCTGCGGCGGTCAACGCCAACCATGATGCGACATGCGAATGTCGCCAGATCGATGAGGACTATGAATATGGCCAGCGACTATGCGTTCATCCGCGCCCATGGCAAATTTATCGGGGCGAAAGAGCCCTATGTGGACGATCTCGTTCGGCGCGCCCGCCGGGAGAATGCTCACAAGGATGTCTATGCTTATGATGATGAAGCGAAGCGCTGGATTTTGTTTACCGAGCTCGAAGAGAAGGCGGAAGGCGGCGACACCGTGGCGGCCGAGCAGGTCAAAACGATTCGCGCAATCATGCGGTGAGCCAAGCCAAGCTGACGAAATCAGGCAGTTTCGATCGCCTCGAAAACCTTGAACGCCGCAGCGTGTTCGGCTGCGTCGTGAACGCGAAAGATTGACGCGCCATGCGACGCCGCGACGAGATTGGCTGCGAGTGTGGCGATGAGGCGATGATCGACCTCCGCTCCAAGGATCGAGCCGAAGAGCGATTTGCGCGACACTCCTACAAGGAGAGGGAGCCCATAGTCCCGCAACGCCGGCAAGTTGCGTAGCGCCGTCAGATTTTGCGCCTGGGTCTTGCCGAAGCCTATGCCGGGATCGAGGATGATGCGCCCGAGCGGAATCCCCGCTTTCGCCGCGAGACGCAAGGAATGATCGAAGAAGCGGCGGATGTCGGCGATGACGTCGCAATCGGGATCGGCCTCTTGCCGATTATGCATGATGATGACGCCAAGGTCGGCCTCGGCGATGGCGTCGGCCATCGCCGGATCCTTCTGCAGGCCCCAGACGTCATTGATGAAGGCTGCGCCTTGCGAAGCCGCCCAGCGCGCGACGGAAGCCTTGGACGTGTCGATCGACACCGGCCGATCAACCGCCTCGACGAGAGCGCCAAGAAGAGACTCGAGCCTCGCTTGTTCGACGTCGGCCGGCACGGGCTGATGCCCTGGCCGCGTCGATTCAGCCCCGACATCGACAATATCGGCCCCCTCCGCAACGAGTTTCCGCGCTTGCGCCAGCGCCGCCGCGGCCGACTCGAAACGCCCGCCGTCGGAAAAGGAATCCGGGGTGACATTCACAATGCCCATGATCAACGGGCGCTTGCCGGCGAGGGCGAGAAACCGATCGCGCCTTGCTTTCATGGCTTCTATTGCGGAGCCTCGGCTCAAATCGATTTTTCCGCCAGATTCGGATAGCTGCAGCGCCATTTCACGACTTGCCTGTCCGGATGACTGTCGGACCATTGGGCGATCGTCGGCGGGGCTTGCAGCATACATTGCATGAGCGAGCCCTGGTCGACAAAAGCGAGTTGCCTCTCCTCACAAGCCGCCGGTTGGCTGAGGCTGCAGACAGTGAGAATCAATTCAACGAGCCCCATCGGCTTCTCTCCAAAGCAGCATCTTTTGAAAACTGGGACCGACTTTCAAAATGACGCAAGCTTATCCACGGTAAGCCAAACTGCTCTGGCTTGCCAAGGCGATCTTGCGTCATTGGGCATCGTCGCGGCAGATGCGCTGCGGCATCTCGCGCGGCACGCATGAACCTCGCGGCGGCGGCCGCGTCAGGCCCCATATTTGACATAGGCGAAACGCTGATCCCCTTCGGGGGTTCCTTCCAGCGCCCCGCCCTCCTTGCCGGGCCGCCAGAGCACGACCTCCTCGATCTTTTTCGCCAGTTCGAAATCCTTGTCGGTGATTCCTTTCGCCGTATGGGTCTGCAGGCGAACCTCGACCCATGCGTAAGAGGCGGTGAGATCCGGATGATGCCATGCGGCCTCGGCGAGGTGGCCAACCGTGTTGATCACCATCAGCGTGCCTTTCCAGCTTGCGGTCTTGTAGGTGCGGCGAATCCAGCCGCCCTCCAAGGCCCAATGGGGCAGATCGCGCGCGAGCCTCTCCTTGACTTCGCTTTCGCTATAGGTCTTTTCCTTGATGGCTTGGCTCATGGTCAAAATCCAATCGTTGCAAGCGCGGCCATGCGCGCGGTCGCAGGCGCCTTCACATCGCTATTGAACTCCCGCGGTCGCCGCCTGATCCATTACGGGATAGCCAAAATCGCGCCAGCTGCGCCTGACGAGGGCGCGTCGCTTTCCTATGGCTTCCAACAAGAGCGGCTTCAATTTAGAACATGTTTCCACTTGGCTGGAAACATGTCCAAACCCCAAAGGCGCTTGGAAAAATGTACGATTCGACGCAAGCTCAGCGCCTCCCATTGGGTCTTGGACGGCGTTCAATATTTGCGCGAAGCATGGGGCGCTATAAACCATGTGCGACGTCCGTTGAAACAAGGCGCAAGCGCTTGCGTCCGGCAACGGGACTCCGCCTCGCAGCAATCCTCTCAATGCTGTCGTCTGGCGGAGCGTTCGCGCAGGAGGCGAGCCGCGCGAGACCCGACCCGGACTGGCCTTGCCGGCAAATTCTCGTCGGGACGATTTCCTTGCCTGCGGTCTGGTCCGGTCCCCCGGTCGACTCGGTAAAATGGCGCGACGACGCCGCGATTTCCGATCTCGTCACGAAGCTTGCGGCGCGGCGCATGCCTGTGGACGCCGCGGAGCGCGCGGTCGAAGATTTCGCCAAATCCAAAGGCGCCGACAGGCAAGCCCAGCTGACCGCCCTTTTCGTTGGGCTATTTGAAACGCTCAACGGCGAGCGCGGGCAAATCATCGACGGTCTTCGCCGCCTCGGACGTCAGCAAAAGGAGCTCGCCGCAAAAATTCGGGCGGAGAACGCCGCTATCCAATCGAGCCCGGCGGCGCCGTCGCCAAATGAAGGTGGGGAAGATCAAAAGGCCAGCGCCGCCGAAACCCTGGCTTTGGACCTCCGCATCTTTGAGGAGCGCCATCAGGCGCTCACCTATGTTTGCGAGACGCCGACGCTGATCGAGCAGCGATTATTTGCGCTCGCCAGGGCTATACAGCGGAATATGAATTGATCGCGCGCCATGATGACCGGCGAAGGCCACGTTCAATGACTTGCGGGGGTGTTGTTCTCGTCGAGCAGAGGGACGCCGTAGGAATCCAAAATGCGGTCGATCTCGCCCTGGCTCTCGGCGATAAGCCTGTTCAGGCGGCGTTTCCAATCCTGATCGGCATGGCGAACCCCCATTCCGATTCGGTAAATCAAGCGCGGTCCCGTGGTTTCCTTGACCAAAGGCGTGACCTTCAAGCCGGCTTCTGATTTCTTTGCGAAATAGCCGGCGATCGGTCCCCAAAGGATGGCGACATCGATGCGGCCCTGCTCAAGGTCAGCGATCATATCCGAAGTCGGGGCGTCATGCCGCGTGTCGACCACAAGCGGATAGGATTTGACGTTCAACAGCAATGAATTGATGGCGAGGTTGGTCGCGGGAGGCGTGCCGGCGACAATGCCGATGCGCTTGTCCTTGAGACGCGGATCCTCCAGCGTCTCGACGGCTTCGAGACCCGACCCTTTCTTCGAGACCAGGGCATAGGCGGTGCGGTAATAAGGATTTGTCCCTTGGACAATATCGTCGCCTTGCGGCATTCCCATCACCACGTCGCAACGATGCGCGTTCAACGTATTGCGCACAAAGCCGGTCGCGCCCGGATAGAAACTATAGGCAAGAGTCTTGCCGAGCTTTTGCGCGAAGAACTCGGCAAGCTTATTCTCGAAGCCTTCGCCAGCCTCGTTTGAAAATGGAAGATTGCGGGGATCCGCGCAAACCCGCAAGACCTTGGGATCGACGAGCTCGATCGACATCTCGTCTGCTACTTGCGCCCGAAGCTGGACGCATGTCGCAGCAAACGCCCAGGCCACGGCGAGCAAACCAAGAATACGCCAAAACCGCATGGCTTTTTCGATCAGTTCTGGTCCCCTAGGCAGGCGTGCTCCGCTTCCGTCGCCTTAGGCGACTTTTCTTCGTGGCTTGCCGGCCGCCCGCGAGGAATGGAGTCGCCGGATCTCGCGCGAAGATAGACGTAGATGTCGTCGACATAGCACATCACGTTCTTATTATCGCCAAGCGCCGGCATAACCTTATTCTCTCCGCCCGACAGATTTTGTCTGCCGCCGACGACGATTCCATAGAACTCGGCGTAGTTGATTCCCTTGACCGACTCCTTGAGCGCCGGAGCATAGGTCGAGCCTTCGCCATCCGGACCATGGCAGACATGGCATTCCGAGTGATAGCGGCGAAAGCCCGAATAGGTGTACCAATCCACGGCGCCGTCGGGTTTCACATTGAAGGTCGGATCGCCTTTGGCGTCGACATATTTGCCGCTGTCGTCCTGCTTCACCGCCTTGGAAGGCGCCGGCGGCTCGGCCTTGGCCATGTTTGCGCATGCGACAATGAGGGTGAGGGAGACAGCCCACACCGGAGAGCTGATTTGCACGAGACTATCCTTGTTTCGAAAAAGCAGGCGTCGAATAAGACGCTCGGCGCTGGCGCGCCGAGCTTATAGTGACGCTGTGACTTGGCGCTCTTTTACTTGCCTGGGAGGCCGAAGACAGTCAGCTGACCGCCGAGCGCCGTATAATTCGCGAGCGACGCATAGCCGCCGACAGCGCCGAGGCCTTCCGTTCCCTTCGTCAAGCCGGCCGCGAGCCCGATGCCGGCCCAGCCGCCGACGCCCGAGAGCACTGCGACATATTGCTTGCCCTTGTGCTCATAGGTGATGACGTTGCCGATGATGCCGGAAGGCGTTTTATATTTGAACAGCTCATCGCCGGTCTTGGCGTCGACGGCTTTCAAATAGCCTTCCAACGTTCCGTAGAAGACCACGTTTCCGGCGGTTGCGAGCGCGCCCGACCACACCGAGAAGGGCTCCTTCTTCTGCCAGATGATCTTTCCGGCCTTGGCGTCCCAGGCGGTGAAATTGCCGAGGTTCGTGTCGCCCTTCGGCGGATACATGGACAAGGTCGCCCCGACATAGGGCTGCCCTGCCGTGTAGCTCACCCGGAACGGCTCGTAGTCCATCGCGACATGGTTGGCCGGGATGTAGAACAGGTTGGTGATCGGCGAATAGGCAGCCGGCTGCTGGTCCTTCACGCCGAGCGCGGCGGGGAAGACCCCTTGCGTGTTCACGTCTTCGCCATTGTGCTCGGTCGAGAACTCCTTAACGACGAGCGGACGTCCGTAGGTCTTGGAGTTCTTGTCCAAATCGACCTTGGTCGCCCAGTTGACGGCCGGATCGAATTTTTCTGCGACGAGCGGCTCGCCGGTGATGCGATCGATCGTATAGCCGAAGCCGTTGCGGTCGAAGTGAACCAGGACCTTGCGGGCCTCTTGGCCGACGAGGATCGACTCATTGATCGAGTCATAATCCCATTCGTCATGCGGGGTCAGCTGATAGACCCATTTGGCGACGCCGGTATCTGCGTCGCGCGCCCAAATGGTCATCGACCAGCGGTTGTCGCCAGGCCGCTGCGCCGGGTTCCAGGTCGAGGGATTGCCGGAGCCGTAGTAGATAAGGTTCAAATCGGGGTCGTAGGAATACCAGCCCCAGGTGGCGCCGCCGCCGATCTTCCACTGGTCACCCTTCCAGCTGGCGATGCTGGACTCCTTGCCGACGGGCTTGCCGAGATAAGTGGTTTTTTCCGGATCGATCAGCGTGTCGGAATCCGGGCCGATCGAATAGCCGCGCCAGGCTTTCTTGCCGGTCTTGAGATCATAGGCCGTGATGGAGCCGCGGACGCCGAATTCGCCGCCGGAGATGCCGACCAGAACCTTGTTCTTGACGACCTGCGGCGCCGAGGTGCCGGTCTCGCCCTTGGACGGGTCGCCATTCTTCACGGACCATACGACCGCGCCGGTTTTCGCGTCGAGCGCGACGAGCGTCGTGTCTGCCTGATATTGGAAGATCTTGCCGTCGGCATAGGCGACGCCGCGATTGACGGTGTCGCAGCACATGACCGGGATGACGTTCGGATCTTGCTTCGGCTCGTATTTCCAGAGGATCTTGCCCTCATTGTTCAGATCGAGCGCGTAGACGATATTCGGAAACGGCGTATTGAAGTACAATACGTCTCCAATCACGAGAGGCCCACCCTCGTGGCCGCGCAGAACTCCAGTCGAGAAGCTCCAGACCGGGACGAGATTCTTGACGTTGTCGGAATTGATCTGGTCGAGCTCGGAAAACCGGCGGTTGGCGTAATCGCCCGTCGGCAACGCCCATTGTTTCGAATCCTTCGACAAGGCGATCAATTCGTCATTGGCGAAGGAGGCGCCATTCGCCAGAAGCGCGGTGGCGGCGACGCAGGACATAAGCAGGAATTTGCGCATTAATTTCCTCCGGAACACTTTAGTCGTGACGACTGCGATGCTTATTTTGCCTCGACAGCGCCTTTTCGCGGGACGCCTTTCCGACCGTGGTCAATACGTCGGCAAGACGTTGCAGTTTCCACAGCGAGGCCCTGCCTCGTCTTCGAAGAGAGCAAGCGGTCCCGTCCGCTTGCTCATGAAGCCGGAAAACTCCACGAGACGTATATCTTGACGCTTTGCGTGACACAATAGTCATTCCATTGATCATTTTGGGCGTTTTGGCGCCATCCTGCCCGATGCACGGACGGTTAGGACGAGCCTCCGCAAAGACTGAACCTGCGCGCGCGAAAGCCCGAACGGCGCCGGCCGCCAGAAATCGGATCGACGTCGGTTCCGTCGCCGAAACAACAAGATAGGCGGGAGGCTCGTCTGTTTCGAAACTTTCGGCCGGGCTTTGCGGCGCCCGCACACTGAAGCCGCTCGATGAGATTTACATGGCCCAAGCGCATTTCTCAGGCGCATCGACATGATCCGATCGAGAAAGAACTTCGTCGGATCGATTATGTCGGAGCATATTCTACTCGATTAAAAGCAGCGTATTTCTGCTTCGGCCTGGGCGCGGCGCAGCTCGGCGGCGGTGGCTTTCGCCTGCTCGCTGGCGCGAAACAACGCGCCGATCTGGCCCTGCGCCTGAGTCATGCTCGCGACCGTTTCGGCGGCGACATAAGCATCATAAGGAAGCAAGGAGGCGATGACGTCGATTGAGCAGGAGCAGCGCTTCAGCGCGTCGCGCGTCTCGCCATTCGCCTTCATGCAGACGAACACATAATCGGCGCGCGCCTCGGTCGGATAGTCGTTGACGTCCGCCGCGGCCAAGGATGCGGGAGCCGCAAGCAGGAAGAGGCAGGCATATAGGATCTTCATCGGTCCAATCTCAGCGACCCCGGGAGCCGAACAGGCGACGCCAGAAGCCGCAGGGAAAATTTCGGCGGCCACTTTTTGATATGTAGCCTCGGCCGGATCGCAACTTCAACCAGGAAACAATGGCCGATCGCATCGATGCGGTGAAACGCAAACGGATAGATTCATCCGACGAGCCGCAAGTGACCGAAGATTGACGGCCGAACGATGCGGTCGATTTCAGTCTCCAAAAGTAAGGCTCGAAGGCGCTTGTTCGGGCCCATGTCCCAAACGCGAGCCCAGCCGGCCGTTTTCGATTTCACCTCGCCAGGACCGGCTGACGGATCTTCTCGCTGGGAGCAAGCCCCACAGCGCAAACCCGACCAATGGCATGAGCGCTTGGCAAGTCATGCAGAGAAAAACGCCGAGGACTGTGGCCGGAACGCGCCCGCCGACCAGATAGCAATGGGACATCAGCAGCATGATGGCCACGGTTAGAGCGAGGCTTGCGCCCGACAGAAACCGCAGAGCCTGAACGAACATAGGATTGGAAAACATGGCGCCCCCTTCAGCGGCAAACGCCGCCATATGGTTCAACCATGCCTGGCTCTGGACTTTCCGAATGTGCGCAAGAGCATGTCCCGCAGCATCTTCAATTTGAGCAAAGTCCTTTTCGATCATGCGACGCCGCTTCGTCAGCCGCGTGAGACGATCGGCGCGCCGGCGACCTCGGTCCCGGCCGGCGCGACCTCGCTGCGAAACCTTCGCAAAGTTTCAACCGCCATCGCCGGATCGAGACAGGCGATCTTCAAGACAAGGCTCGAGACGGGAACCGCGGCTTTAAGCTCTTCGAGTTTGGCGCGGCAGGTCTCGGGCGAACCGATGAGCCCCGCGGCGAGAGCGCCGTCGAGCGACATCGGGCCTGCAGGACGCCCAGAGTGCTCGCGCATCCTTTCGTAAAAGCGTTCGAGCGCCGGGAGAGCGGCCTTGTGGGCGGCGGCGTCCGTGTCGGCGACGCAAACATTGCGCAAAATCACGACGTCGGGATCTCTCGCGCCGCTTGCTTCGCGATAGACATCGCGCAGCCCGCCGATCAAAGCTTGCGACGCGGCATGTCCCGCCATCAGCCCAAATCCGCGCCGGCTCGCCCGCGCGACGGTGTCTTTATCAGCCGAAGCGACCCAGACCGGCAGCTTCGGCTGCACGAGACGCGGATAGACAGTCAGCCCCTCGCAAACATGCCAGCGGCCTTTGAAGTTGACACTTTCGTCCGTGAGCAATCGAAGGAGAAGCTCCGCCGCCTCGTCTGATCGCGCGCGGGCCTCGTCCGGCTCGATGTGAAAATGCGCATATTGGGTTGGAAAAGGCCCTCCCCGCGCGAGGCCCAAATCGAGCCTTCCACGCGAAAGAATGTCGATCGTCGCGAGATCCTCGGCGAGGCGGATCGGGTTGTGCAAAGGCAATAGGATCGCGGCCGCGCCGATTCTGATCCGGCTGGTCCGGCCGGCGAGATGGGCCATGATCGCCAGCGTCGAACCCGACTGGGTGAAGGAGCTAAAATGGTGCTCGGAAACCCAAAGCTCGTCGAGCCCGAATTGCTCCGCCTTTTCCGCAAGGTCGATCTGGCGCTGAAACGCGGCGAGATTGCTCTCCTCGCCATGTTCGAAATTCAGGAAAAGTCCGAGCCGCACTTTTCCCCTCGCTTCGGCCGGCGGGCGCGGCGCGCGCGCTACCGATTTCTATATATTAACGTATATAGAGAAAGCCCCGCGAACAAGGCTTACAAAGCGCTTCGGAGGCAGACCCGCCTCAAGCCGTCGCGTCCACCGGGGTCTTGGCGATGAAGAAAGCATTGACGGAAAGGCAGAACTCCTTCCAGGCCGCTGCGATGTCGCGGAGGATCGCCTGAAGATAGTCCTTCGAGGGCTTGTCTTCGCCAGGAAAATTCGACAGCGCGCAGGATGTGCGATTGTACTCGATGACTGAGTCGATGAGAAACTGAATGAAGCCGTCGAATGTCTTGAGGATCTCGGGCGTCAAGGCGGACCGGCCGCGCTCGACCGCGACGTCGCCCATGTCGAAGGAAAGATCCTCGAGCCGCAGCAGGGCTTCGCTGAAAACCTGCTCCATGGTGGCGACCATGGCGCGCTGCGTTACGATCTCCTTGTCGGCGCTCGCCAGCAAACGGTTGAGCTGCTTGCGGTAGGCTTCGAGGAGCTCCGCCTGCCGCCCAGCCACCCATTGCCCGAACAAGGCGACGCTGTCGGCGTTCGAGGCGGTTGTTTTGTCCCCGCTCTGCGGGCTGACCACGGGAGCGAAACGGCCGATTTCGCGCACGAGGCGCCGCGCCGAATCGAGCGCGCCCTCCATATAGCCGCCGGCGTAGCTCGCCGTCTCCGAGCCGCCGAAGAAAAGCTTGCCGTCCCAGATCGCCTGCCGCAGATAGGGGTTGCCATAATGAGGATGATCGTCCGGCGGGATCAGATCGCGCCGCGCGCAGGTATAGGCCTCCGCGGCCCAGTCCTGGTAATGCTGCTCGCCATGTTCGAGCTCGGGACCGAAGAGCTGGCCGATCTGATTGCCCATCAGCATAGGCAGGCCGGCCTTGAACGAGTCCCGCAAGGACGGCGGCAGCGCGAGAAAGCCTCCGAGCGCCGCGCGCGTCCCGGTGGCGTCGCAGGCGTCGAATATCTCGCCGAGGACCGCCTGCTCATGCGTGACATAGGCGTTGCCGGAATTGCCGGCCTCGCGCCAAAGCGGGCGATCATAGGCGATCACAGCCTTCGCCTCGCCGGCCATCCAGGTATAGGTCTCCCGCATGACCTCGATCAGATTGTCGTCGAGGCTCGGCTCGAAGCGGATCTGCTCCTCGACGACGCGCGGCGGCACCGCGAGGACGACGCGGCGCGCCTGTACGACGAGCAAGGAGTCGCCCTGGCGGAAATGCAGCTCTACATGGTCGCCGCGATCGAAAATCGTCGTAAGCGCTTGCTCGAGGCGCAGCCGCTCCTCGGGGATCTTTTTCGCGATGGCCTCGATGACGGAAAGCATGCCGCCCTCGACCCGGCGTGCGCCCGCGTGAACGCTTTCATTCTCGCTCGGCGCGGCCTTCCTGTCGTGGTCGTGCAGCCGCAGGACGGTTCCGGAATCATGCTGCGGAAAGCTGACGAGCCCGAGATCGGCGACCAGTCTGGTCATGCCCGGCTGGGTGTCAGGCCAATACCAGGTCGGGCCGAGATCGACCCGCATCCCGGCCTTTTCGGAGGCGACGGAGAGCACGCGTCCGCCGAGCCTGGGGCGCGCCTCGAACAGCGTGAACTCCCGCCCCTGCGCCTGCAAGCCAGCGGCGAGCGCGAGCCCGCACAAGCCGCCGCCGACGATCGCCGTGTCCAGCATGATGCTTCTCCCGAACCGAAATTTTGTCGCGTTGCGCGGTGCCCCGCGACTTTGCCGCAAGGGCGAAGCAAGTCCCGGGCCGACGCGTGATTGAGCGAATTATGCGCCGGCTGCGCGCAGGTTCAGCGCTGCGGGACGATGATCAGGCGCTCGACCGGATTGCCTTCGACGAAATGCGATTGAATGATCTCGTCAATGTCCTCGATTTTTTCGGGGTGATACCAGATCCCCTCCGGATAGACGACCATCAGCGGGCCGGCGCGGCAGAAGCTGAGGCATCCCGAGGCGCTCACATTGACGTCGGGAAGCTGCTTGGCCTCGACCTTTTGCATCAGGCGATCCCAAAGCGGCTGCGCGCCGTTTTCCATGCAGCTCCCGCGCGGATGGCCGGGCGGCCGCTTCGTGAAACAGGCAAAGACATGGTATTTGAATACGATAGGTAGATCGAGCGACATAAACCTGTCCTAGCTTGGTGACTGAATCGCGCTTAGAATTATTCAATTCTTGTGCCGAGTGGCTCCGCTTCGGGCAGACCGAAGCAGCTACGCCGAGGGATAGGCTCAGCAGCGCATCAACTGAAGGCTCAAGCCTTCCGCCTAAAAGGCAAGCTCTGCGACGAGCGCAGGACCAGCTTCTCCAAAACAAGCTCCGGCAAAAAAATAACGGCCACAAGGCCGTTAGGTCGCTTCAAAACTCCATATTGGCCATTCTGGCCCAGCTCAAGGCCAAGAGCCTCCTTCCCCGCCGCGCGGCCAATCGCGCCGCGGGCCTGAAATCAAATGGCGCCATAAATTATGCGCGAAGCTTCGCCGCCGCGCGCCCTTTAAAGCTATTCCCTCTACTCCATATTCCCTCTACTCCAATTGCAAGTCGACTGCCTTCGGGCCCTTGCCTTTCTTATCCGGTTCGACCTCGTAGGCGACGCGTTGACCCTCCGTCAGCGAGGCCAAGCCGGCGCGCTCGACCGCCGTGATGTGGACGAAGATGTCGCGCCCGCCGTCGTCTGGCTTAATAAAGCCGTAGCCCTTGTCCGCGTTAAAGAATTTGACCGTTCCCTGCTGCGACATAGGACATTTCCCTTCCCATTTAGTTCCATATTGTCCGGTCCCTTCGAGGGGAGCCGGAATTGGCCTTTCGGCATCGGATTCGTCGAAGCGACGAGCCCGATTGGAAGAAAGTGGAGCAGCGTCAAGCTTTGGCAAGGCGCCTACGCCCTCGCCAGCCATTCGATCTGATAGGCCGGCTTGCGATCCGCCAGGCATTGGCTCAAGCTTGGCAGAATCCGCTCTGCTTCCACGTCGAGACGAAACGGCGGATTGACGACGATCAGACCCGAGCGGACGAGGCCCAATTCAGCCGCCACGGCGTCGACCTGAAGCTCGATGCGCAAGAGCGGCTTGACGCCGGCTTGCGCCAGCGTTCGCGCAAAACCCGCCGCCTGGCTCGCGTCCTTGACCGGATACCATACAAGGTAAACGCCGGTGGCCCATTTGCGCCATGCCGCCTCGATGGCCCGCGCAAGCCTTGTGAATTCGTTGGCGTCTTCGAAAGGCGGATCGATCAGCACAAGCCCCCGCCGCTCGACCGGCGGAATGAAGGCCTTGAGCCCCGTATAGCCGTCGATCTCAATGAGCTTCGCCCGGGCGTCAGAGCCGAGATTGGCTTTCAAGCTTTGAAAGGCGGGCGGGTGGAGCTCGCAGAGAATCATGCGGTCCTGGCGCCGCAATAGAGCGCGGGCGATCGCCGGCGAACCAGGATAGCGCGGCTCGCTCGCATCAAAGAGCGGCGCGACGATTTGCAGATAGGGCTGGACGAGGCTTTGCGCCTCGGGCGGCAGCTTGGCCGCTGCGAGCCTTCCGATCCCGCCACGCCACTCGGCGGTCCTTTCCGCCTCCGGCCCGGAGAGGTCATAGATTCCGCTTCCGGCGTGAGTCTCAATGTAGCGGAAAGGCGTCGGCTTCACTGCGAGATGGAGAAGGATGCGCGTCAGAAAGATATGCTTGAAGACATCGGCGAAATTGCCGGCGTGAAATTCGTGTCGGTAATTCATTTATCTCCATGCGCCGTATCCCTGCTAAAGGGACCGTGCTTGACCCAAGACTAGAATTGAAGCGCATTCAGTCGTGAGGACCAGTAAAGAAGCCCCGTCTCCGCCTAGCTGAACACATCCTTAATTGGCCGCGTGTCGATTTCTGTTTGGACTTCCGGGGCGGCTCTGTCTGAAAGCCAATATCCACCGCTTTTCAATCTCCCAATTTTAAACTCTTCACCCACTCGCCACAACATGGTGGAAAGCACCATCTCAGGGTCATTCCCGTAGATTTGTATCCCGCGTGATTGCAGAGCCTTATACAGATCAGCCCTCATCATCGGCCGTCCCCGCTCTTCCAAGATCTCTCGTACAAGAGTGGCAACCTTTTCCTTTTTCGGATTTCTAAGCCTCGATGATAAACCGGAATCCGTATTATTTTGAGACAGATTCCCCTTATCAACCGTCGTTACCGAGTTGAAAGCGGGCTGCCCGGAGAGCTTTTCCCATTGGGATATAAATTTATTAATATCAGATAGTTGTGCGCGTACCCGCTTAGCGCGGGCTTCGCACTCCGCTAACTTTTCCTCTAAGTGCTTTCGTTGTGCTAGGGCGTTGGTGATGGCTGGGTCGGTCATGGGCGTATCTACCTTTTTTAATAGATACATACACACATCATACGCTCGGCGCCACTTGAATTTGAATCCAAATAGCGATATACGTGACCTAGGCCAGAATGCGAACGGCTCCCAAGGAGGTCATCACCCTCCAAAGGAGCCGTCGTTTAGCTTACCGGACGGGGCGGTTTCACAGGACCCATTCGGCAGATAGGGCGGCTAGATAGCCGTTTCCCACCGGGGAACATATCACTAGCCGTCCGTCTGATCAACTCTGTGACTCCCGATAGGAGTCAAAATGACTAGACGACGACCACGCTGTCACCACGTCAACAGTTATGTTCGTATCCGGTTTGGCCGATTGGAACACGTTAGCGATTACTGGCGATGCTGTGGACAGCTCAGCTTCGACTTTTAATGCCTAGGCGTCGCTCTTTCGGCGCCTAGAGCGCTCTCACCGTCGCGGGGTCCTGCGGCGGTTTTTGATTTTAGATCGTTCGATACTCTCGCCAGTCTCTTTTGACCAGTCTCTTTTGGTTCGCCGCGACAAGACAAATCGAAGCCTCGCCAAAACTCATATCGAGCTTGAGTTCGTATGGTGAACATCGTGGCAAACATCCTCGAAGAAGTCGCGATCTAGCATTTAAATCACCAGACATATTCTCGATGTTTTGCGATGACGCGCACGACGGTTTATCTGGACGGACAAGCGACAGTTACAGAGTTTCAAAGCGCCGGCGGAACGGAAAGCTCCCCCGCGCGGCAGCCTTGACGGCTGACCTCCGGGCAGGCGTGAAAATCGCGCAAGTCCTTGGAGAAACAAATCCTGACTTCCTGGAGGACGCCGTCGGCGCAGGTCACGCCGAGCATCCCCGGCCGCAAACGCCGATTGGCCGCGATGAAAGCGCGCTCAATGTCGATCGGAGTCCAGGTCTGATCCTCCTTAGCGGCTTGGAACGGCGCCGGGATCGTGACGGCGTCGCGCGCCCTGCGGACATCGGCGAAATAGTCCGTCGGGCTTTTTCCCGAGCAGACGCCATGCTTGCGCCACTCATGCCGAGCGAGCCCTTCATCAGGGTAGAGCCCGGCGGCGGCCTGCAAGGCGATCCGCGAAGGCTCGCGCGCGCCAGGCTCGCAATCTGTGGGATAGCCGCGCTCATATTGCGGCCAAAGCCCATGAACGACGAAACCGAGATCGGCGCCCGGATCGCATTGCCGGCGCGCCCTGGCGGCGGCCGGCGTCTTGCAAAAGCCGGAAGACCAGGAGAGGGAGAGAACGTAGAAATCGAATTGCCCGGGGACGCCGCCGCCCCCGCGCCGCCGCGATCTTTGAAAATCGATCGACGGAGCCGGCGGCTCCGAACCTCGACCATCCTCCGGCGGCGCCTTGTCGGCGCATCTGTCCAAGATGCAGTCGCCGTCGCGAGACGGGGCCTGCGCGGCGCAAAATTGCGGCCACGCGCCAAAGGCGATCAGGGCGAGCGCAAGGGCCGCGCCGCGTCGTCTCGCAAAGAACTCCATCGCCATGGGCGAGCCTAATCCGTCAGGGCTGCGCCATCTTGCAGGCGGGTGAATAAGCGTCGTTTCGATCAAGCCCGGCGACGCACCATTCGACGCCGAAGCCGACTCCGGTAATCCCGAGCTCCTTGTTGATCGAATAAGAAACCGAACGCGACCGCCCATCGTTCAAAAAGGCGCGGCCGACGCAATAGCGCCGCGGAATGTAATCGAGGCCGTTTGAACGATAGCCGATTTCCCTCACCTCTTCGAAACCGGCGATCTCGAGGCCGGTTTTCCAGAACTCGCTTTCGCGATCATAAAAACGCGATTGAATGCGCTCCAACACCTCCGGATCTCCGCACTCCGGCAAGATGCCGTCCCAGGGAAAGTAGCGCCGCTCCGCGGGCGTGAGAGGACGCGCCGAGACTGCCGAACAAAAACCCCCGATGACGCCAGCCGCCGCCAGAAGAAAAATCGCGAAAAGACCGGAAATCCTAAACATGAGTGCTGACAAACCCGCATCTATTAACGCGCTCTGATTACGATGCTTCGCCAAGGCCAAGCCGTCAAGGGGGCGCGGGCGAACCAACGGGCGGCGGCTGAGCCGGAACCGACTCGAAGGGCTTGCCCTGACGCGCTCAAATCATGGGTTCGTATGGGAGCCAGATCATGTCCGTGAACCAAGCTTCGGCGACAAACGACAGCCGCGAGCTCGCCCCAAGCGTAAGACGAACGCTTTCATCGCGGAAAGCCAAGGCCTGGATCAAGAGCGGCTTCGCGTTCGTTGCTATTTTCGCCGATCTTTGCGCAATCGCCTTCGGCGGGCTCGCCGCGAATATTCTGACGCAAATCTACAAGCACGGCGAGATCGATTTAGCCGAACCCATCGATGAATTCGGCGCGCTCGTCGGCGCCGTGTTTCTCGCGATAAGTTTCGCCCGCGGCGAATATTCCTACGAGCGCTATCTCTCCTTCAAGACGCATTTTCAGCGTTGCGGGCTGGCCTGGAGCCTGGCGTTTCCAGGCGCCGTCATGATCGCCTTCATGATGAAGACGACGCCCGACATGTCGCGCGCCTGGGTCTGCTTTTTTTTCGTCCTCGGCTTCACTGCGCTCATGCTCGCCCGCTATGCTCAGGTGCTCAAGACGAGCGCCAGCGCCGAGCGCGGCGGCTTGGCGGCGCGGCGGGTTCTCCTCCTCGGATATGAGCATCAGATCGAAGAATTCTATCAGCGCTACGACCTCGCCGCCTTCGGCATGCGCATCGTAACCGCGACCGTGCTCAGAGGGCGCGATCATCTCGACGAGGATCTCGTCTTGGCGGCGGCTGCGGCGCGAATTTTTCTTCCCGAAGACGTGTTCATTCTCCTGCCCTGGACAGACAAGGACGCGATCGACCGCTGCATCAACGCGTTTCTGCGAATCCCCGCCGCGCTTCATCTCGGCTCGGATTGCTTGCTGGACCGCTTCACAAAGGCGAAGGTCGCCAATGTCGGGCCGCTCTCGAGTCTCAATCTGACGCTGCCATGGTCGCCCGCCCATGTCGTCGGAAAGCGGCTGTTCGACATTGTCGCCGCCCTCGCCGCCCTTACCGTTCTTTCGCCTGTCTTCGTCGCGCTCGCCCTCGCGATCAAGCTAGACAGCAAGGGCCCGGCGATTTTCCGGCAGCGCCGCTATGGCTTCAACCAGGAGCCATTTCGTATCTTCAAATTCCGCTCAATGCGCACGCTCGAGGATGACAGAAGGGTTCGACAGGCGACGGCGCAGGATCCTCGCGTCACACGGATCGGCCGCTTCATGCGTAAGACCAATCTCGATGAATTGCCGCAGCTGTTGAATGTCCTGCTCGGCGATATGTCCCTTGTCGGGCCGCGCCCGCATGCGCTGGCGCATGATCAACTCTACGAACCATCCGTGACGCTTTACGCCCGCCGCCACAATGTGAAGCCGGGCATCACGGGCTGGGCTCAGGTCAACGGCTTGCGCGGCGAAATCACGCCGGAGACCCTGAAGGCGAGAATAGAGCACGACCTCTATTACATAGATCACTGGTCGCTCTGGCTCGATCTCCAGATCCTGTGGCGCACCCTCATGTCCGCAAAGGCTTTCAAGAACGCCTATTGAATTCGGAAGAGCTGTTTCAATCGCTCCGTGCGCGATCAATTCAGTGCGCGCCTGGGTCTCCGAATTCAGGAGTTCGCAAATTCGGCGAGGACAAAGCGCCTATGATTATCTCCAAACTTTCCCTCGCCGTCAGCGAGGCTGTGTCGAGCACAAGATGGGGGCGGCCCCAGCTTTCATAAGGCGCGGCGACGATGCTTCGCCATGTCGGCAGCGCCAGTCCCGCAATATCGGACTCACGCGTTTCGATCCGCTTGCGGTGCTCTGTCTTGTCTGAACAAATGACTTCAACTTCCAAGAAGTTGACAGCTTCACGCTCCGCGACCGCTTTGTAAGCGTCGCGGGTCAGCGCCATTGAATTGACGGAGTCCGCAACGACGCTCCTCCCCATCCGCAGATTGTCCGCCGCAAGATGATAGGCGACTATATATCCAGTCGGCCCCATATCGGCGTCGGCGGCCAGAACATCAGAGGAGCGAATTGCCTGCTCGATCGTATCTATGCGCAAATACACGGCCTTCAACCGCACCGCCAATGCGCGCGCGATCGTAGTCTTGCCTACGCCCGGCAATCCCCCAAAAATTACAAGCATTCCGATCCACGAGCCGTTACTGCGCTTGTCGGCGTTCGCACGACAGATTCTTGCGCCGCCAACTTCAAACTCAAAGAGTCAAAGCACGCTTTAAAAAAGGTCGACCGACCGCCTTAAAGGACACGCTCTGAGCGCAGCTCACCCGCGATTATAGACATCCTGGATGCGAACGATGTCGTCCTCGCCGAGATAGGAGCCGGTCTGCACTTCGATCAATTCGAGATCGATCCGACCCGGATTGGCCATTCTATGCACGGCGCCGATCGGCAGATAGATCGACTCGTTCTCATGCACGAGATGAATCTCATTGTCGCGCGTGACTTCCGCAGTGCCCTTGACGACGATCCAATGCTCGGCGCGGTGGAAATGCTTCTGCAGCGACAAGCGCTCGCCGGGCTTCACGACGATGCGCTTAACCTGGTAGCGCGATCCCGAATCGACCGACTGATAATAGCCCCATGGGCGATAGCAGCGCTTATGCGCCAGAGCCTCCGGCCGGTTTTCAGTCTTGAGGCGATCGACGAGCTGCTTGACCTGATCGCCATGCGCCTTGTTGAGCACTAGCACGGCGTCTTGCGTGGTGATGACGATGACGTCGTCGACGCCGACAACCGTGGTCAAATGGTCGTCGGAGCGGACATGAACGTTCGACGCGTTCATGACGACGCCATGGCCCCGGATCGAATTGCCGCTCTCGTCGCGGTCCGACAGTTCCCACACCGCAGACCAGTTTCCGACATCGGACCAGCCGATGTCGGCGGGGACGACAGCCGCCTTGTCGGTGCGCTCCATGACGGCGTAATCGATTGATATTTTCGGCGCCCGAGCAAAAGCGTCCGCGTCGAGGACGATGAAATTCAAATCCTGCCGAGACTTGGCGACGGCTTCAGCCGCAGCCTCCGCGATGAGCGGCTCGTGCAGCCGAAGCTCAGCCTGCATGACATCGGCGCGAAAGAAAAAATTGCCGGAGTTCCAGAGATAATTTTCGGCGACATATTGTTCCGCGGTGGCTGCGTCCGGCTTTTCAACAAAGCCCGCGACCTTGAACACATTGCCGTCGAGGGTTACCGCCTTGCCGGGCTTGATATAGCCATATCCGGTCGCGGGTCCGCTCGGCTTGATGCCGAGCGTCACGATATAGCCGAGCGCGGCCGCCTCTGCGGCCTGCTTGCACAGCGCCACGAAGCCCGGCTTGTCCTGCACCACATGATCGGCCGCGAGCACCGCGACGATCGTATCCGGCCCTGCTTGCGCCGCAAGCTCGGCGGCGACGGCGACGGCCGGTCCGGAGTCGCGGCGGACCGGTTCGAGGATGATTCGCGCCTCGCGCTTCACCTGCGCCAATTGATTGGCGACGAGAAAGCGATAATCATGATTGGAGATGACGATCGGCGTCTCGAAGACGCTGTCGTCGAGGGCCTCGAGCGCCATTTGAAATGTCGAATGCGCGCCGACCAGCGAGATGAATTGCTTCGGCAGGCTCTCTCGGGATTCTGGCCAGACCCGCGTCCCCGAACCGCCGCACATGATGACCGGAAGGATCTTGACCATTCGTGCTTCCCTATCCCGCTTTCCGCCTGGCGATGGCGGCGAACCCGATTTTGACGCCGCCCAGCAGCGCTCAAGGGCGGCCTTGCCCGAACTAGCTCATTGAGCAAATCTTATATACGGATGCGGCCCAGATGTCGCCTAGCTCCCAAACGGGCTGATCGGTCAATCTGGATCAATTTTCTTGCGCTTCGATGACCGCGCTCGAACCTACGCGCTGGGGCAGCTCTATGGCGAAGCCTGACTTTCGCATCGAAAGGCGGCTCCTCAAGCGAGACGTCTGGCCGGCGGCGGGCGTTGACGAGGTGGGGCGCGGCCCGCTCGCCGGGCCGGTCGCCGCCGCGGCCGTCATTCTCGATCCGCGCGACCTGCCGGCCGGGCTGAACGATTCGAAGCTCCTGGCGCAAGACGCGCGCGAGTCTCTCTACGAAGAAATCATGCGGCGCGCCATCGCTGTCTCCGTCGGTTTCGCGAGCGCGGCGGAAATCGACGCAATCAACATTCGCCAGGCGACGTTCGCCGCCATGCGCAGGGCGCTTTTCGCGCTGTCCGTCGAGCCCCGCCATGTTCTGATCGACGGCAATGATCCGCCGCCAGATCTGCCCTGCCCCGCCGAGACGATCGTCAAGGGCGACGCGGCGGTCCTGTCGATCGCCGCCGCCTCCATCATCGCCAAAGTGACCCGCGACCGCCTCATGCGCCGGCTCTGCGCCCGCCATCCCGTCTATGGCTTCAGCCAGCATGTCGGCTACGCCACGCGGGCCCATCTCGCAGCGATCGCCGAGCACGGCCCCTGCGCTTTTCACCGGCTGAGCTTCAGCCCGTTCAAGGCGTCCGAGGGCAATTCTACATCGGAACCGTGCGAAAAAGAGACAGATTAAAATTGTCGGCTTAAACGCGGTCTTTACCGCGCGTGACGCAACGTTCGCTTGCGAGTTGCGTATCGGTCATCATTCATGCGTACCCTAAATGCCGGACTAGCCGGCGCGAAATCCCGGATCAAGGTTGCGCGTACCGGGATTTCCGCGCCGCGCTCCGTCAGGCAGCGTCTGGCCGGGCCTGCTTCGACCCCGCCCGCCGCGGCGCTTCCCTTGAACTCGATCATCGTCGGCGATTGTCTCGATGAGCTCGCCCGGCTGCCGCCCAATTCCATCGATCTCGTCTTCGCCGATCCGCCCTATAATCTGCAGCTCGAGGCGGCGCTGTCGCGGCCGGACCAAAGTCTCGTCGACGCCGTGGACGATGATTGGGACAAGTTCGCGAGCTTCTCCGACTATGATGATTTCACGCGGGCCTGGCTCGACGCCGTGCGTAAAATCATGAAGCCGGACGCGACGATTTTCGTGATCGGCTCCTATCACAATATTTTCCGGGTGGGCTCGATCCTGCAGGATCAGGGCTTTTGGATCTTGAACGATATTGTCTGGCGCAAAGCCAATCCGATGCCGAATTTTCGCGGCCGGCGCTTCACCAATGCGCATGAGACGCTGATCTGGGCGGCGAAGGGCGTCGGGGCGAAGACCTATCGGTTCAATTATGAATTGCTGAAGGCCGGCAATGAGGATTGCCAGGTCCGCTCCGATTGGCTTTTTCCGATCTGCACCGGCGCCGAGCGCCTCAAGGACGCCTCCGGCCGCAAGATCCATCCGACGCAAAAACCCGAAGCCTTGCTCGCCCGCATCATGCTCGCCGCCTCGAATCCGGGCGATCTTGTCCTCGACCCGTTCTTTGGCTCCGGCACGACGGGCGCGGTCGCCAAAAGGCTCGGGCGCAATTTCATCGGCGTCGAACGCGAGCCCTCCTACGCATCCGCCGCACAAGCAAGGATAGCGAAGATCGAGATGCTCCCGCATGAGGCGATCGCGACGGTCCCGAGCAAAAGATCGGAGCCGCGCATCGCCTTCGCCTCGCTCGTCGAGGCCGGGTTGATCCAGCCCGGCGAGACGCTCGTCGATGAAAAAAGACGGCATGCCGTGATCGTGCGGGCCGACGGCGCGGTCTCGCTCGGCGCGATCGCCGGATCGATCCACAAGATCGGCGCTCTGGCCCAAGGCCTGCCGGCCTGCAATGGCTGGACATTCTGGCAGTTTTTTCGCGACGGAAAATATGAGCCCATCGACGCTTTACGCGCAAAGGCAAGGGCGAGCCTACGCGAGGCTGCGGAATAGGCTTTAGTGAACGGCGCGCTCGAAGCAAAGCTACGCCAGCGGCCGAGAGGCGCCGTGGCAATGCTCAAAATTTTCCGGCGGGGCGCAATTTGAATTGGAGCTCCTGGGCCGTATGGGGACGCTCGAACGCCCCCACTCGCCTAATTGCTCCCGCCAGCCGCCCGCGCATGATTGCCGCGCGGTCGTCGGTCTTGTGCGTCACGGTTGGCGGCTCTCCAACCGATTTTGCTCACCAGCGCCGCCAGCGGCGGCGATACCAGCGCCGCCGATACACGCGACGCCGCCACCAGACGTTTTCGATGTCGGCGTTGTCCGCCGGCGCCAGTTGCTCGCGGGGCGCGGCTGCGGTCAACGCGCTGGCCGCTCCTACGGCGGCGGCGAGAACGCCTGCCGACAACAGCACCGATGTCACGAATGATCTTCGATCCATGGCTTCTTTCTCCAGTCGTAAACGTTACGACCGGAGAAGCTTAACAGCGCAGCGCGTCGTCGTCATCCGCGGATCGCGACGCCGTCGCGTTGTCCGTCTCCAATTTTATGCCGCAGCCTACAATTTCGCGCGTCTCTTGAGAACGCCTGCGACGCCGGTCGTGGAGCGCATGTCTACTCGAACTCCACCACGAGCCCGAGCCGCTCGAACTCCGTTTCGATCGCTTGCACGATTTTCTGCAGCTCCGCGACTTCGATTGCATTGGCGTCATTGGGCGCGTCCCAACTCAGGATGGCGTCGAGATCGACAATGAAATCGGCTTGATCCTTGGCGTCGGGCAGTCCGGGCGCATGCGGGATAGTCAGGACCTTGTCGCCCCACAGCACGCGGATCGACCCTTCGGTCAGAGTGATTTGCGGCTCCGCGCCGCGCCGCCTGGTCATGGCTCAATCTCCCCCGCCGAATAATTTGCCGCCTTTGCGCGCGGCTTCAACTACTTTGCGCATAACGCTCGGCAAGGCCTCCTTGTCGAGGTCGCCCTCCAACGCCCAGCGGCACCCCGCTGGCGCGCGGCTCGTCCGCGCGATCTCCGCCACATAAATATCGAGCCTGAGCGCAAAATGCGTGAACACATGCTCCACCACGGACTCAAGCTTCCGGTAGGGCGCGTGAATAGGCGCCTCGCGCAACGCTGCGCCAGGGTCGAAATCGGCGCTCCATGCGGTTCCTGGAATTTCCACCATGCCCCCGAGCAAGCCCTTCGGCGGGCGCGTGCGGACGAGGATCGCGCCATCCGCGCGCCGCACGAAGAAGGCCGCGCCGCGCCAGCGCGGCCGCTCCCGTTTTGGCGCCTTGACCGGAAAACGCCTCGGCTCTCCCGACGCCCGGCCCGCGCAATGGTCCAGCAAGGGACAAATGGCGCAGGCAGGCTGTTTCGGCGTGCAGATCGTCGCGCCGAGGTCCATCATCGCCTGCGCGAAATCGCCCGGCCGCGCGCTGGGCGTCAACGCCTCGACCTTTTCCCTGATCAGGGCCCTGGCGGCGGGCAACGGCGCCGCGATCGCAAAAAGCCGCGCGACCACGCGCTCGACATTCCCGTCGACCACCGCCGCCCGCCGCCCAAAGGCGATCGCGGCGATCGCCGCCGCCGTGTACGGCCCGAGACCCGGCAACTTGCGCAGCGCCGCCTCCGTGTCGGGAAACCGCCCATCGAACTCGCCAGCGACCCGTTTGGCGCAGGCGTGGAGATTGCGCGCGCGCGAATAATAGCCGAGCCCGGCCCATTGCCGCATCACCTCGTCGATCGGGGCTTGCGCCAAAAGGCTGACATTGGGCCAGCGCGCCAGAAAGGCCGCGAAATAAGGCTTGACCGCCGCAACCGTCGTTTGTTGCAGCATGATTTCGGAAAGCCAGACCACGTAAGGATCGGCTTTCTCGTGCGGCTCGGATCGCCAAGGCAGCGCGCGGCGATGGCGGTCATACCAGTCCAGCGCGGCGGCGGCGCAGGACGGCGTGATTAACGGTTCATGAACAACGTCATACATGCGCCTTGTTTAGCCGCTCTCCTGCCATGCGCATAGTCATGAGAAGCAAAGCCAGGAATTGATCGCGGCCGAGTGTTCCCGCCGCAGGTCAATTCTTGCGCCAATTCTTCGATCATTCGTCCACCGGGCATGCGATTTGTGGGCAGACGTCATCAGGGGAGCAATCGATGAGCGGGGCAGCTAAGCCTATCCCGGAGGGTCATCAGGGAGCGATACCATATCTCAGCGTGCGCAACGCCAGCGAAGCCATCAACTTCTACAAAAGAGCTTTCGGCGCGGTGGAAATGCTTTGCATCGGACATGAGGGCACGATCGGCCACGCCGAACTCGAGATCGGCCAAGCCAGGATCATGCTCTCGGACGAGTTCCCCGATCATGACGCGTTGAGTCCCCAGACAATCGGCGGGACGCCGATCATGATCCACCTCTATGTCGAGGATGTCGACGCCTTCACGAGCCAGGCGGTCGGCGAAGGCCTCAAAATCCTGCGGCCGGTCGAGGATCTCTTTTACGGCGACCGGGGCGGCAAATTCGAAGACCCCTATGGGCATCGCTGGTGGATCGCCACCCACAAGGAGGATGTTTCACCCGAGGAGCTGAGGAAACGCGCGGCCGCGCTGCACGCCGGCGCCGCGTGATTTCGCCTTGCGCGCCCTCGGCCGGCTCGAAAAGAGCGCGCGAAAGCACTCCGTCCGCAGCATTGACCTCCCACGGCGAAACTAGGGTATAAGACGAGGACAGGACGCGAGGCCGATGCGGAAACAGCAGTCCAACAAAGGCTCTTGGTCGCGACCGCTCGCCGATCTCGTCGGAGCTGTGATTGATCCCGTTCTGGCGCGTCAAGGGTTTGGCCAATCCGACCTTATCCTCTATTGGGACGACATTGTCGGCGAGAGGCTCGCCGCAATGTCCCAGCCGATCAAGCTGCAATGGCCGGCGCGCGATCGGCATGCGGCGGATGCTTCGGCGACCCTGATCGTGCGCGTCGAGACTGGATTTGCGCTCGAATTGCAGCATCTCTCCGGCGCCGTCATCGAGCGCGTCAACGCCCATCTCGGCTGGCGCTGCGTCACGCGCCTTACGCTGAAGCAGGGCCCTGTGGAGCGCCGCGCCGCCGCGCGGCTCGCGCGTTCGGTGCCCGACCCTATCGCCGCGAAAGAGGCCGAAAATCTCGTGAGCAATATCAAGGATGAGGGCTTGCGCCAGGCTCTGGCTCGACTCGGCGCCCACGCGCTGAGCCGGCGGGCGCGCGGCGATTGAGATCAAAAAACCGTGCCGCTCCTTGATAGTTTTTCCTGGATGGTTTTACCTGCGCCGCCAGTATAGGCTCGTGTTCAAGCTTGGCCGTTGGGCCAATCTCCGCCCTAACGGATGGATCAAATTTATGCGTTCGCCCAATAAATCCCCGGCGTCCCTGAAAAGCCGCCGCAAATTCCTAGAGATCGCGGCGGCGGCCGGACTGACGGCCGCCGGAATCTTCGCCGCGGTGGCTGATCTGCGGGAGCCGGCTCTGGCCCAAGGCGCCAGCGCGCCTGTCGATCAGCTGATGGCGGGCGAGGCCTTGCCTGACGTGGTTCTGGGCAAGAGCGACGCGCCCGTCACCATCGTCGAATACGCCTCGATGACATGCTCTCATTGCGCCGCCTTTCACGCGACGACCTATCCGGAGCTGAAGCGCAAATATATCGACGCGGGCAAGGTGCGCTTCATCCTGCGCGAATTTCCGCTCGATCCGCTGGCGACCGCCGGCTTCATGCTGGCCCGCTGCGCCGGCGACGATAAGCGCACCGCGATCGTCGATCTGCTTTTCGCCCAGCAGAAAAATTGGGCCTTTACCGAAAAACCGGTCGAATCCTTGGCCAATCTCGTCAAGCAAGCCGGCGTGACTCAAGAGGCTTTCGAAGCCTGCCTCAAGAATCAAGACCTCTACGACAAGATCAACAAGGTGCGCGATCACGCCGCCGAGAAATTCGGCGTCAACGCAACGCCGACCTTTTTCATCAATGGCAAGAAGCAAACCGGCGAGGTGACGCCTGAGGCGCTCGATAAATTGCTCGAACCCTTGCTCAAGGGATGAGATCCCTTTGAGGCGTCAGGGCGGCGAGGCGTTGGCCAATGATTGAGTTGCGCTTTTACGGCGCGGGCGAGCGCCGGAGGGCATGCCCGGCCGAAACCGAGAAAGCCCGCGAGGCGCCCGCCCGGAGAGGGCTCAAAACATGTCGAGCGAGACGCGCGCCTCGTCGGACATGCGCCCTTGATCCCATGGCGGCTCAAAGACGATCGTGACGATGACGCCCAGCGTTCCCGGCACGGTCCCGACCGCCGTCTCGATCGACCGCGTGATCTCGCCCGCAACGGGACAACCGGGCGCGGTCAAGGTCATCTCGATCTTGATCAAGCGATGCTCGTCGATCTCCACCTTGTAGATCAGGCCGAGCTCATAGACGTCGCAGGGAATCTCGGGATCGAACACGGTCTTGAGGGCGGCGACGACATCGTTCGTGTAGCGCGTCCGCTCATGCGGCAAAACCGAGCCGTCGAAGATCCATTGCGGCTCGTTCGGCAGGATTTCCTGGACTTCTTGGGCTTCGATGGTTTCCGATTCGGCCATAACGGACTCCTCATTTATTAGGCAAATAGGCCTTCGGCCTTGATCAAAGCTTCGGCGAGCTTATCGACTTCTTCGAACGTGTTGTAGAGTGCGAACGAGGCTCGGCAGGTTGACGTGACGCCGAAACGGGCAAGCAGTGGCTGGGCGCAATGGGTGCCGGCGCGGACCGCGACGCCAGAGCGGTCGATGATGGTTGCGACGTCATGCGCATGGGCGTTTTTCATTTCGAAAGCCAGAATCGCGCCTTTTCCCTTCGCGCGGCCGAAGATGCGAAGCGAATTGATCTGCGACAAACGTTCATGCGCGTAATCGCTCAAGGCGGTCTCATGCGCGTGAATGCGGGCGCGGCCGACCTTCTGCATGTAGTCGACGGCGGCGCCGAGCCCGATCGCCTGCACGATCGGCGGCGTGCCCGCTTCGAAGCGATGCGGCGGCTCGTTATAGGTGATGCGATCCTTGGTGACCTCGTTGATCATCTCACCGCCGCCTAGGAACGGCGGCAGCTTCTCCAGCCATTCCTGCTTGGCGTAAAGCGCGCCGATCCCGGTCGGCCCGTAAAGCTTATGGCCGGTCACGACATAGAAATCGACGTCGAGATCGCGAACGTCGACTTCGAGATGCACCGCGCCTTGAGAGCCGTCGATCAGCACCGGTATGCCGCGCTCATGCGCGATCTTGATGATCTCCTTCACCGGCGTCACCGTGCCGAGCATGTTCGACATATGGGTGATGGCGACGATTTTCGTCTTCGGCGTCAACGCCTTTTCGAATTCCTCGATGGAGAAATTGCCTTCGTCGTCAATGTCCACCCAGGTCAGGGCCGCGCCCTTGCGCTCGCGCAGGAAGTGCCAGGGAACGATATTGGCGTGATGCTCCATGATCGAGAGTACGATCTCGTCGCCTTCCTTGATGAAGGCCTGTCCGAACGAGGCGGCGACCAGATTGATCGCTTCGGTCGCCGACTTCGTGAAGATGATCTCATTGACCGAGCCGGCGTTGAGGAAGGCGCGAACGCTTTCGCGGGCGACCTCGAAGGCGTCGGTCGCCGCATTGGCGAGGAAATGCAGGCCGCGATGAACATTCGCATATTCATGATACATGGCGTGGACCATGCGATCGACGACTTCCTGCGGCTTTTGCGCCGAGGCGGCGTTGTCGAGATAGACCAGCGGCTTGCCATAGACTTCCTTCGCGAGAATCGGGAAATCCTGACGGATGCGCGTTACGTCCAACGGCGCTTCGGCTGTGATGTGCTTGTTCATGCCCTGCTCCATGCTTGGCGTCCCGCGTCAAGCCAACGCTCCGACCAACCGCTTCCGACCCTTCAAGTCAGCCTATCGAAAAGCCCGCCGGCGACAAGCTCTCGCCGATGGGCCCTTGCAGGCGCGCGCCGCGATCAGGCCTTGACCCGAGCGGAAAGCCAATTGGCGACCTCCGAACGAAAGATTTCGATCAATCCCTCATGACCGATCTCATCGACCAATTCTCCCGCAAACGCATCCAGAAGAAGCGCTTCCGCCTCGGCGTAAGGCAAGCCTCTCGCCTGAATGTAGAATAATTGATCGACATTCAGGCCGCCGCATGTGGCGCCATGGCCGCAGGCGACGTCGTCGGCGAAAATCTCAAGCTCCGGCTTGTTGTTCATCGCCACATTGTCCGACAGCAGCAAAGCTCTGCTCATCATTCTGCCATCGGTCTTTTGCGCATGCGGCGCGACATGGATTTTGCCCTGAAAGACCCCGGTCGCCTCCTCGTCGAGAATATATTTGAACGTTTCGCGGCCCGTGCAACCCGGCGCCGCGTGTTCGACGAACAAGGTCGTGTCGGCATGTTCGCGGCCGCGGAGAAGCGACACGCCCCTCAGCGAGCCTTCCGAATCGGCGCCGTCGAAGCGCAGGAAAATCTGCCTCCGCACAAGGCCGCCGCCGGTGATGAGCGCGAAACTGTCGAACTTCGCTTTTGCGCCTACATGGGCGATGAAGCTGTCGAGCCGCACGCTTCCAGGAACCGTCTCCGTCACCATCGCGGTATGGTCGAATTTCGCCCCGTCGCCGACCGAAACGATCAGGCAGCCGAAGGTCTGGCCGGTGCGCCCGCCTTGGCCAAAGCTCGACTCGGCGACGCGGATCGAGGCCCCCGCCCCGACAACCACCAGCGAGCGCGAGAAGCGCGCGGCCGGCGCGCTCGTGGCTGTGGCGTAGATGAGGTTGATGGGCTCGGCGATCTCCACGCCTGGCGCAGCCTCGATCACGACGCCGTCCTGCATCAAGGCCGCGTTCAAGGACACGATCGGATCCTTGGCGCCGAGATTTTGTCCCGATAGCAATGTGATGAGGTCGGGGCGGCCCTCGGTCAGCACCGAAGCAAGCGATCGAACCGTGACGCCCGCCGGCAGTGAATCAGACAATTCCGGCGCGAACACGCCATCGACGAGGACAAGGCGCTGACCGGGGGCGCCCGACGCAGTCAATTCCGCCCGAAGGGTTTCGATCGCCGCAGCGCTAGGGAGCGGCGCGATCGGCAGGGCCTCGCGCATCAGCGTGCGCAGATCGGTATAGTGCCAGGCCTCGATCCGACGGTGCGGGAGGCCCGTTGCGTGAAAGGCCGCGAAGGAATCTTCGCGCAATTTGGCCACCTCTGCGCCGCCCGGCAGCGTCGCCTTGGCGGCGCCGAAGGCTTCGGCCAAGGCGGTTTCAGCTTGCGTTCGCGTGGGGATGATTTGAGCGGTCATATCAACTTCCCCTTAGGCGACGGCCTGCTCGGTCACGTAATCGCGATAGCCGCTCTTTTCGAGCTCGAGCGCGAGTTCCTTCCCGCCGGTCCGAACGATCTGACCTTGGGCCATCACATGCACGGTATCGGGCACAATATAGTCGAGCAGCCGCTGATAATGGGTGATGACGAGAAAGCCGCGGTTCGGCGCGCGCAGCGAATTGACGCCCTCGGCGACGACGCGCAGCGCGTCAATGTCGAGCCCGGAATCGGTCTCGTCGAGAATGCCGAAGGAAGGCTCCAGCAGCGCCATCTGGAGAATATCCATCCGCTTCTTCTCGCCGCCGGAGAAGCCGACGTTGAGCGCCCGCTTCAACATATCGGATTTGATCCCAAGCTTGTCGGAGGCTTGCTTGACGCGCTTCATGAAATCGGGCGTCGACAATTCTTCTTCGCCGCGCTGCTTGCGCTGCGCGTTCAAAGCCGCCTTGAGAAAGGTCAAGGTCGCGACGCCGGGGATTTCGAGCGGATATTGGAACGCGAGGAAGAGACCTTTGGCGGCCCGCACGTCCGGCTCTAGCTCAAGGAGATTGACGCCGTTCAGAAAGACCTCGCCCGTCTCGACCGTGTAATCCTTGCGGCCGGCGATGACGTAGGACAGCGTCGACTTGCCGGTTCCGTTCGGGCCCATGATCGCCGCGACCTCGCCGTCCTGAACGGTGAGATTGAAATCATTGAGGATCTTGCGTCCGCCGATCGAAACATTGAGATTTTTGACTTCGAGCATTGTGTTTAAGTCCTCGTTTCCACTCGAAAGGTGAGGCCGCCGGGCTTGTCTTGCCGTCGGCCCGGAAGCGGCGCGCTCTATTCGCGCCCGCCGGGACATCCAGGTCCTGTTATCCGCAGCAAAAGATTGGGCGTCGCTTTGCGCGAAGGGCCGATCGACGATCGCGGCCAGCCCTTCGCTCGCATGCGCCGGCTCGCGTCAGCCGACGCTCCCTTCGAGGGAGATCGCGATCAGCTTCTGAGCCTCCACCGCGAACTCCATCGGCAGCTGCTGCAGAACATCGCGAACGAAGCCATTGACGATCAAAGCCGTCGCTTCTTCGGCCGAGAGCCCTCGTTGCATACAATAGAAGAGCTGATCCTCGGAAATCTTCGAGGTCGTGGCTTCATGCTCGAATTGCGTGCTGGGGTTTCTCGATTCGATGTAAGGCACCGTATGGGCGCCGCATGTGTCGCCGATCAGAAGCGAGTCGCAATTGGTGAAATTGCGCGCGCCCGTCGCCTTGCGATGCGCCGAAATCTGGCCGCGATAGGTGTTCTGCGACTTACCCGCCGAGATGCCCTTGGAGATGACCCGGCTCGTCGTGTTCTTGCCGAGATGGATCATCTTCGTCCCGGAATCGACCTGCTGCTTTCCGTTCGAAATGGCGATCGAATAGAACTCGCCGCGCGAATTGTCGCCGCGCAGAATGCAGGAGGGATATTTCCAGGTGATCGCCGAACCGGTCTCGACCTGGGTCCAGGAAATCTTCGAATTGGCGCCACGGCAATCGCCCCGCTTGGTGACGAAATTATAGATTCCGCCTTTGCCTTCGGAATCGCCCGGATACCAGTTCTGCACGGTCGAATATTTGATTTCGGCGTCGTCATGCGTGATGAGCTCGACGACCGCGGCGTGAAGCTGATTTTCGTCGCGCTTCGGCGCCGTGCATCCTTCGAGATAGGATACGTAGGAGCCCTTGTCCGCGATGATCAGCGTCCGCTCGAATTGCCCGGTGTTCTGCTCGTTGATCCGGAAATAGGTCGACAGCTCCATCGGACAGCGAACGCCCGGCGGGATGTAGACGAATGAGCCGTCGGAGAACACGGCGCTGTTCAACGTCGCATAGTAATTATCCGTCGTCGGCACGACCGAGCCGAGATATTTCTGGACGAGCTCGGGATGCGTGTGCACCGCTTCCGAGATCGGGCAGAAGATCACGCCCGCCTTGCTCAGCTCTTCCTTGAAGGTCGTCACGACAGAGACCGAGTCGAACACCGCGTCGACCGCGATCTTGCGCTCCGGATTGACGACCCCGGCCAAGGCCTCCTGCTCCTGGAGCGGGATGCCAAGCTTCGCATAGACCTTCAGCAGCTCGGGATCAACCTCGTCGAGCGACTTCGGTCCGGCCGCTGTCTTCGGAGCCGAATAGTAATAAAGATCCTGATAATCGACTTTTGGAAAATCGACGCGGGCCCACTCCGGCTCGCGCATGGTCAGCCAGCGCTTATACGCCTCGAGCCGCCATTCCGTGAGCCAAGCCGGCTCGTTCTTTTTTGCTGAAATGAACCGAACAATGTCTTCATTCAGACCCTTCGGGGCCTTGTCCGACTCAATGTCCGAGAAAAATCCGTACTTATACTCGTTAACGTCGATCGACTTGACGCGATCGACCGTCTCCTGAACCGCAGCCATACCATTCTCCTCACCTTGGCGGTTTCAAGGACCGCTGGTTGAGACCTCATTGTCAACCGGGAGAAATCCCGATCAGCTTGCGCGGCGCATTCCGTCCGCCGCTTTGCTACGCCTCGCTTTAATTACGCCGACCGCTGTTTCAAGCGCCCGAATGAACATAACACAATCTTCGACCCGCGAGTCCCAACCCAGACTGACCCGAATTGCCCCGCGCGCCAAGTCCGGCTCCACGCCCATCGCCGCCAAAACATGCGAGCGCTTCACTTTGCCGGACGAGCAGGCCGAACCCGAGGACACTGCCACGCCTTCCATGTCCAAACACATAAGCAAGACCTGTGCCTCGATGCCAGGAACCGCAAAGCAAGAGGTGTTCGGCAATCTCGCACATCCGGCGCCAAAGAAAACGGCGCCGGGGACGGCGCGCGCAATATCGGCCTCTAACCGATCGCGCCAATTGGCCAAGGCCGCCGCTTCCTGCTCGCGCCTCGTCCGGGCGGCGCGAATAGCGGCAGCCATGCCCACGATTCCGGCGGCGTTTTCGGTCCCAGCGCGAAGGCCCCGCTCCTGCCCGCCGCCGCGCACGAGCGCCTCTTCTATGTGGGAGGCCTTGGAGGCGAAGCAAAGCCCCCCGACGCCCTGCGGGCCGCCAAACTTATGCGCCGACACGACCATCGCGTCCGCGCCCAAGCGCGCGATGTCGCAATCGATCTTGCCGACGGCCTGAACCGCGTCGCAGACCAGGGCCCCGCCAATGGCGTGAACGCGTTCGGCCGCAGCGGCGACCGGCTGGATGACGCCCGTCTCATTATTGGCCGCCTGCAAAGCCAGCATCACGCGCCGCCCCGTGTGACGGAGCAACGCCCTGTCGAGCGCTTCGAGATCGAAGAGCCCGTCGCGCGTCAAGTCAATGAGCTCGACAGTCGCCGCAGGAAATCGATGCCCGGCAAGAACCGCGGCGTGTTCGCCGGCGCCCGCCAGAAGCACGTCAAACAGCCCCGCTTTCGCTCCGCCTGCCTGCATATGCGGCGTCAGCGCCAAATTGAGCGCCTCCGTCCCGCCAGACGTAAAGACGACATTGCCGGCCGGCGCATTGACGAAAGCGGCGAGCTCCGCCCGCGCCTCCTCGATCATGAGGCGCGCGGCGCGCCCTTCGGCATGGACGGAAGAAGCGTTGCCGCGCAGATCGAACGCGGCGCACATCGCCTCGCGCGCCGCCGGGTGCAAAGGCGTCGTGGCGTTATGGTCGAGATAGGCTCGCGGCCGCGGCACGGCGAAACATCCATAAAGTCAGCAAAAGAACAAACTGTCGGCGCGACGAGCAAAGTGCTTGCAATCCTTCCCAGCGAACGTGCTAAGAAAGATTTCTGGTCTCGCCTGGAGCGCCGACGTTCGGCGCGTCTCGTCCGAATTCCGCGAGCCCGACCCAAACAGTTGTAAACGCTACGTTTGCATTTAGTCGCCGCCCGGTTCGCAAGTCAAGCAAGCCGCCACGAAGGCGCGCAAGCCGCCGACGTTGCGAAATTACGCCTAGGCTCAGGGAAGACCTCGGGTCGAATTGGCTGGCGCCGGTTCGAACCTCCAGGTCTCGTCCCGGCGCCAGCCGGACGGTTTGGCTATTCTACAGTCCACTATATCAGGGAGTCACGATGCCCGAGGTCATGTTCAACGGTCCGGCCGGCCGCATCGAGGGACGGTTTCACCCCTCGACCGTGCGCGGCGCGCCGATTGCGATCATTTTGCATCCGCACCCGCAATTCGGCGGGACGATGAACAATCAAATCGTCTATAATCTTTATTATGCCTTCGCGGAGCGCGGCTTCGCCGTGTTGCGCTTCAATTTTCGCGGGGTCGGACGCTCGCAGGGCGGATTTGATCACGGCCAGGGCGAATTATCCGACGCGGCGGCGGCGCTCGACTGGGCGCAGGCGATCAACCCGGAGGCCCGCGCCTGCTGGATCGCCGGCATTTCCTTCGGGTCCTGGATCGGCATGCAGCTCCTGATGCGTCGGCCGGAGATCGAAGGCTTCGTGTCGATCGCGCCGCCGGCCAATCGGTTCGACTTCTCCTTCCTCGCGCCCTGCCCTTCGTCCGGGCTTTTCGTGCATGGCGATCAGGATCGCGTCGCGCCTTTGAAGGAAGTCACCGGCCTCATCGAGAAGCTCAAGACGCAAAAGGGCATTCAAATCGAGCATGCCGTGATCCCCGGCGCCAATCATTTCTTCGAAAATTGCGTCGAGCCTCTGATCGAGGAAGTAGGGCTCTATCTCGACCGCCGCCTCGGCAATCCGCCAAAGCTGCCGACGCCGACCCGCAGCGAGCCAGCCGAGCGGCGGTAGGACGCGGCGTGAAATGCGCAGCGCCAGAGAGGCGAAGGCCCGCGCATCCGTAGCGTCCGCCGACCAGCCGAAGGGTGGCCTGCGTCGCTATGAGCGTGACCCGCTATGGCCGCTCAAGAATCCAGGCCACGCGGCCGCGCTTACTGAAGATGTGATGTAATAACTCGGCGCGCGCCCCGCATCCCTATCACCAGCGAACGCCGACATAAGGTCGGACACCCCAAAATTGGATTGTCGGGGAATTTTTGATCCACGATATGCGGCAATCGGTTCTGTCGATATCGAAATCCGGCGAAAAATCTTTGTTAAAAGCGCCTCGGTGACGCTCGCAGGAAATTGGCGATCCGGCCCGCGCTGCGACCAAAGCGACCGTGACAATCAATAACACCAAGACGAGCAAGGCTCGGAGCTGCACGAGCCAAGCCCAAATCTTTGAGAGGACGCCCAAAGATTCGGGATGCGCTTTCTCCGGAATTGAGGTCATGACATTCTCCACGAAGAACCATTCTTCGGCGCAGCATATGGTAAGCAGCTTTGGCGTTGCCTAGAGGCAAAGCTGATTCATCTGTGGAGTGCGCCGCATGACTAATGCAGAGCGCAAGCAGCGGGTTTGTCCTGCTGTGCTGTAACTTTGCCCCGTAACCTCGCCTTCAGTCATGCGCCGAAAAAACCTCAGCGACCGTTCGGCTCGCCCAAGACGCCGCCCGACAAGGGCGCCGGCGCGCCGGTCGTCGTCGGAAAGGTGATCGGCAGGCCTTTCACGCAGCGCACCGCCAGATAGGCGAAGGCTTGGGCCTCCATGGCGTCCGCCGACCAGCCGAAAGAATCCGCGCTGGCGACCCGGCACGACAGACGCAGCGACAGCTCGCGCATCAGCGTCGGGTTGCGGGCCCCGCCGCCGCAGATGATGGCGAGCGTCGGCTGCGACGGCAAGTGCATGAAGGCGCGGGCTATCCCCGCCGCGGTAAAGGCGGTGAGGGTCGCCGCCGCATCATCGAGCCCGAGCCGAGCCACGGCGGCGCCTGAAAAATCATTGCGGTCGAGCGATTTTGGCGGCTCGAGCGCGAAAAACGCATGGGCGAGAAGCTCGCTCAAAAGCGCCTCGTCCACCTTGCCTTTCGCCGCCGCCGCTCCGTCGCGATCGATCGCCGCGCCGGTGCGCGCCAGCATCAAGTCGTCGACCAGCGCATTGCCGGGTCCTGCGTCGAAGGCGATCGGCTCCTTGTCCGCCTCGACGAAGCTCACATTGGCGATCCCGCCAATATTGATGATCGCCACGGGCTCGGCGAAACCCGCCGCGGCGGCGAGGGCGCGATGAAACACGGGCACAAGCGGCGCCCCTTGGCCGCCGCGCAAAACATCGGCGGCGCGAAAATCATAGGCGACCTTGAGCTTGAGCTTTTCGGCGAGCCCGGCGCCATCGCCGATCTGCGCGGTCAGGCCCCGCTCGGGCCGGTGCAAGACGGTCTGGCCGTGAAAGCCGATGAGATCGATCGTCGCGCGATCAATGTTCTCCGCCGCGAGAAACCGCTCCACCGCCTCGGCGTGGCGGGAGGTGACCATCGCCTCCGCCGGCGCCAAGGCTCCCGGCCTCGCGCGCCGGTCCTCGAGCGAGCGGGCGTCGTCGAGGGCGCTACGCAAAAGCGCGCGATCCTCCTGCGTGTAAGGGAAGAATCCCGCGGCGCGAAGCGCGATCGCATCTTCTCCATCGGTCTCGATGAAGGCGACGTCGACGCCATCCATTGAGGTGCCGCTCATGAGGCCTATCGCGCGGGTGAGACTCATCGCCAGGTTCTCCTCGAAACCGAACGATAACCCGAGACCTTGCCGCAGTAGGGCGAAATCAGCGCTTTGCGGCGCTTCCCTGCGCATTAAAACGCGGAGCGTTGCATAAGAGCCACGTTCCTCTTAAACCACGCCCGTCATGCGGCCGCGCGCCGGAGCCTGCTGAACTGGTAGGCGCCCTCAAAGGAATTGCTTGTGTCCGACGATTTCCGTCCCACGTCCGACTTTCTCGCCGTGCTGATCGAGCGCGGCTTTCTGCATCAATGCTCCGACCTGACCGGGCTCGATCTGAACGCGAAAAGCGGCGATCTCATCGCCTATGTCGGCTACGATTGTACGGCGCCGTCGCTTCATGTCGGCAATCTCTTGTCGATCATGATGTTGCGCTGGCTGCAGAAAACCGGCGGCAAGCCGATTGCGCTGATGGGCGGCGGCACGACGCGCGTCGGCGATCCTTCCGGCAAGGATGAGAGCCGCAAGCTCCTGCCGCTGGAGACGATTGAAGCGAACAAGCGGAGCATCAATCAGGTCTTTTCGAGATTTCTCACCTTCGGCTCAGGCAAGACAGATGCGCTGTCGCCCGACAATGCCGAATGGCTCGCAAAGCTCAATTACATCGACTTCCTGCGCGACGTCGGGCGGCATTTCTCAGTCAATCGCATGCTGGCGATGGATTCGGTGAAGCTGCGGCTCGAACGCGAGCATGAGCTCTCCTTCATCGAATTCAACTATATGTGCCTTCAGGCCTATGATTTCGTCGAGCTTCATAAGCGCTATGGCTGCGTGCTGCAGATGGGCGGCTCCGATCAATGGGGCAATATCGTCACCGGCATCGATCTCGGCCGGCGGATGGGAGCGGCCCAGCTCTATGCTTTGACGGCGCCGCTTTTGACGACCGCCTCGGGCGCAAAGATGGGCAAGACGGCCGCCGGCGCTGTCTGGCTCAACGCAGAGATGCTGCCGGTCTTCGATTATTGGCAATATTGGCGCAATTGCGAGGATCAGGACGTCGGGCGCTTCCTCAAGCTCTTCACCGAATTGCCGATGGAGGAGATCGCCCGGCTCGAAGCGCTCGGCGGCGCCGAGATCAACGAGGCCAAGAAGGTGCTGGCGACCGAGGCGACCGCCATGGTTCACGGCCGGGAGGCGGCGCTGCAAGCGAGCGAGGCGGCTAGAAAAACCTTCGAGGAAGGCGTCTTGGCGGAAAGCCTGCCCTCTATCGAAATTGCGCGCGGCGAGATCGAGGCCGGGCTTGGCGCGCTTGCGGCTTTCGTCAAGGCGGGGCTCGTCGCCTCGACCGGCGAAGCGCGGCGCCAGATCAAGGGCGGCGGCCTCAAGATCAATGACAAGACGGTCACGGATGAGCGCGCGATCATCGGCCCTGACGACGCCAAGGGCGACGTCGTCAAACTCTCGCTCGGGCGCAAACGCCATATTCTGCTGAAGCTTGTTTGACGATTTCTAGCGCATGTTCCGAAAAAGTTGATCGACTTTTTCGATCAGAACATGCTCCAAATTAACTCGCTCTAGCGGATCGATTCTGATGCTTGCTTCCCACGTGTGATAGCGGCTGGCGCGATTTGTGGCGCTCCCAGTTCTCGTCCGCCGCCGCTTTCTTTACCTGTCGCCCGCGGGGCGCGCGTCTCTGGCTTTGAACATGCATGGACGCAGGAACGGTCCAGCTATCGCGAACCCTTTCACACAAAAAGACGGGGTCGCGGCGCCGGCTCATGCATGAAAGCGCGCGGCATGACGGACAAAGAGGAATGGGTCGTCTGGAACGGCTCGATGGGAATCCTCGATACTGTAACGATCGGCCATATCGAGGAGGACGACGGCGGCAGGAGCGCCTTTCTGGCGCCGCCCTATGCCGCCGTAGGACCGTTCAGTCTTGACGAACTTGAAACGCGGGGTCGGATCGCTTTTGGCGCATGTCTTGTCATGTCGCGCCAGAGATGGCGGGAGGATCAGGACGATCTGCGCCTGGAGGCCCGAGAAAAACGCCGGGCCGCCCTGTTTAAGCTCGATTTCGACGACGATCAGGAGTACCGCGAGGTCCTGAACCTGCCGATGGAAGGCGCGCTCGAGACGGCGGAGATCAATGCCGCCTTCCGGCGGGCGGCCAAGATTGCGCATCCCGACGCCGGCGGCACCGACGAAGATTACCGTAGCATCACGGAGGCGCGCGACGCGCTGCTCGCGCAATACGCAAGCCTCTCGTAGCAGGTGAACCGCTCCGCAGAACTATCAGCGAAGATGCGCCGGCGCCTGCGGGTTATTCGCCGGATTGGTGTCATGCTTCGACAATCGCGTGATCAACTCGCCGCCGACCAGGGGCTGCAAGTCTGACTCGAGCGCGTCAGCAATCTCCTTCGCATAGACTTCATTGCCGTCGACATAGAGCGTGAAGGATTTGACGTGCTTCGCCTTCTTCTCCGGATCCTCGATCGTCACCTTGGTCCACTTATAAAGGGGAAAATGCTCCGCCCCATGCTTCTCGGCCGCCGCAACATATTCCGCGAAGGCGTCAAACTGATTTTTCAGCGTCGCATGATGCTTGGTCAGGATGTCCGTCAGCGGCTTGATCGCCTGATTGCCGGGATCGCTCCGCGCCACTTCCGCAAAGGCGTCGGCGAGATTGACCCGCACCTGATACTCCCATTGTTCGCTCATGGCTGATCTCCCTTGGCTATGACGACAATTTTGGCTTGCCGCCCTGGCGATGAGCGGATCTTGGAAGCGCATCTTATTGCTTTCGACGCGACGGCGCCTCCCGGCCGCGCAGGTCGGCTCCACGCGCCATCATCCATGAGGAGCCAGAATAGTCAAGTAGTCCCGCTAGTCCGACACAGCCAATCAAGTTCAGCTCAGTAGAGATTGCGGACGATCAATTCGCGAGATGTGGATTATTATCCTATAAAACAGGCTACGGACTATTATGTTTTGCTATTGCTCCTACACGTTCAGGGTGATGTTCTGGTTCTGAACAAATGCCAAGCTCTGAACCCCAACTGGCGGGCGCTAGAACATTCTATCTTTTAATTATAGCCACACTATCGGCCCCATGGCCGACGACCGTGCGCAAAGCGACCTCGCCCGCGCGCGCCCTATTGCCGGACCGGTCCCGACGGCGCGAAATTCGGGCCGACGCCAAAAATCTGGCGGAAGATTCCTGGCGCAATCGCGGATAGCGGATTGATGTTGAGGGTCGGCGCGCTGACCGCGCCTTCAACCCGGTAATTGACGCCGATCAGCCCTTCATTCGCGCCGCCGCCGAGGATGAGGCCGAAGACCGGAATCTGCGAAAACAGATTATTGACCGCATAGGCTGGCACGAACGTGCCTCGCATATCGACTCGGTCATGCGCGTAATCGAGCCAGCCGTCGACGGTGAGGCCAAAGGATTCGCCATGCATCGTGCCGTCGCGCAGATCGAGCCTAGTGCCGACGCGTTGGAACTGAACCTGCAATTTCGCGAAAGGCATGGCGCCGGCGTCGATCTTTCGACTACGAGCGGCGTCGGCCGACGGGACCCCTTCGGCGACAAGTCGGCGCAGGGCCGGCTCGTCGCGCAAGACAAATGAATCGATCTCCAGCACGCCGGCCATGGAGTCGGGGCTGAGCCTCATGCCGACCGAAAGGCGCCCGCGCTCCATATGCTTGTAGAGGTCGACGAAAGACAAAAGCGTGCCGGCGTCGTCGGACATGAAATTGATCTGCGGGGCGGCGGGATAGCCTGTCAGATTGCCCGAAACCGATTCGCGCCCAAACAGTCCGGCGAAGGAAAACTGCTTGATCTGATCGTCCCGCCGCGCAACCCTCAATTCGGCTCCGGTGATGACCTCCTTGTTATAGCCGCTCATGAGGCCGGACTTGAGGTCGAGCTCGATCTCCTTGATGGCCGTCGGGTCCTTGACCGCTCCGGGATCTATTGGCGGCGGCGCGTCCTTATGTTCCCCGCCCGCGGCCGCGGCATTTGGCTCCGGCGAGGCGGAAATCAGCCATTTCAAGAAAGGCCTCGCGTCGATCGTGGCGCCGCGGGCCATGACTTTCATGCTGTCGCCGACCCTTGTCGCGTCGATCTTGATGTCGTCGCCGGGAGAGAACTTGACTTGAGACAGTCTGACCGAAGCCAGCGATTGGTCGGGGCCGAACTCGACCGCGCCCCGCGCCTGGATCGCGCCGGCATCGAGAACGACCTGGTCGAGCAAGGTCGAATTCTCATTGACGGCGAGCGAGAACTTCGCCTTGCCTGGCCGCCCAGCCGGTTTCGATACGCCGAGCAAATCGAACGTGGCATGGGTCAGATCGAGCTCGACTTGGGCTTTGAGCCTTTCGCCGGCGCCGAGCGGGGCGCTTAGCGTCGCGCCGATCGGACCGCTCAAGCCGGGCGCCACGAGGTTTTGCTTCGCCCGCGCGGCGTCGTCCAGGATCAGGCTGATGGATGCGTCGGCCGGCTTGCCTTTCGGGTGCGTTATGTCGATCGTTGCAGGTCCGCCGAACATCCGGCCTTGTCCGGTCGCATGCAAGCCGGCCGGATCGAACGAAACCATGAGGGTCGCGGCGTCGAGCTTTTCCTTGCCGATCAGATTTTCCGCGGTGAAATTCGTGACCGCCGCATTGATCTTCAGGCTGACGTCGGCCGGACCCATGTTGGGGCCGAGATTCAAATCGATCTCGAGCTTGCCGTCGACCTGTCCCTTCAAGGTCGACTGGTCGATTGGCAGGCTCGCATAGGGCTTCAGCGCGTCGCGCGACAGAAGATCGCCGATCGTCTCGACGCTGCTCGAAACCTTGGCCATGATCACGCCGGGGGTCGGCTGCAAAGCGGCGTCCGCGATGTGGAAGCTGCTGCCTTCCGCCACGGTGAGCAGGCGCCCTTCGCCTGCGTCAATGACCCCTGCGTTCGTCGTCGTGAAGGTCGAAGTGCGGCCGGTGATATGGCCAACTCCGTCCACGCCGCGCAGATATGGCACTCCGGACAGGAAATCCAGGCTTCCGTTCGCCACCGTGAAATCGAGCACGATCGCGTCATCTGGCGGCGGATGCTCGGCGCGCATCGCCGCCATATCGGCCGCGCTGAAATCGAGCCGCAACGTGGCTGTCTGGAGGATCCCTTCCTTTGCGTGAGAGATAAGATAGGAGCGGACCGGCGCGACAATGAACGAGGGCCATAAGCGCGTCGCGACGGAGACCGGCGTCGGCGAAATCGAGGCGCCGAGCCGAAGATGCGGACCATTCGTCCACTCGACCTCTCCCGCCATGGCGAAGCCGCATTCGGGACCGCTGAACGAAAAACGATCGATGAAGAACGTCTTCTCGGTGGGGAAGACCCTTCCCTTCAATTCGCTGCGATCAATCTCGACCGGCTTCTGGCCTGGCCGCTCCGGCGCCGCGATATTGCGCTCAGCGCTGCGCAGATCGATCGACCAAGGATCGCCCTCTCGATCCGGCAGCGCCACAAAGCCAGATACGGCGGCATGAGTGCCTCCTGCGGCAAGCGTCGAACGATCAATCACGATGCGGCGCGTCGCTGCGTCCCAATGAAAGCCGCCATGAATGGCGTCGACCATCATGGGTTCATCATTTGGATCGTCAAAGCGGAGAAAGCCCGCGCCGAAATCGAACTTGCCGGCCGCCTCCAAAAGCGAGCCGTCTGCGTTGAGGCCGAGATTGACTTTCGCCGAGACCGGCATGTCAAATTCGGCGCCGATCGAACGCGCGCCCGTCGCGAGCAGGATTTCATCCAGCGACAAGTTGCGCAGCGACAGCATGAGCCTGCGCTCCGCGCCCGGAGCCCCGCTCGCCAGGCCATTGGCTTCCCAGCGGCCATTCGGCCCGTCGACCGACAGGTTGAAAGTCGTGGTTCCGGACGATTTGTCGAATCCGAGCTTCACCCCGTTGAAGACCATGGTCTGATCGGCCGTGCGGTCGTCGATCACCAAGCGGCCGCGCGCAATGCCGACGCGATCAATGGCGGCGATCGGGCTCCCAGGGTTGGTCAAGGTATCGATCAGCAACCGGATCGACGCGGCCATCTGCTTCACGATCAAGTCCCGCGGCCGCATCGCCGCCGGAAGCATCGGGGACGCGAAGCCTTCAGCGCCCTCCTTCGCGGTCTTTGACGGCGCGGGGCTCTGTTGCGTAAGAGCCTCGGCCAGCGGCGGCGTAAGGGGGATAGTTTCCTTGGACTCGGGCGCGACCGGCAGCGCCAGCGAGCCGTCAGGCAGCAAAGCCATATGCAGCTCGACGTCGAAGATTTCGAGCCGCTTCGGCGTCACTCGGCCGGCGATGAGCGAGAGGAGATCGACCGAAACTTCCGCGCGAGGTGCGGTCAATATGGTCTTGCCGGAGCCGTCCTTCAGCGAAAGCCCGTCGACGCTCAAGGTGGGCGAATAGCCCCGCTTGACGATGGAGGCGCGGCCGAGCCTGAAATCATAGCCATGGCCGAAACGGTCATCGAGGGCGCTGGCGATCTCGGCGCCTAGGCCGGAAATCGAGATGGGCCCCTGCGTCAGGCGGGCGACGAAAAGCCCAGCGACGATCACCGCCAGCGCGAGGCAGCCAAGCGTCAGATAGCAGGTCGACCAGGCGAGCCGCACGGCGCGGCAAGGCTTCCTCGACGCGGCCGGGCAAACGGCGCTCCCCCTCCTCGTCCGCCAGGGCAGCCACGGGCCCGGCCGCGCCGGCTGTTCCTCACGTTGCTCGACCAACCGCGCGCGGCCTTTCCGTAGCAAGCTGAATTTGAGAGCTTTCACTTTACGCGAACAGGCCGCGCTTGTCGAAAAGCATGGCGCGCCGAAACAGACTCTTCAACAAGGCAGGATCTTTTTTGAGAACAAGACGGTCAAGATCAAGAAATCGTGTAAAACTAATCCAAGAATTTCGGGCGGATACGCTCCGTCGACGATAGATCCGAAACAGGCTGATCCGCTAGGGAAATTGGCCTTTTATTGCGACGAAAGGAAGGCGAAATGGGCAAGAAACTGGCGCTGGGCGACAAGGCCCCTGACTTTGCGCTGCCCGATGACGCCGGCGGCAAGGTTTCGCTTGCAAGCTTCGCCGGCAAGAAACTCGTTCTCTACTTCTATCCGAAAGACGACACCTCGGGTTGCACCAAGGAGGCGATCGATTTCAACGGCCTCAAAGCCGAGTTCGAGAAGGCCGGCGCGGCGATCCTCGGCGCATCGCCTGATTCGGCGGCGAGCCACGCCAAGTTCAAAGCCAAGCACAACCTCGACCTCTCCCTCGCCTCCGACGAATCGAAGGCAATGGTCGAGGCCTATGGCGTGTGGGTCGAAAAGAGCATGTACGGACGGAAATATTTCGGCGTGGAGCGCACGACCTTCCTCATCGGCCCTGACGGCAAGATCGCGAAAATATGGAGCAAGGTGAAAGTTCCCGGCCATGCGGCGGCGGTTCTCGCCGAGGTCAAGGCGCTTTGAGAACCATATTCCGTAAGAGCCTTGGAAAAGCCAAGGCCTGGACTATGGAGCCCGGCAAGGCCATGCCGCTTGCCTCGGCCCGGCTTGGCGCGCGGCCCGCGCCGCCCAAATTTTTTCGTCAAACTGACGAATTTTAGTTGAATACAACTATAACTTGAATATTATCACGATCAGTCGCATTCCGCGCACCGATCGTCGAACCTCTTTGTTAAATGGGCTGGCCAAAACATGCTCAAGCCGAACATGCTTACGCAATTGAAAATGGGCGAGGCCGGCCGCGGGTTTGGCGCGCCGACTTCCGCGGGATGCGGGCCGGTCGAGTGCGCCGGGACGGACGCGGGCGCGCAATCCACCGCCCTCTACATCGCGCAAATGACGGGCGAACTGGCCCGGCTCGCGCATTTCGGGCGCCTCGGTTTATTGACTCATCTGCTCGAAATGGCGCGGCTCGAAGCCGAGATCTGCTGTCTCCCGGAAAGGACGCCCCAACTCCCGTCTAACGGATGAAGCCCGCCCTTGTCGGAGCGATCCACTGATCTCGCTCGAGCCCGGAGCGGCAATGAATTTCGGCTAAGCTCGGCCGAAGCTGTTGCCTTGAAACCACACCAAAAAGTTGTTCCAACCTCGCTCCGGGCGAATGGCTTTGCAAGCATGACCGAAACCGCTAGCTAGAGCTTGGAACTCCTTAAGCTGACGAAACACCGAGCGCGTCCTTGACGCCGGTTAGATCAGCACATGGACAGGCGAGGCTGACGCGTTGCGGAGAAGAATTCGTTCAGCCGTCCCAATTTTCTTGATCGCGCTTCTGATGCAGATATGGGCGCCGGTCGGCGCGTGCCTGGCCATGTCCTCCGCATTGGATCCCAACTTCGCGGGAGCCCTTTGCGCGCATCCTGACGACGCCGTCGACGGGCAAGGATCGCCTGCGGGCGGCGGAGAGCACGGACATCATTCGTGCTGCCCGATCTGCGCGCCAGCCCATTCCAACATTGCGCCGCTCGTCGTTGCGATCGTCGCGCTCATCTTCGCGCCGGCGGCCCCGCCTCGGCGAATCGCGCCGACCATCGCGGCCTCTATTCCACCCGCGCTTTGGATCGTCCTCTCCGCGCGACCGCGCGCCCCGCCCGCTTTCTCCTGACCGACGCCACCGCGGCCTCAAGCCGCGTCATCCGTTTCGGCAACTCGGCTTCGCCGCCGAGATCAGGAGTCTTTTCATGTCACGCAATCATGCCTTGCGCAGCGTTAGCCCGCTCGCGCTAACGATAGCCCTTGTCCTCCACGTTTCGGCCGCCCAGGCGCAACAAGTCGAAGAACTCCCCGCAATTGACGTGGCGGGACAAAGCGAAGCGGCCGCGCCGGCCGCTAATGTCCCCGTTTCTGGAGCCGCCGTCGTCGCCCCGCCGCCCATTGTTCAGAAATATCAGCTTCCGGTCATGGTCGACAGCATAACGGCGCAACGGATCGAGGAAACGATCAACATCGTGGACCCCGAGGACGCCGTTAAATATATGCCGAGCCTCTTCGTCAGAAAACGCAACGAGGGCGATAACCAGGCTGTGCTGGCGACCCGGACCTGGGGCCTCAATTCGAGCGCGCGAACGCTCATTTACGCCGACGACATTCTCCTTTCCACACTGATTGGAAACAACAACTCATACGCCGCCCCGCACTGGAACCTCGTCGCGCCGGAATCGATCGAGCGCATCGATTTTCTCGAAGGACCCTTCGCCGCCGCCTATCCGGGGAATTCGATGGGCGGCGTGATGCTGATCACCACCAAAATGCCGGACAAGCTGACCATGACCGCCAAGCAGACGGAAGCGCTGCAGCACTTCAGCCTGTATGGCACCGATGCGAATTACCGGACCGACCAAACCAGCGCGACGATAGGCGATCGGATCGGAATCTTTTCCTGGTTCGCCAGCGCGAACTATCAGAACAGCTACTCTCAGCCGCTGACCTACACGACAAACGCGACGCCCCCCGCAGGGACCCTAGGAACATTTGGCGCACTGACCAAACAGGGCCTGCCAGCCGATGTCGTTGGCACAGGCGCCTTGCTTCACACGAACGAGGTGAGCGCCAATCTCAAGCTCGCCTTGGACTTCACGCCTTGGCTGCGCGGAACTTATCAGATCGGCTTCTGGTCCTATGACGCAAGCTCGAGCCCGCAGACCTATCTGACCTCGACCGCCACGGGAGGTCCGACCTTTGGCAAAGTATCTGGTTTCGCCAGCGCCGAATACACTTGGCTCGAGCAGCATTTGGCCAATGCGGTTTCGCTGAGGAGCGATACGCGTGGAGCACTTGATTTCGATATTTCGGCGTCCACCTATGACTATCTGACCGACATCCAGAGAAATCCCTTCTCGGTGACGCCGGTAGGCGTCGGCTTCACGCAAAACGGCAGGATCACCCGCCTGGACGGGACGAATTGGGAGAACGTCGACTTCAAAGGGATCTGGCGCCCCTTCGGCGTGAATGGCGCGAACGAGGTCAGCTTCGGCCTGCATGGCGACCGGTATTATCTGAACAACCCGACCTATCAGACAACCACCTGGAACGCTGGATCGAATACGGGCACTGGCTTCCTCTATTCGGACGGGCTCGGCCAAACTGAGACGGGAGGCCTTTGGGCCCAGGACGTCTGGAAGATCATCCCCGACCTAAAATTGACTCTGGGCGGCCGCCTTGAGAGCTGGAAGGCATCCGACGGATTCAATCTGGCGACGACACAGAATACAACAGTAGGAAGCCCGACGGTCGGCACCATCACGTCTTCGAAAGGCACATACCAGCCGGAGCTCCACGCGGTGGATTTTTCGCCCAAAGCCTCGCTGTCCTGGCAGCCAAACAAGGAATGGGAGATCACCGGATCGTTCGGCGACGCCTATCGCTACCCGACCGTTCAGGAGCTTTACGCGATCTCAACCTCGGGCGCGAACTACGTCATCCCCAACCCCTATCTCACGCCCGAACAGGACCTCGTCGGGGAGATCGACATCGAACGCAAGTGGGAGGACGGCAAGGTGCGCCTCTCCTTATTCCATGAGAACACCTTCAACGCCCTCATTTCGCAAACCAACACAGCGACCTTGAGCAATGGCGCACAAGGCACGGTCTCATCCGTCGCCAATGTCGCCCAGACCCAGAATCAAGGCGTCGAGCTCTCAGCGCAAAAGGACAATGTGCTGATCAGGGGGATGCAGATCTTCGGCAGCGTCACCTATGTCGATTCGCATATTTTGTCCGATCCAACATGGGCCGGGACCAATCCCTTCACCGGATTGCCGGACAGCGTGGTTGGAAAGCACGTGCCCTACGTCCCCGTGTTTCGGTCGACCTTTGGGATGACTTATCGTCCAGACCCATATTGGGCCTTCACGCTGGCGGCGCGCTACAGCGGCAAGCAATATTCGACCTTGGACAACACCGACGTCATTTCGAATGTTTATGGCGCGTTCGACAATTTCTTCGTCGTCGACTTGCGCGTTCACTACAGCGTCAACGACAACGTGTCGCTGGATTTTGGCGTCGACAATCTGAACAACGAAACATACTTTCTTTTCCACCCCTTCCCCAAGAGAACCTTCGTCGCGGATGCGAAAGTCAAGTTCTGACGGTCGGCGCTGTCGCGAGGCGTCGAACGCGCCGGCGCAGATGTCCTCACAGGCGGCCAGGCGCAGCCGCGGCGCCTCGCCGATAGTCGCGTGGAGAGACGCCGAAGCGTTCCTTGAAGGACCGGCTGAAATGGGCCAGATCGTTGAAGCCCCAGGTAAATGCGATGTCGGAAATGCTATGGCCGGCGCGAGCTGAGGAGAGCAAATCCTTGCGGCAATTTTCGAGCCTTCGCATCCAGACATAGCGCATCAGGGTTGCTCCCTCGTCTTTGAAAATGTCATTGACGTAGCGCGATGAGAGTCCGACTCCGCTGGAGATAGCGGCGGCGTCAAGGTCGGGATCGCGCAGGTTTCGCTCCACGAATTGCTTGATCCTGCTTAGCGTCATCTCGCGATTTCGGGATGACGCCGCGGCCTCCTGCCGCATCGAAGCCAGCGTCAGAGTCAGAAAGTCCGCGCAATGTTCGGACAGAGCGGCAAACTCGCTTGACGGCAGTTCCCCGGCGCGACGCGCCGTCGAACGTATGAAATCCGCCGTCACCGCGCCCATTCCCGCGTTGCCAGGAATGCGCTGCGCCGTGCAACGCTCGACACCCGCTAGCCTCTCCTTAAGGAGAGGACGAGGGATGGACACAATCAATTTCGAAAAGCTCGCCGGGCAAAAAATTCGATGCGGCCGTGTTGCATCGTATAGAGTCATATCGCCGGGCTGTAGGAAAACCTCCCGTCCGTCCTGCTCCAGCTTGTATTCGCCGGAAAGTAGAACAACCGCGAAATAAGCATCATGACCGTTTTGCATCGGCTCGTTGGGCAAGCGTTCGATGCCAATGGCGTTGGATCGTATCGAGGAAAGCCGCAGCTCGCTCCACGGATAGATCGTCATCTCGTTGAACAAGGGGCCGGCGGCGGGGGGCATGATTTCGACATTTGCATATTCGCGGCCGATCACCTCGCGCAGCCAGTCGCGCCTTTGGCGGATCGGAAGATCCTCCGTCGAAAGCTTAACGCCGCTGGCCATCCAATTCGTCCGCTTCGCTCCTGCCCGCCTATGGATCGCAAATAGAAACAGCCGTTTCAATCAAGTTTTTGCGCCGTTCGAGCCAACCGCCAAAAAGCGCGACGTCTTATGCTGCCGCAATCTTATGCCGGCAAAATCGAGGCGCATATGAAACAGAGCTCGCAGGATCGTCTGAATATCGAACTGATCAGGGGGGCCGCGCTATGGTTATTGGCGGCTTTGGCATTGGCATGGTGCCTTGTGGGGCTGAACCTCGGCGTTCCTGCTTTAAAGGCGATCTTCGCAGGCAAGCAGATAAGGCTGGTTCAGGCGCATATCGATTTCCTGCTCATGACCGCCTTGATCTTGGGGATCTACGCCGCCAAGGCGCCGCTGCATTGGACCTTGCGCTGGTCGATGGTCCTCGGCGCCTTCGGCAACTCGAGCCTCTTCCTGCTGCAGGCCATATTTCCCGCCTTCGATGCGCCGGCCCCCGCGGACGGGCAGTTCGCTCTAGCCTTTCGCATCTACACGTTCGCGAGCGTCACCATGACGACCTATGGATTTGGCGGGGCGGCGATCAGCATCTTGCGGTGGACATTTCGAAGCGCGCCCGCCAGCTCCGTCATTGGAGGGCGACCTTCGTGATCCTCAAATGACCCCAGGGGAGCGGCCCGCAGGCCGCCGCTCCGATGAGATCAGAACGGGTTCCAGGTCGAGGCCGGCGTGAATTTCAGGTAGCTGACATTAAAGCCGAGGCGCACGCCAATCCCGGACCGGATCGGCACGACATAAACATTGTCGTTGACGAGCGCGGTCATGGCGAATCCGCCGACGATATAGGCGGAGCCATCGACGCCGCCATAGCGCCGAAAGATCGCCTCGGTCGCCGGCAGATTATAGACCAGCATCATAGTGCGATCGCCATCGGCTCCGGCGTCGAGGCCGAGCGAAGGTCCTTGCCAAAACACCCGCAGATCGCCGGCGTTGCGCGTATGCATCACGCCTTCGCCGTAGCGCAGGCCGCCGATGAACGCGCCGGTTGCTTCCTGACCCAGAATATAGCCGTTTGGCCGGCCCCATTGCTTGGTCGCGTTTTCGACGACATCCGCGAGACCGCGCGAGATGGAGCCGAAGAAACGATGGCCGTTCCCCATAATCTCGTCCGGGGAATAGTCGTCCGGCCTTCCCGGCTGCGCATTCGCCAGCGCGGCGCTCATGTTCACAGTCAGGCCGGAGATCCCGGCGGCCAGAGCGGCAAGCTGCAGCGTCAATTCTCTTCGCGTTTGCATATGTCGTCCTCCGCGAAACAGGCGCGTTCTTGACCTTCGTCAATTTGCCTAGATACGGAGCTTTGAAGCAATGGCGTTAAGGAAAGATTGACGCTTACTCCGGTCGAAAGATTGCGGTGCCCTAAGCGCCGCTCGGAGCAATGCGCTATGCGACGCTCGCGCGCGGATCGCCCCAGGCGACGAAAGGTCCGTTTCTGAACTGCGCTCCGGCTTTGCCATATTGCAATGGCCGCTGCTCGCGATCGAGGACAATGCCGCCAGCCGCGCGCAAGACGGCGTCGCCCGCCGCCGTATCCCATTCCATGGTCTGGCCAAAGCGCGGATAGACATCGGCGTCGCCTTCGGCGACAGCGCAAAATTTCAACGAGGAGCCGGCCGCGCGCCGCTCATGGATCGGGAGCTGCGCAAGAAAAGCCTCCGTCTCGGGATCGGAGTGAGACCGGCTCGCGAGCGCCGTCAGCCCTTGACGCGGAGCCGGCCGCACATGGATTTCCCGGCGCTCGGAGGGCGGTGGGAGAGGCGCGCCCGGGGCGACGATGCAGGAGGAGGCCTTCGCGCCTCCGACCCAGAGTTGCCGGAGCGCCGGGGCGTAAACGACGCCGGCCCGAGGCTCGCCCTCGACGATCAGTCCGATATTGATGGTGAACTCGCCATTGTGGCTGAGGAATTCCCGCGTCCCGTCGACCGGATCGACAAGAATGAACGTCGAGCCGGGCACTGTCTTCTTGCCGTGAGCGGCGGCCTCTTCGGCGAGAACCGGCAGCTCCGGCAGACGCGCCGCGAGGCGCTCCAGGATGATCGCCTCGGCATTTTCGTCGGCGTCGCAGACCGGGCTTTTGTCCGGCTTGCGCCGCGCATGGCTGTCGCAGGAATAGACGGCCATTACCGCGACGGCGGCCTCGATCGCGATTTCGGCGAAGATTTCCGCTATGGCGTCGCGATCGATCGATCGGCCATTGGGCCCGATCTTGTTCGCAGGAGACAGTTCAAGAGCCATTATTTATGTCGGTTCAAAGGGCGTTTCGGCATTCGGCCAGAACGGCGCTCGATCTATGATTTCACGCGCCTCGGCGCCCGTTTCGCTTGGATGGGCTCTCTCGATTGACGAGGAGCTGCGCCAGATCAATGAGTTGCAGCATATTCCCATCAATTTTCGAAACATGCCACAATAGCGCCCGATTCGTGCGAACCGTTTTTTACCCTACGATTTGTTCGATTGAATAGGAAGTTCTTTTCGATCAATTTCTGAAATACTCTTAAAGTTATGGTCAAAACTTCGTGCTTTGTTGCAGCGCGGGATCAACCTTCGCGCGGTCAAGCTGAACAGGCCCTTAATACATCGCGCGGCAAGACCAACCGCTGCGTCGCGCGCCCGAGCCTCGCCATCGGCGTCAGACCGCCGCCCGACATTCAAGACGAATGTATTTTCGCCTTTTCCATCAAATCGACGAAGCGCCGAAACAGATAATGGCTGTCGCGCGGGCCGGGCGAGGCCTCCGGGTGATGCTGCACCGAAAAAGCCGGACGATCGGTCAGTTCCAGCCCGCAATTCGAGCCGTCGAACAGTGACCTATGGGTTTCCCGCGCATTGGCCGGCAGGCTCGCCGCATCGACGGCGAAGCCGTGATTCATCGAGACGATTTCGACCTTGCCGGTGGTGAAATCCATGACCGGATGATTGGCGCCGTGATGGCCCTGCCGCATTTTCGTGGTTTTCGCGCCAATCGCGAGGCCCAGCATCTGATGGCCGAGGCAGATGCCAAAGGTCGGGATCCTGCTTTCGAGCAGAGCCTTGATCACGGGAACCGCATATTTTCCGGTTTCGGCCGGATCCCCGGGTCCATTTGAAAGAAATACGCCGTCCGGCCGCAGCGCGCGGATCGCGTCCGCCTCTGTCGTCGCCGGCACGACGGTCACGGCGCAGCCGGCTTCGGTCAAGAGACGCAAAATATTGCGCTTGACGCCATAGTCGATGGCGACAACCTTGAATTTGCCGCCGTTCCTCGAGGGGTAGCCATGCTCCGGAGTCCAGGCCGCTTGCGTCCAGTCGTAGCGCTCAGCCGCGGTGACGCTTGGCGCGAGGTCCATCCCTTCGAGCCCCGGCCATTGCCGCGCTTTCTCGCGCAGGCGCTCGACGTCGAAGACACCATCGGGGGAATGGGCGATGACGGCGTTGGGCATGCCGTTCTCGCGGATATAGGCCGTGAGCGCGCGCGTATCGAGGCCACAAAGGCCGATGATTCCACGGTCCTTCAGCCACGGCTCCAAATGCCGCGTCGCGCGATGATTGGACGGCGCGGTGATCGGCGCATGGAGAATGACGCCGCGAACCCTCTCGCTCGATGCGAGATTGCTCGTCTCGACATCCTCCTCATTGACGCCGACATTGCCGATATGAGGAAAAGTGAAGGTTATGATCTGGCCGGCGTAGGACGGGTCAGTGAGGATTTCCTGATAGCCGGTCATGGCTGTGTTGAAACAGACTTCGCCGACCGCCTCGCCTGTCGCGCCCAATCCGAAACCCTCCAGGACGAGGCCGTTGGCCAAAACGAGAAGGGCTGTGGCGCGCGGCTTGCGCCAGAAGGTCGCCGCGTGATCTTGATCCTGCGTCATGCTCGCTCTACACCCGTGCGTTCCGCCCCGCTCCGGCGCGGACTGAGCGCGGAGCGAATGACAAGCCGGGTGATTTCGGGGTCTTTGAGGCCCGAAACCTAGGCGTTACGCAAAGAAACGTCAATTCACGTCGGCCGGTCCCGGCGCCTACTCGTGAAGAAATCAGGAGATCCCATGCGCGAACAATTCACGAGCGAACTCAAGACGGCGATGAAAGCCGGCGACAAGCGCCGCGTCGAGACGATCCGGATGATCACGGCCGCGTTGAAGGATAAAGACATCGAGGCGCGCGGCCAGGGCAAGACCGTGTCCGACGAAGACATTCTGGCGCTGCTCCAGAAAATGGTGAAAAGCCGGCGCGAATCGAAGGAGATCTATGAGAAGGCGGGCCGCGCCGATCTCGCGACGCAGGAGGGCGACGAAATCGCAATCATCGAGGGCTTCCTGCCGCAGCCCTTGAGCGAGGCCGAGGTCGAAGCGGCGATTGGCGCCGCCATCGCCGAGACCGGCGCCGCCTCGATCAAGGATATGGGAAAAGTCGTCGCCGCGCTCAAAAGCAAATATGCGGGCCAAGTGGATTTCGCCAAGGCGAGCGCCGCCGTCAAAGCGAAGCTCGGCGCGTGATCGCCAAGCTTACGGCTTATCTTTCAGGAAAATTTCGAGCTCATCCTTCGCCATATGGAGCACATTCGCCTCCGCGGGAAAACTCTTGCCGCGCACGTCTGAGACATAGGCTTTCGCCGCCGCCGACATGAGGCCGCCAACCTCCTGATAGCGGCGGTTATGGCGGAAATTGGCGGGCGTGAAGCCGAGCACGTCGCAGATCACGAGCACCTGGCCATCAGTTTTGCGCCCGGCGCCGATGCCGATCGTCGGAGCCTCAATCGCCTGCGACGTCTTGGCCGCGACCTCTTCGGGGATGAGTTCGAGGACGAGCAGCGACATGCCTGCTTCATCGAGCCGGATCGCGTTTTGCACCAGTTGCGCGGCCTCTTGCGCCGAACGCCCCTTGAAGCGCTTTTCGGCGTGATGCTGCGGCTCCAGGCCCAAATGGCAGCAGACGTCGATCGAGGCCCCGACGAGAGCTTCGACAATGTCCGCGCGAGGGCCTTCGAACTTCACAATATCGGCCCCCGCCTCGATGACGAGGCGCGCGTTGGCCAAAGCCATGTCCGGCGTTTCATAGGTCATATAGGGAAGATCGCCGATGATCGCGGCTCCTGGCGCGCCACGCCGCACGGCCCGGACATGGTGGCATATGTCCGCCAGAGTGACTTCCTTCTCGCTGGCGTACCCAAGCATATTCATGCCAACGCTATCGCCGACGAGAAGAATATCGACGCCCGCCTCCGCCTCCGCTTTCGCCGTCGGCGCGTCATAGGCGGTCAATACCGCGATCGGCCTGCCCTCCCGCTTCATGTCGAAAAATCGGGCGGTTTTGCTCATCAAGATCGAACCATTTTGCGGGATAAGCCTTTGCGGATCCAACGACCTATTTTGCAGGACGGCCGCTAGAGACATATTTCGAGTCTATAGAATCAAAATATGTCTCTAGCTCTTTATTTCATCGCATTTTCTTCAGGCGAGCCGAGATCCGCTTCGCCCGTCATATAGCCTTGGCAAACTCGTGTTTCTGTGGCTCGTTCAGCCCTGATCATGACGGCGATCCATAGGATAGATCTCGTAGGAATGGAAAAAGGCAGGTGGGTCGTGAATGCAAGAGCGCTCCAAATTCGGGCCTATACATTTCTGCATATTCCCCTCGTCAAAAAGCTTCTTGTGAAACTGCCGGTCATCAGGGGAATTGTATATGGGGGCTGGCGCTATTCGCATCCAATCGACAAATTTTATGGGATCGATACGAGCGGCTACGTTCCAGTCGAGAAGCTCAGTTCGGCCTTAGCTAAGAAAATCATTCCCTATGCTGGGTCGCAGCCGAGCATCGTCCGTCGCGCGCTCGACGCGCTGCCGAATTTGGCGGACTATAGTTTTGTCGATTTGGGATGCGGAAAAGGACGGGTGACGATCGTCGCCGCCGAATATCCGTTTCGCGAAATCATAGGCGTCGAGATTTCCCCCGAACTCGCGCAGATCGCTCGATCGAATATTGCGAAAGTCGAAGCTGAGAACCCCTCGGCCTCCAAGATTCAAATTATTGAAGGCGACGCCACGAAATTCACGCCTCAAGGCAAAAGAATTGTCTTTTACACTTTTCATTCCTTTGGCCACGAATTGATGAAGGAATTTTTGAAAAACCTCGAGGCCAATATCGGAAGCGCTATCGAGCATTGCTTCTTTATATATTATAATCCGGTATGCGGCGCCGTGTTCGACGCGTCTCCGGCCTTGACGCGATGGTCCGCCGAGAACATTCCTTATGATGCGTCGGAAATAGGCTTCGGCCCTGACATCAATGATTCGATTGTCATTTGGCAAAGCGTTCATAACGCCCTGCCGCCGCAGCGCTCTGGACGGAACCGGAAAATCATCAGCCTCGAAAGCCTGAAGGCGGTGGTTGAGGCCTAGCCAAAATCGGAACCCTGCTCCGCTCCCGGCGCTTCTCCAAGTCTGTGCATATGTCGGACAAACGAATTAAAGCGTTAGCTATCGCCCAAATGGGCGTCTTTCACGCTAAACTCCGCTCATGCGATTTCCGCCGTCCTTTCTCGACGACATCAAGGCCATGCTTCCGGTCTCGGAGGTCGTGCGGCGGCGCGTCAAGCTGACCAAATCCGGCCGCGAATGGAAAGGGCTGTCGCCGTTCAATACGGAAAAGACGCCGTCTTTCTTCGTCAATGACCAGAAAATGGCCTGGTTCGATTTTTCCTCCGGCAAGAACGGCAATATTTTCGATTTCGTCATGCAGACCGACGGCGTTTCATTTCCCGAAGCCGTCGAGCGCCTCGCCCAGGACGCTGGCCTTCCTCTCCCGCAGCTGACGCGCGAGGCCGAAGAGCAGGAAAAGGAGCGCGCCAGCCTTTATGAGGTTCTCGATCTCGCGGCCGCCTATTTCACGGCCGAGCTCGCAGGGCGATCCGGCGCCAAGGCGCGCGCCTATCTCGATCAGCGCAGCCTCTCCCCGGAAACCCAGTCCCGTTTCCGCTTAGGCTATGCTTCGGGTGAAAAATACGCTCTGCGCGATCATCTCGCGGCCAAGGACGTTCCGGCGCAGGCCATAATCGAAGCCGGGCTCCTGATCCATGGCGAGGAGATCGCGGTTCCCTATGACCGTTTTCGCGATCGGATCATGTTTCCGATCTGCGATCGCTCCGGCCGGGTCATCGCTTTCGGCGGCCGCGCGCTCGCCAAGGACGTTCCGGCGAAATATCTGAACTCGCCGGAGACCAGCCTGTTTCATAAGGGGGCCGTCCTTTATAATCACCATAACGCCCGCAAGGCCGCGCATGAGACGGGCGCGCTCGTCGTCGTGGAAGGCTATGTCGATGTGATCGCGATGGCTCAGGCGGGCTTCGCCTCGGCCGTCGCGCCGCTCGGCACGGCCTTGACGCCGGATCAATGCGAGCTTTTGTGGAAAATGGCGGAGGAGCCGATCCTCTGCTTCGACGGCGACAAAGCCGGGCGCAAGGCCGCCTATCGCGCAATCGACATGGCCCTACCCCTGCTTGGCCCAGGGCGTTCGCTCCGCTTCGCCCTGTTGCCCGAAGGGCAGGACCCCGATGACCTCATTCGCGCCGGCGGCCCCGGCGCGATGGCGGACAGCCTCTCCCACGCGCTGCCGCTCGCCGATCTCATCTGGCTCAGGGAAACCGAAGCCCGGGCGTTCGCGACGCCGGAAAGCAGAGCCTCGCTCGAACGGCGGCTCGCCGAGATCGCACGCGAGATTCGGGATGAGACATTGCGCCGCTATTACCAGGCGGATTTCAAGGAGCGGCTCTTCAAGCTTTTCGATCGCGGCGGCGGACGCGCCTACGACCGGCGCCAGAGCACTGAAGGCTATGGCGCAAAATCGCCGTTTCGCCGCTGGCCCGAACGCGGCGGCGAGCGCAGCGCCGCTCCGCGGGCTGCTCCGATCATTAGTTCGAGCCTTGCGAAATCGCCGCTTCTACGCCCCGGCAAACCCAGCCTTCCGCCACGCGAAGCATTGATTTTGCTACTTCTTCTCAATCATCCCGGACTGATCGAGCGATGGGTCGAGGCGATCGCCGAAATCGAGTTCTCGAGCCCTGAGGCGAGCGCCCTACGGGATGCGCTTCTCGATCGCGCCGGCGCGGAGCGGCTCGATCGATCGTATCTGCGCGCCGCCGCCGAGGACGCCGGCTTCGCGGTGATCCTGCAAAAGCTCGAGGGTTTGGCCGCGCATGCGTCTCACTGGTACATCAAAGCTGAAGCCGCCGAAGCCGACGCCGAGGAAGTCTTGAAGCAGGCCCTGACCTTGCATCATCGGGCGAGAGCGTTACATAGGGAGTTGCAATTGGCGGAGTTGGCTCTAGGTATGGAAGCCAGCGAGGCCAATCTCGATCGTCTCATCGATATTCGGGAGCAGTTATTGGCGCTCGGCGGTACCGAGGCCGCCGTGGAGGGCTTCGGAAGATTATCCGGGCGCCCAGGCGGGACCTTGTAGCCGTCGGCGGCCAATTGTTGCGCTCGTGCTGGATGTTTGTCATGTTTCCTGGCAAGATGACAAAATCCGTGGGTTTGATCGCTTGAGACATTACCCATTGCGAGTCGGTTTCCGCCTCGCGTAAACAGAGCGCGCGCGGTCCTGCCTCGACCAGTGGCCTCCGGCTAGTCGATAAGGATCGATCCGCCCTATCTGGTTGCGTGGATCGGTTTTCTTGTGAAGACAGATGAGACCCATCTGGCGAAGGGTTCCTGACGGGCGTTCGCGACCGTGCCGGGCGCGGTCTCCACGTTGGAAACTATGGTAGAGCCTTTTCACCATGAAGCATGACCGAAATTTGGACTTGAGGCTATGCCCGATCGACCGTTGTCGAAAAGCGCCCGAGCATAGGATCGCAGTGCAGAGAAGCGCATGATCGCCCCGCAAAAGGTCCGATGACATATATGGTTAGTGAAAGATTACGGCGGCTTCGGTTGAACGCCTCACCTGCGGCGAGATCCTTGGCAGGGGTTTCGACGCCTCCGCCGAACTTGCAAGACTGCGCCGAGCGTCGGGGGTTCGTCTCCCCAGGCGCCGCGCTTCGGCCCCAGCGAAGTCGTTAGGGTTTCGTTTGTCCGGCGCGGGAGGCTGACTGCGCTCAAGCCTCGCCAGCCTCGCCGATACGTCGTTAATTTTGCTCACCCTCGGAGACCACTGATGGCGAAAAAGGACAACGAGAAGACCGATGCGGAAGGCGGCGTGGTCGAGACCGCGGACAGCCCTTTGCTCGATCTATCCGACGCCGCCGTCAAGCGGATGATCAAGCTCGCCAAGAAGCGAGGCTTTGTCACTTACGTTGAATTGAACGCGGTCCTTCCGTCCGAGGAGGTCAACTCCGAGCAGATCGAGGACATTTTGGCGATGCTCAATGAAATGGGCATCAATGTCGTCGAGAACGAAGAGCAGGAGGACGGCGAGCCCGAGGAGGCCGCCGAGGAGGAAGAGGCCGAGGGAGGCGATCTCGTCGAGGCCGTCCAGGCGAAGGCCGTCACCGTCCGATCGTCCGAGCCGGCCGACCGCACCGATGATCCGGTCCGGATGTATCTGCGCGAGATGGGCTCCGTCGAGCTCTTGTCGCGCGAGGGCGAAATCGCGATCGCCAAGCGGATCGAAGCTGGCCGCGAGGCAATGATTGCGGGGCTTTGCGAAAGCCCGCTCACCTTTCAGGCGATCATCATTTGGCGCGATGAGCTGAACGACAGCAAGGTTCTGCTCCGCGACATCATCGATCTCGAAGCGACCTATGCCGGTCCCGACGGAAAGAACACGCCCAAGATCGACATGACCGCGCCAGGAGCCGCCGAGGCGCTCGCCGCGCAGCAGGCTCCGGCGACGGCGCCCCTCGATCCGCCCGCGCGCCTGCGGCCCGCCGATGAGGACGGCGGCCTTGACCCTGCGATGCCGGAAGACGTCTTCGATGAAGAGGACGACATGGAGAACGCGGTCTCGCTTTCGGCGATGGAGGCCGAGCTGAAGCCGAAGGTTCTCGACACTTTCGACCGGGTCGCGGACGCCTACAAAAAGCTGCGGCGCCTGCAGGACCAGAACGTAGAGAACAAGCTCAAGAACGAGACGCTGACGCCGTCGCAGGAGCGCAAATACAAGACGCTCAAGAAGGAAATCGTAGCGGACGTCAAATCGCTCGCGCTCAATCCGAACCGGATCGAGGCCCTGGTCGAGCAGCTCTATGACATCAACAAGCGGCTGATCAGACTGGAGACGGGGCTTTTGCGCCTGGCCGAGGGCTCCGGCGTCTCCCGCGAGGATTTCCTCAAGAATTACCAGAATTCCGAGCTCGATCCGAAGTGGCTTTTGCGCGTGTCGAAGCTCGGCGGCCGCGGCTGGAAGGATTTCGTCGCCCAGGCGAAGGAGCAGATCAAGGACATCTTGGGCGAGATCCATGGCCTCGCGACCGAGACCGGCCTCGAAATCCAGGAATTCCGCAGAATCGTCCATCTTGTCCAGAAGGGCGAGCGCGAGGCGCGCCAGGCCAAGAAGGAAATGGTTGAGGCGAACCTTCGCCTCGTGATTTCGATCGCCAAGAAATACACCAATCGCGGCCTGCAATTTCTGGATTTGATCCAGGAAGGCAATATTGGCTTGATGAAGGCGGTCGATAAGTTCGAGTATAGGCGCGGCTATAAGTTCTCCACCTACGCCACCTGGTGGATCAGGCAGGCGATCACCCGCAGCATCGCTGATCAGGCGCGAACCATCCGCATTCCGGTCCATATGATCGAGACGATCAACAAGATCGTGCGGACCTCGCGCCAGATGCTGCATGAGATCGGCCGCGAGCCGACGCCTGAGGAGCTCGCCGAAAAGCTCGCCATGCCGCTCGAGAAAGTGCGCAAGGTCCTGAAGATCGCCAAGGAGCCGATCTCTCTCGAAACCCCGATCGGGGACGAGGAAGATTCCCATCTCGGCGATTTCATCGAGGACAAGAACGCGATCCTGCCGATCGACGCCGCGATCCAATCAAATCTTCGCGAGACCACGACGCGAGTGCTAGCGTCGCTCACGCCGCGGGAAGAACGTGTGCTGCGCATGCGCTTCGGGATCGGCATGAATACGGATCATACGCTTGAAGAGGTTGGCCAGCAGTTCTCGGTCACCCGCGAACGCATCCGCCAGATCGAGGCCAAGGCGCTGCGCAAGCTGAAGCACCCGTCCCGCTCGCGCAAGCTGCGGAGCTTCTTGGATAATTGAGAAGAGCATGCTTCCTGAATTTCCGCTTGAGGGGCTTGCCTCTCAAGCCTTCAGCGAGTTTTCAGAAGCAGCGGATTACTACTGGAAGAGTGCAAGACTCATAGATAGTGAGCTAAAATCGGAAGCTTTGAAACTGAGCGATTATTACCCTCTTTCAGGGGAAGAGAAAGCAGATCGTATAGCTATAAAGCTCCGTAAATTTCGCTGGACACGAGAGCACAGAAAGTTAACAGGCGTGTTCCCATACTTGATTGCAGCGGGAAATCTCTTTTCCTGTGTATCTCTATTTGAAGTATTTTAAGAAAAATCTAATTAATTATGAGACACTTTACTTATATATAGAGGTTACTTCGATATTGAAAATACGCAACTGTTTGTATCACTCGAACGGCCTGTTGAGACTATCACGTGATGAAAACAATATTCGTCGAATTATCCGATGCAAACTGTATCTAGAAAAGGTTAATTCGGTAGGTCGTAAGCGAGATGATCATCCCATCGATTTTGCTAGGATCGTTCAAAGCGCATTTGGCGACCAGCTACAGATAACACATCTTTTTGCGTGGTACGCCGCGAATATATTTAGGAATTTCTTTTGTGCTCTATACAAAGAGGCAAAACTTCTGCCTGATGAAGGTATTCTATAAGTTCGAATATCGATGGCGCTATAAGTTTTCCATCTACGCGACCTGCGGGTCAAGCGGGCCATCCCCGCAGCATCGCCAATTAAGCGCATCCCCTCGCCGCTCTTGTGATTTTCCAAGGTCCGCAAGCCTATGTCACCCCGTCCTGGTACAAGACGAAGGAAAAGACCGGAAAGGTCGTGCCGACCTGGAACTATGTGACGGTTCACGCTTATGGCCACATGGCTGTCATCGAGGATCGCGCCTGGCTTCTCGATCAGATCACGGCCCTGACCAACGCCATGGAGAAAAGCCGCGCGCGTCCATGGTCGGTGGCGGACGCCCCGGCGTCGTTCGTCGAAGCATCGCTCGAACAAATCGTCGGCCTAGAAATTCCGATCGATCGGATCGAGGGCAAGTGGAAGCTCAGCCAGAATAGGCCGCAAGCCGACTATGACGGAGTGGTCGCCGGGCTTTTGGCGTCCGCAGGCGCGGAACATTCAGACCATGAGGCCATGGCGAAGCTCATGTCGGCGCTGGACTCGAAGCGATCGTCGCGAGGGCGGCCTGACGGATGAATACGGCGCTAAACAAGTCCGGGCCGGTGCAGAATCGATTTTGCGCAGGACTCAAATACGCTCGTGTCCGCGAGCGACGCCGAATCGCCAACCGGGCCTAAGCCTTGGCGTCCTTGCGTCGCGCCGGGCCGGGGGTTTTCACGTGATCTCTGAGATCGAAAGGCTCGCGGTCCAGCCGCTTTTCGATCTCCATATCTGAGTGCTGCTTCAGATAAGCGAGCATGCCGTCCTGCAGGCCGGTGTCGGAAAAGCGGGACTTCGGATTTGCCTTGCTGCGAGCCATGGAATTCATTCCCCTATTGGTCAAGATATAGGAGCCGCACTTTGGCCCCACCAGCCTTCGGCAAGACAATCGCGAGCCCGTTGCAAAAGTTTCCCCCGGCGCCGAAGGTCGCCAACGCGGAGAGCAGGCGCGAGCAAGGCCAAGGCGGTCGCCTGAGCCGGACTCGCCTTTATATTTCGCGGCCGAAATTGACTTGGCCTATGTAAGGCACTTATAAGGCGCGGAACTTTCCGTTTGGTTTAGGCTGGCGCTCGCGACGCTTTTTGTGGCGCGGATTTGGCGTTTGTTTGAACGCGCGCGGTTCGTCGCCTCGGCGGATTAAGTCGCGGCTTGGGCGCGGAAAAGCTTCGGCGCCCGCCGCGTTTGTGATGGAGTGTTTTTAGTGAAGCGGACATATCAACCGAGCAAGCTTGTTCGGAAGCGTCGGCATGGGTTTCGGGCTCGGATGGCGACGGTTGGGGGCCGCAAGGTGATCGCGGCGCGCCGCGCGCGCGGCCGCAAGCGCCTGTCCGCCTGAGCCTTTCTTTCCCCGCATGGCTTGGCGGCGCGCCAGGGATTTTGGGACAGCGGCCGCGCTTGGAGCCTTCCGCCTTTGAAAGCGCCCGTCTCGGAAGCGCCCCGTCTCGGGAGCGCCCCGTCTCGGGAGCGCCCCGCTTAGAGCCGCCCGCTTGGAGCGTTCGTCTTGGAGCGTTCGTCTTGGAGCAGACCGTCTTGGAGCAGGCCGTCTTGAAAGCGCCCATCTCGGAAACGCCTCTCTTGGATGCGCCTCTCTTGGATGCGCCTCTCTTGGACGCGGCTCTCTTGGATGCGGCTGGCTCAGAAGCGCCGGGCTCGGACGCGCCCGCGCGTCCGCCTCTCGGCGAACTCTCCGGCGACAAGTCTTCTTCCAAGCAGTCCCCGAGGCCGGAGCGCCTGACCCGAAGGGCGGAGTTCCTCGCCGTCGGCAAGGGCAAGCGGCTCTACGCCAAAGGCTTCGCCTTGCAGGCCGCGCCACGGGAAATTAAAGCCGCGCCACGGCAGATTCAAAAAGCCGCGCCGGGTTCAAGCGGCTCCGCGCCTTCGCTCGAGCCTGCGCTGGATGAAGCGCCCTTGCCGCCGCGGTTCGGCTTCACCGTGACCAAGAAGCTCGGCGGCGCGGTCTTGCGCAACCGGATCCGCCGCCGCCTCAAGGAAGCCTTGCGCCGGCTCGACCCCCTTCCGGCGCGCCCCGCGCATGATTATGTGATCCTGGCGCGGCCCGAGGCGCTCGGCATGGCTTTCTCGGCCTTGCAGGCGGAGCTCGCCCGCGCCCTGAAGCAGGATCCGAAAAACTGGAGGCCGGCGCCGCGAAAGGATCAGGCCAAGCCAAAGGCTTTAGCGCAAAATCGAAGCCCGGCGGAGCGGCCTTTGCGCTGAGCTTCAGGCCAAAAGAAGGCTCGGCGAAAAAGCTCGCAGCGCCTGGGCCGCCGGAGCGCTCTCGACGCGGCGACAAAGGTCTTGTATCTGATCGGCCGGGGAAAGCGGCGCATCGGAAAGCCGGGCGTTCATCGGAAAATCGAGAGCTTAAGGAAAATCGAGGGCTGAGAACTTCGAGACGCCGGATTGCCCTGTGAGCCGCCGGAGCATGAACGGCGCAGGCCGCGCGGGGCCCGCTTGAAGCGTCCCCTTGAAGATCATGCGCAGACAAGAACAAGACTGTGAGAGCCAAGCCCGATCCCGGGCTTTCGCGAGTGGAGCCCGGACGCCAAAGGCATGAAGCAGCAGGACCCAAGGGACACCAAGAACCTCTATCTGGCGATCGGCCTGTCGTGCCTCGTCGTCCTCGGCTGGAGCTATTTCTTCGCGCCGCCGCCGGAGAAGCCGCGCCCGGCGCAGGTTCATAACGCCCAAATTGGCGCCCAAGCTCCCAGCGCGACCGCCCCCGCCGGCCAGACGCCGGGATCGCAGGCGCCGGGCGCGGAGCAAAACTTGGGACAAGGCGGTTTGGCGCAAGGCGGTTTGGCGCAAGGCGGTTTGGCGCAAGGCGGTTTGGCGCAAGGCGGTTTGGCGCAAGGTCTTGCCGAGCCGCCGGAGCCGAGGAAGACCCGCGCCGAGGCCTTGGCCGAAGGCCCCAGGATCAAGCTCGACACCAAGGCGCTGTTCGGCTCGATCTCGCTCAAGGGCGGGCGCATCGACGACGTCTCGCTGAAAGCCTATCGCGAGACCCCCGACCCGCATAGCCCGAACATCGTGCTCTTGTCGCCCCTGGGCTCGCCCGCGCCTTATTACGCCGAGACTGGGTTCTTCGCCGCGCCCGGCGAGACGCTCGCCCTGCCCCGCCAGGATGCGCTATGGACCGCCGATCGCGAGACCCTGACCGAGACCGAGCCGGTGACGCTCAGCTATGACAATGGCCAGGGCCTCGTCTTCCATCGCAAGATCGCGGTCGACGACCGCTATATGTTCAGCGTGACCGACAGCGTCGAGAACAAGAGCCAGCGGCCGGCGACGCTGCACCCTTATGCGATCGTCGCCCGCCACGGCAAGCCGATCTCGGCGAATTTCTCGGTCCTGCACGAGGGCTTTGTCGGGGTCGTCGGCGACGCCGGCGTGCAGGAGGTGAAATACGACAAGATCGAGAAGGAGGAGCACGCGACCAAGACCTTCAAGGGCGCGGGCGGCTGGCTCGGCATCACCGACAAATATTGGGCGGCGACGGTCATTCCGGAGCAGAGCGCGCCGGTCGCGGCGAGCTTTTCCGAGCGCGAGCAGGCCTCGGCGGGCAATCTCGCGCCGGTCAAGATCTATCAGGCGGGCTTTGTCGGCGAGGCCGGCGCGACGATCGCGCCGGGGGCGACGGGCGCGGTCGAGACCAGGGTCTTCGCCGGGGCCAAGGAGGTCGACACGCTCGACCTCTATGAGCGGACGCTCGGCATCGAGAAATTCGACCTGCTGATCGACTGGGGCTGGTTCTATTTCATCACGCGGCCGATGTATTGGCTGCTCGACCATATTTACAAATTCATAGCCAATTTCGGGGTCGCCATCCTGATCGTCACGGCGATGGTCAAGGCGGTCTTCTTCCCGCTCGCCAACCGCAGCTATATGGCGATGGCGAAGATGAAGGCGGTCGCGCCGCAGATCGAGGCGATCCGGCTGCGCTATCCCGACGACAAGCCGAAGCAGTCGCAGGAGACCATGGCGCTTTACAAGCGCGAGAAGATCAATCCGGTGGCGGGCTGCCTGCCGATGCTGATTCAAATCCCGGTGTTCTACGCGTTCTACAAGGTGCTGGTCATCACGATCGAGATGCGGCAGGCGCCGTTTTTCGGCTGGATCAAGGATCTGTCGCAGCCGGACCCGACCAATGTGTTCAACCTGTTCGGGCTTCTGCCTTACGACCCGACGCAGGTCCCGGTCTTCGGCCCCTATCTCGCGCTTGGGATCTGGCCATTGATCATGGGCGTCTCGATGTTCGTCCAGATGAAGATGAACCCCGAGCCGGCCGACCCGGTGCAGAAGCAGGTCTTCGCCTGGATGCCGGTGATCTTCACCTTCACGCTTGGGAGCTTTCCCTCGGGCCTCGTGCTCTACTGGACCTGGAACAACACGCTCACGGTGATCCAGCAAAGCCTCATCATGAAAAAGGCCGGCGTCAAGATCGAGCTCTGGGACAATCTAACCGGAATGTTCCGAAAAAAAGCTACTGGTTGATCATGCAAATCGTCGAGCAAGATGACGGGGCGGCGGAGGATGATCCTGTAAGCGGCTCGCCCGACTTTTTCGAGCTCGGCCGCAAACTCTTCGCCGCGGACTGCGCCTTCATGTGGGGGACGGCGAAGGTCGCGGAACTGCCGCCGCCGGGCGCGCCCGAGATCGCTTTCGCGGGGCGCTCGAATGTCGGGAAGTCCTCGCTTCTGAATGCGCTGACCAATCGCAAGGGCTTGGCGCGCGCCTCAAATACGCCTGGCCGCACGCGTGAGCTCAATTTTTTCGCCCTTGGGGGACCAGCCGAGACTGCGAAATTGCGCCTCGTCGACATGCCCGGCTACGGCTATGCCGCGGCGTCAAAGGAGAAGATCGCGAACTGGACCGACCTGATGCGGGATTTCCTGCGCGGGCGAGCGCAATTGCTGCGCGTCTTCGTGCTCGTCGACGGACGCCATGGCGTGAAGCCGATCGACCTCGAAATGTTCGATCTGCTCGATCGCGCGGCCATGTCCTATCAGATCGTTTTGACGAAACAGGACGAAGTGAAAAAGAGCGACCAGGATCAGCGCATCGCTGAGACGCTCGGCGCGCTCCAGCGGCGCCCGGCGGCCTTTCCCGAGGTTCTCTTCACCTCCTCGCAAAGCGGCGAAGGCGTGGGCGCGCTTCGCGCGGGAATCGCCCGCCTGCTCGCCGAACGCGGATCGTAGGCGACAAGGGGCCCGCCGCCGGCGGCGCTCCAGCATTGAGCTTGTCATAACAAACGGATAGAAATTGCAACGGTTTACGCCGGACGAGAATCAATGAACGAAGCGATCACGCGCAGCGAGGAAGAGCGGGCTCAGGAGCAGGCCGCGATTTTGATGCAGGCCTTGCCGCATATGCTGCACTATGACGAGGCGATCGTGGTCGTCAAATATGGCGGCCACGCCATGGGCGACGACAAGGTCGCGCGCGACTTCGCCCGCGACATGGTCCTGCTCGAGCAATCCGGGGTCAATCCCGTCGTCGTGCACGGCGGCGGCCCGCAGATCGGCGCCATGCTCGCCAAGCTCGGCATCAAGTCTGAATTTTCCGACGGTCTCAGGGTCACCGACCGGGCCACGGTCGAAATCGTCGAGATGGTTCTGGCCGGCAAGATCAACAAGCAGATCGTCGGCTTCATCAATGCCGAAGGCGGCCGCGCGATCGGGCTTTGCGGCAAGGACGGCAATATGGTGATCGCCAACAAAGCCGCGCCGACGAGCGAGGCGATCGATCTCGGCTATGTCGGCGAACCGGCGAAAGTGGATACGACCGTGCTCGACCAGGTGCTCGGGCGCGAGCTCATTCCCGTGCTCGCTCCGATCGCGCAAGGGGTGGACGGCGAGACCTATAACATCAACGCTGACACATTCGCCGGCGCAATCGCCGGCGCGCTCAAGGCGAAGCGGCTATTGCTTTTAACCGACGTTCCCGGCGTTCTCGATCAGAACAAGGTTTTGATCAAGGAATTGCGCGTCGACCAGATTCACGCTCTCATTGCCGACGGCACGATAACCGGCGGCATGATCCCGAAAGTGGAAACCTGCATCTATGCGCTCGAACAGGGCGTCGAAGGCGTCGTCATCCTCGACGGCAAGACGCCTCATGCGGTGCTCGTCGAACTCTTGACCGACCATGGCGCGGGAACTTTGATCACAAGGTGACGGACACGAAACACTATTTGGAAGACAGGCCCGATTTGCCGCAGGCCGCGCCTGCGCCCGAGGCTGAGTCGGGTTCACCGCGCGACGGCGCCCCGCGAATCGATGCGCTGCTGCGCGTCGACGTCTTCCAGCATATTGATACTTGGGTCTTCGATCTCGACAATACGCTCTATCCGTCCGACAGCGATCTCTGGCCGAAGATCGACGCGCGGATCACGCTTTTTCTCGGTCATCTGTTCGGCCTCGACGGCATGTCCGCGCGGGCGTTGCAGAAATATTATTACCAGCGCTACGGCACGACCCTGCGCGGGCTGATGCTGGAGCATTCCGTCAGCGCGGAAGACTATCTCGCCTTCACGCATGACATCGACCGCTCGTCGCTTGAGCCAAATCTCCTGCTCGCAGCGGCGCTCGCCGCCCTGCCCGGGCGCAAGCTCATCCTCACCAATGGCTCCCGCGAGCACGCCCTGCGCACCGCGACCGCGCTTGGCCTCCATACAATGTTTGATGATATTTTCGATATTGTCGCGGCCGATTTCGTGCCGAAGCCAGAGGCTTCGACCTATCAGCGCTTTTTCGACAGGCACGACGTCGATCCCGGGCGGGCGGTCATGTTCGAGGACATTGCGAGAAATCTCATCGTTCCGCACGAACGGGGTATGACGACGGCGCTTGTCGTCCCGAAGCCGGGGCAGATGGATCATCGCGACTCCTTCGAGATCGAAGGCGATGCGCCGCATGTGGATTTTGTGACCAGCGACCTCGAAGCCTTTCTCGCCGATATTATTGCCAAGATGGGCGGCGGCGAGGGCGGTTCGTGATAACGCCAGCGTCAACGAAACAAGCAGCGCGCCCTGATTGCGGCATTGATTCCTTGGCGCGAAGCTTTTAACGCTCAGCCGCTCACGCCAGCCAAACTCATTTTTCCGCCTGAGAAAGACCAAGCCCGATGCCGCATACCGCCCTCGAAACCATCATCGACGCCGCTTTCGAGGATCGCGCCAATGTCAACGCGCAAACCCAAGGCGACATCCGCAAGGCGGTCGAGGCGGCTCTGCATCTCCTCGATTCGGGAAAGCTCAGGGTCGCGGAAAAAGTCGAGGGCGCGAGCGGACCCAGATCCTGGAAAGTCAATCAATGGCTGAAGAAGGCGGTGCTCTTGTCGTTCCGCCTGAACGACATGGCCGCGATTTCGGGCGGTCCCGGCGGGGCGTCATGGTGGGACAAGATTCCCTCCAAATTCGCCGGCTGGGGGGATAAGGAGCACGCCGCGGCGGGGTTTCGCTCGGTGCCGAATTGCATCGTGCGGCGCTCGGCCTATATCGCGCCGGGCGTGGTGCTGATGCCCTCTTTCGTCAATCTCGGCGCCTATGTCGACAGCGGGACCATGGTCGACACTTGGGCGACCGTCGGCTCCTGCGCCCAGATCGGCAAGAATGTGCATCTTTCCGGCGGCGTCGGCATTGGCGGCGTGCTGGAGCCGCTGCAGGCCAATCCGACGATTATCGAGGATGATTGCTTCATCGGCGCGCGCTCCGAGGTGGTCGAAGGCGTGATCGTCGGCCAAGGCGCCGTCATTTCGATGGGCACGTTCATTTCAGCCTCGACCAAGATCATCGACCGGACGACCGGCGAGATCCACATCGGTTTCGTTCCGCCTTACTCCGTCGTGGTTTCGGGCAATCTGCCGGGCAAGCCTTTGCCGGACGGCTCGCCGGGCCCCTCGCTCTATTGCGCGGTGATCGTGAAAACGGTGGACGCCCAAACCCGCACAAAAACCGCGATCAACGATCTTTTGAGGGATTGATGGCCGAGTTCCTGGCCGAGGGAGGCGCCCGCTTCCTGTTTCGCACCGATCAAGGGCGGATCAACGCCCGGACATGGCGGCGCGGCACGGCGCTGCTTCTTGCAATTCTCATTGTCCTCACCGCGATCTGGCTTCCCCTGGAGCCGCTCACCCACCGCGACCTCGCCACGACGCCTTTTTTCGCCTGGGCCACGGTCGCGGCCTTCGCCTATCTCGTGCTTTACGCCTTCGCGGTGCTCTTGATTGCGATCTGCCATTACAATCTCAGCGCCAAGCGCTGGCGTGACCGTGGCTGGCCCGGCGCGCTCGCCGGCCTCCTGCCTTTCTTCGCACTGCTGAGCGGCGCGGCGCACTGGCTGCAGCCGCGGGTCGCCGAAGTCGTCCCCTATTGGTATGTCGCGGGCGTTGATGTCCTGCTCGTCGCGGTCATCGTCTGGAATCTGGTGGAGCTTGGCGTCTTTGACAGGCGATCGCTATAATCGCCGTTCTGGAGGCGCTGTCTCCCCGGAGCGTTTTCTTATCCAAGGCGGTTCCCACGTTCTGAGAAAATGCTCTAAGACTGCGCAAGAAACCCTGCGAACCGGCGCCGCCATGTCCCATCCATCCCGACCGGAGACCCTGGCCGATCTCAGAATTGAGATTGACCGCATTGACGCGGGCCTGCACCAGCTCTTGATGGAGCGCGGCGAGATCATCAATAGGCTGATCGAGGCCAAGGCTCGGCAGGGCGGCGGCTCGGCGTTTCGGCCAGGCCGGGAAGCCGATATGATGCGCGGGCTCGCCTCGCGCCACGAAGGCCTGCTCCCGCTCGACACCGTCGAAAGCATCTGGCGCATCATCATCTCGACCTTCACCTATGTTCAGGCCAATTACAGCGTTCACGCCGATATTTCCGGCGGCGACGCGGCGATGCGCGACTGCTGCCGGTTCCATTTCGGCTTCACGGTCCCATATATCGTCCATCACGGCGCGCGCGCCGTGATCGATGCGGTGGCTGGCTCGAATGGCGATCTCGGCTTGGCGCCCGTCAGGGGCGGTGCCACATCTGGACCGTGGTGGCGCGGCCTCATCGGGCCGCAAGCGCCGAAAATCATCGCGAGGCTTCCCTTCGTCGAGCGGCCGGATCACCCGGCGGGAATGCCTCTTTTCGTGATCGCCCAGCCGCTGGCCGAGGCGGCTGCCCGGGAGGTCGTCGTTTACGCGGTGGCGCTCGAACGCTGGCTCGATGACCTGACTTCTAGCCTCGATGCGCTTGGAGCCGAAATCCTCGACAATGCCGCCGACGGGTTCGGCCTCTCGCTCATGGTCGCGACGGTCGGCGACGCCGGTCCGGAGCGCTTGCGCGAAACGCTGATCAGAGCCGGAGCTGTGGAGCCGCGCATCGCCGAAGTCGGAAGCCATGCGGCGCGCTTCGATTTTTCCGCGGCTCAGCGCCAAGGAGCGCCAAGCGAGCCGGCGCCAAACCGGACAACGCCGAGCGAGGCGGCGTAAAGCGGGCTGCGTTCAAGGCTCGGCAATGAATTTCTTTTGGAGTTCCCTTTATGACGAAAAACGCCGTGACCGACATCGAGCCAGCCGCGCGACCGCGCCCGCTCGAGGGCGTTTTCAGCATAGATCCCTATGTTCCGGGCAAAAGCTCGGCGCCTGGCGTCGCCAAAATCTTCAAGCTCTCCTCGAATGAGACGCCGCTGGGCCCATCGCCCCGCGCCAAGGAGGCCTTTCGCGCCTTCGCCGACCGGCTCGAAATCTATCCCGACGGCCGGGCGACGGCTTTACGCGCGGCGATAGCGGAGCATTTTGCGCTCGATCCGGCCCGGATCGTCTGCGGCACAGGGTCCGATGAGATCATTCACCTGCTGGCCGCCGCCTATCTCGGACCAGGCGACGAAGGCATTTTCACCCAGCATGGCTTTCTGGTCTATAAGATCGCCATTCTCGCCGCTGGCGGCGTCCCCATCGTCGCCGAGGAAAAGAATCTCACGGCGAATGTCGACGCGATCCTGGCCAAGGTCAGCCCGAAGACCAAAATGGTTTTCATCGCCAATCCGAACAATCCGACCGGCACCTATCTACCGATCGCCGAGGTCAAGCGGCTCGCGGCCAGCTTGCCCGCCCATGTCATCTTAGTTCTCGACGCGGCCTATGCGGAATATGTGACAAGCAGTGATTACTCCGCCGGAATCGAGCTTGTCTCGGCGGGCGAGAATGTGGTGATGACGCGCACCTTCTCAAAGATCCATGGCCTCGCCGGGATCAGGCTCGGCTGGTGCTACGCGCCGCACGCCATTTGTGACGCGATCAATCGCATCCGCTCGCCTTTCAACACCAATGGCGCCGCGATCGCCGCCGGGATCGCCTCGCTCGAGGATCGGGATCATATCGAAAAGGCGATCGCCCATAACAAGACATGGCTTGACTGGCTCAGGCAGGAAATCGGCGCGCTCGGGATCAAGACCACGCCGAGCGTCGCCAATTTCCTCCTGTTGCATTTCCGGGACGAGGCCGAAGCCAGCGCGGCCGATCATTTTCTGACGAGCCGCGGCCTGATCTTGCGCGCGGTCGGGGCTTATGGGCTGCCGCATTGCCTGCGCCTGACCGTCGGCTCCGAAGAGGCGAACCGTCTCGTCGTCGCGGGCTTGCGAGACTTCATCAAGTCCGAGAGCGCCGCACGTGCCTGACCGTCTCGGGGCTCCTTTGAGCGAGCCTCTTTTCGAGCGCCTGGCCCTCATCGGCATAGGCCTCATCGGCTCGTCCTTGGCGCATGTCAGCCGCCGCAAAGGGCTCGCGCGAACGATCGTCGCCGCCGACGCATCCGCCGACGTCCGCGCCAAGGTCGCCGAACTCGGAATCGCCGATCACGTCGCGGAGACAGCGGCTGCTGCGGTCGAAGGCGCCGACCTCGTCATCCTCTGCGCGCCGGTCGGGGCGATGGGCGCGATCGCGCAAGAAATCGGCCCGCACCTAGCGCCGGGGGCCATTCTGTCCGACGTCGGCTCCGTCAAAGCCTCGATCATCGCGGCCGTCGCGCCGCATCTGCCGCCCTCGGTTCATTTCATCCCGGCCCATCCGGTGGCCGGCACCGAATACTCGGGCCCTGAATCCGGGTTTTCGACTCTTTTCTTCAATCGCTGGAGCATTCTGACGCCTTTGGAAGGAGCCGATCCGAAGGCCGTGGCGCGGCTCGCGGCGTTTTGGAAGACGGCGGGCGCCAATGTCGAGACGATGCAGCCCGCCCACCATGATCTCGTGCTCGCGATCACAAGCCATGTGCCGCATCTCATCGCCTATAATATCGTCGGAACCGCCGCCGACCTTGAAGAAGTGACCGAATCCGAAGTCATGAAATTTTCGGCTGGCGGCTTTCGCGACTTCACCCGCATCGCCGCCTCCGATCCGATCATGTGGCGCGACATTTTCCTCAACAACAAGGAGGCCGTGCTCGAAATGCTCGGCCGCTTCACCGAGGATCTGACGGCGCTTCAGCGCATGATCCGCCGCGGCGACGGACAGGGCCTCTCCGATCTCTTCACGCGCACGCGGGCGATCCGGCGCGGCATCATCGAGCAAGGCCAGGAAACCGCCGCCCCCGACTTCGGCCGCCGGTCAGGCGACGGCTGATTTCGCACTCGGAGCATTTTCGTCCTCGACACACGCCCTTTGCGATTTTGATGTAGCGCATGATTTTTTCGCAGAAAGCCGGCAAGGTGCGGGCGCTTTCGCTGTAGCTCGCGCCTTGGCGATTGGGCGCCGCGAAACCGGATATCGAAAAGGCAGCGCGCATGAATGGCCAGACCCTCCTTGATCGTCTGAACTTCCGGAAGGCGACGGCCGCGCGCCGAGTCAAGGCTCGCGACACCAACATCGTCCTTTCAAACGAGATTCTCGCGGTGAGCCGGGCGGAGGAAGCCGGGATCTGGCCGCTGCTTCGGTCCTCTCCCGACGGGCTTGAGCCCGCCGAGGCGGAGGCGCGGCTGGCCTCGGTCGGACCTAATCTCATCACTCGGGAGGGACGGCCAAGCATCCTGCGGGAATTATGGGGACGCGCCAAGAATCCCTTGAACGCCCTGCTGCTCAGTCTCGCCACGGTTTCTTACTTCCTTGGGGATATGCGCGCGGCTGTCGTCATCGCGATCATGGTCGTCCTGGCCATCGCCACCGCGTTCGTCCAGGAGCATCGCTCCAACGACGCCGCCGCCAAGCTCCGCGCCATGGTTAAGACGGCCGCGAGCGTCAAGCGACGCGGCGTGACTCAAGCCGCCGACGACGCCCAGTCCAACGGATTCATCGACATTCCGATGGAGCAGCTCGTTCCCGGCGATATCGTGCGGCTTTCTGCGGGCGACATGATTCCGGCCGATCTGCGGCTCCTCACCGCCAAGGATCTGTTCATCAATCAGTCGGCCTTGACCGGCGAAGCCATGCCCTCCGAGAAATCGCCGGAGGCCTCGGATGGGAGCATCGCCGATCCCTTCGACGTGCCGAACCTCTGCTTCATGGGTGGCAGCGTGGTCAGCGGATTTGGAACCGGAGCGATCGTGCATACGGGGTCCAAGACCTATTTCGGCCAACTCGCCGACCAGATCGCCGGGCGGCGCGAGCTGACAAGCTTCGACAAGGGCATCAACCGCTTCACTTGGCTCATGATCCAATTCATGATGGTGATGGTTCCGACCGTCTTCCTGATCAATGGCTTCACCAAGGGCGATTGGCTCGAAGCGCTTCTATTCGCGGTGGCTGTCGCGGTCGGACTGACGCCGGAAATGCTGCCGATGATCGTCACCGTCAATCTCGCCAAAGGCGCGATTGCGATGTCGAAAAAGAGCGTGATCGTGAAGCGCCTCAACGCCATCCAAAATTTCGGCGCGATGAATGTCTTATGCACCGACAAGACCGGCACGCTGACGCAAGACCGCATCATCCTCAAACTGCATCTCGACATCCGCGGCGAGGATAGCGAGCGGGTGCTGGAATACGCCTATCTGAACAGCCATTATCAGTCTGGCTTGAAGAACCTGCTCGACGTCGCGGTCCTGCAACATATCGAGCTCGGCAAGAACCTTCATTTGCAGCATCAATATAAGATTATCGACGAGATTCCATTCGACTTCGTCCGCAGGCGGCTTTCCGTCGTTCTGTCCCGAGAAGACGAGACGCATGTCCTGATCTGCAAAGGCGCGATCGAGGAAGTGTTCTCCGTGTGCAAATTTTATGAAATCGGCAATGAGCGCGGAGCCTTGGATGCCTCTCATCTCGCCAGCGTGAAGGCCCAGACTCGCGCGCTCAATGAAGACGGATTCCGCGTCGTCGCGGTCGCCTACAAGGAAATGACCGATCTCAAACAAAAAAGCTATTCCGTCGACGACGAACGCGATCTGACGCTGCTCGGCTTCATCGCTTTTCTCGATCCGCCGAAGGATAGCGCCGGGGCCGCCATCGCGGCGCTCAATCAAGGGGGCGTCGCGGTCAAGATTCTCACCGGCGACAATGAAATCGTCACTCGCAAGATCTGCCGCGAGGTTGGCCTCGATGTGGACCGCATCGCGCTAGGCCCGGAAATCGAAAAGATGGACGACGCGGCATTGGCCGACATCGCTTCATCGGTCGTCGTCTTCGCCAAGCTCTCGCCGAGCCAGAAAGCCCGCGTGATCAGTGCGCTTCATGCGAAAGGCCATGTCGTCGGCTTCCTCGGCGACGGCATTAACGACAGCCCTGCGCTCAAATCCGCCGACGTCGGCATCTCGGTCGACACGGCTGTCGACATCGCCAAGGAATCGGCCGACATCATCCTGCTCGAAAAGAGTCTGATGGTGCTTCAGGAAGGGGTCATCGAAGGGCGCAAGGTCTTCGGCAACATCACCAAATATATCAAGATGGGCGCGAGCTCAAACTTCGGCAACATGTTCAGCGTGCTCGGCGCGAGCATCTTTCTGCCCTTCCTGCCGATGCTGCCCATCCAGGTGCTCACCAACAACCTGCTTTACGATTTTTCGCAAACCACTATCCCGACCGACAATGTCGACGAGGACTACCTCGAAGTCCCGCGCAAATGGGACATAGGCAATATCTTCAAGTTCATGGTCTTCATCGGACCGATCAGCTCGATCTTCGACTATGCGACCTTTTTCACCATGCTCTATGTGTTCAACAGTTGGAGCAATCCGACCCTGTTCCAGACCGGATGGTTCGTCGAGTCCATACTGACCCAGACGCTTATCATCCACATCATCCGCACCGCGAAGATCCCATTCTTCCAAAGCCACGCCAGCCCGGCCCTTATCGCGACGACCGTCATTATCTGCGCGATCAGCATTGCGCTGCCGTTCACGCCTTTCATAGCGGATGCGTTGAAATTCACGCCTTTGCCGCCGCTCTACTGGCCCATCATCGCAAGCTTTCTCTTGAGCTACGCAGTCCTGACGCATCTGGTCAAAACCTGGTTCGTCCGCCGCTGGGGCATGTGAATCCGGTCGGAGAACATTCGATGACCGAGTCGTCTGGCCAAAAAGAAAAGCATTCCGGTTGACGGGCAAGTGGAGCTCCAAATCGAAAAAGTTTGATCAACTTTTTCGCGACATGCTTTAGGGCCATGGCTGGCCCGCGCCGAACGTGCTCCAAACTGAAAACTTCGCTTGGGCCGGAACCTCGTCTATAATGACGGTCCTTCCCGGAGCCGCTTCGTGATGCGCTTTTTCCGCCCAAAGCTCTGCGCCGTCCTTGTGCTTGGCGCGCTCGCGCTCTCCCTCGCCGGCTGCGGACGGCGGGGACCGCTTGGAGCCCCGCCCGGGGCTGCGGCGACGAACGCGCCGCTGACCGGAGCGCCGGACGCCGTTCCGACGCCGCGAAGCGGCGAAGCGCCGGCGCTTGGCGCTGCGGCCTTGGCGGTCTCCCCGTCGACCGGCGTGACGGAGCCCGCGAACCCGCTCCCCCGCGGGCTTCCGCGCAGCCAAGGCCATTTTTTCTCGACCCCCTGCTCTGACGCTTTTCCGGGCCAATGAATCACTTTGAAATGAAGAACGGCGTCCTGCACGCCGAGGACGTCGATCTTTCCGCTCTGGCGGACGAGGTCGGCACGCCTTTTTACTGCTATTCGCTAGCGACGCTCACGCGTCATTACGACGTGTTCAAGGCGGCTTTCGCCGACGTCGATTCCCTGGTCTGCTACGCCGTGAAGGCCAATTCCAACCAAGCCGTGCTCACGGCCCTGGCGCGGCGGGGCGCCGGCATGGACGTCGTGTCCGAGGGCGAGTTGCGCCGGGCCCTGGCGGCGGGCGCGGCGCCTGAAAAGATCACTTTTTCGGGCGTGGGCAAGACGCAAAGCGAAATGGCTTTCGCGCTCGATCAGGGCATATTTTGCTTCAATGTCGAGTCCGAGCCTGAGCTTCTCGTTTTGTCGAGCCTCGCCGCGGCGAAAGGCCGGATCGCTCCGGTGGCGCTTCGCGTCAACCCCGACGTCGACGCCAAGACCCACGCCAAAATTTCAACCGGCAAGGCGGAGAACAAGTTCGGCATTCCCTTGAGCCGCGCCCGCGAAGTCTATGCCGAAGCCGCCGCCCTGCCCGCGATCAAGATCGCGGGCGTCGATATTCATATCGGTTCGCAAATCACCGATCTGGCGCCGTTTGACGACGCTTTCCGCCTTGTCGCCGATTTCGTGCGCGCGCTGCGCGCCGACGGCTACGCCATCGAGCATATTGACCTCGGCGGCGGCCTCGGCATTCCTTACCGGGAGGGAGACGATCCCGAGAGCTATCGCCCGGAGCGCTACGCGCAAATCGTCAAGTCCCGGCTCGGCGGCCTCGGCTGCCGCCTAATTTTCGAGCCGGGGCGGCTCATCGTCGGCAATGCCGGCATTCTCCTGACCCGGGTCATTTTCGTGAAGCGCGGCGAAGCCAAGACCTTCGTCATCGTGGATGCGGCGATGAACGATCTGGTGCGCCCCACCCTTTATGAAGCGCATCATGAGATCAAGCCCGTCCGCGCAGACAAAGACGCGCGCGAGCTTACGGCCGACATCGTCGGGCCGGTGTGCGAAACCGGCGATTTTCTCGCGCTTTCAAGAAAACTGCCGGAGCCTCAACCGGGTGATCTTCTGGCAATTATGTCCGCCGGCGCTTATGGCGCGGTGCAGGCCGGAACCTATAATTCGCGGCTCCTCGCGCCCGAGGTTCTCGTCAGCGGCGACCGGTCGGCCATCGTGCGCCCACGCGGGACATACGATGATTTGATCGGGTTGGACAAAATTCCGGCTTGGTTGCCCTAGATATTTCAGGCGCATGTCTGGCGCGCGGCCGTCATCGTGCTAGCCTCTCCCTTTTCATGCTCTGGACGTTACAGCCGAGCTTCTGGAGGCAGGTCTGCTGAGACTGGGACGCTCAAAACCTTCACGGCCGAGGGGTCTTTCGCGGGACGTGGAATGCGCCACGGCGGAGCTTGCGGCTGACTTCCCGGCCAATCGGCGCCTGGAGCGGCTTGTCGCGAAAGCCTATTCTGTCCTCCTTTTCGAGTGCGCCTGGCGAATCTTGGCGCCGCCGCTCGTCATGATCGGCCTCTTTGTCTGCGTCTCCTGGACCGGATTATGGCTCGAGACGCCACATTGGGCGCGCAGCCTCGGACTTCTCTTCTTTGCGATCGGGGTCGTCGCAACGCTGCTGCCGCTGCGCAGATTCCGCTTCCCGTCGCGCGCCGAGGCGTTGACCAGGATCGATCGCGCCTCCGGCTTCGGCCACGGTCCAGCCTTGGTGCTCGAAGACCGGCTCGGCAATGGCGCCGAAGATCCTGCGACACGCGCCTTATGGAGCCTGCACCGCCGCCGCGCGGAGGAAAAGGTCGCTTCGCTTCGGGCCGGCTTGCCCTCGCCGCGCTTGGTCGATCTCGATCGCTACGCCCTGCGCGCCGCCATTCTGGTCGGCCTCGTCGCCACCGGCTTCATCGCCGGCCCGGAACGCTATGCGCGCGTCGCGGCGGCCTTCGATTGGCGCTTCGACGGATTTGCGCGGAAGGACGCCCGGCTGGATGCCTGGATCGATCCGCCTGCCTACACGGGCAAGGCGCCGATCCTGCTCAATCTTCGCTCGGCGGATGTGGATGTATTGCAGCGGATCGAGGCGCCGATCGGCTCTCTCGTGATCATCCGTTCCTCGGGCGGCGCGGCGGCCATAGACGCGAAAGGGGCTTTGGCGGAGCCCGCGAAGGACAAGCCAGGCGCAGCCGCCGGCTCGGCCAAACCGTCCCCGCCGACTCCAAATAGCTCGGACGAAACGCGGCTCGTGCTGGGCGGCGACGCTCTGCTTGCGCTTGGCGTTTCAGGCAGGCGTCTTGGCGCATTCAGCCTGATCGCCATTCCGGACAAGCCGCCGACGATCGCCCTGACCGATGCGCCGCGGGCCAATGCGCGGGGATCGCTGACGCTCGCCTATCAGGTCGCAGACGATTACGGCGTGGTCAACGCCGAAGCGGGTTTCGCCAATCCCTCGTTGGAAAACGGGAAAGCCTCCAAGCGCTCGCTCGTCGATCCGCCGCGGATTGGCCTCGTCCTCCCACCTGGGGCGCAACTCGGCGGCGAGGCAGAGACGACCGGGGACCTGTCGGAACATCCCTGGGCCGGCGCGCGCGTTGAGATGACGCTGATCGCGCGCGACGAAGGCGGCAACGAAGGCAAAAGCGCGCCGGTCGAGATCATATTGCCGCAAAAGCCCTTCGCCAAGCCGCTCGCCCGCGCGCTCGTGGAGCAGCGCCGCAATCTCATTCTCGCGCCGGACGACAAGGCCAGGGTCGCGACCTCGCTCGAGGCTCTCATGATCGCGCCGGAAGCTTTCGACACCAGCGCCAGCGTCTATCTCGGATTGAGAATAGCTTCGGATCGACTGGCGGCGGCCGGCAAGGACAGCGATCTCGTCGAGGTCGCCGACTACCTTTGGGAGATGGCGCTACGGATCGAGAATGGCGATCTTTCCGACGCCGAGCGCGATCTTCGCGCCGCCGAGCAGCAATTGCGTGATGCGCTTCAGCGCAATGCGCCGGAGGAGGAAATCCGCAAGCTCAGCGAAAATCTGCGCGCGGCAATGGACAAGTTCCTGCGTGAATTCGCCGAACGGCAGCAGAACCGCATGGATCGGAACGATCCGGGAATGGACAAAAGTGGCCGATCGGTGGATCCGAAAGATCTTCAGGCCATGCTCGACAAGATGGAGGAGATGGCGCGGTCGGGCGATGTCGCCGATGCGCAGAAAATGCTCGAGCGCTTGCAAAGCGTTCTCGAGAATCTGCAAATGGCGCGGCCCCGCCACGCCGATCCGAGGGCGCGGGAGATGAGCCGCGCTCTCGACGAACTCGGCGCGATGAGCAAGGACCAGCAGGATTTACGCGACGAAACCTATCAAAGCGGCGAAGCGAAAAGACGCGAGCAACGTCGCCAGCGGGCGCAAATGGGCCTTCCGGGACTGCCCGGATTTGGCAATCCGCAGCCTGAGGACGATGACGAGGACCAAGACCAAGGCCAAAACCCTGGACGCGGCGACAAAGCCGCGCCTAGCCAGCCTAGCGAGGGCGAACTCGCCAAGCGCCAGCAAGCGCTGCGGGATCGTCTCGACAAGCTGCAGAAGCGATTGAAGCAGGCGGGCCAAGGCGAAACTGGGCTCGACGACGCGGAAGATGCGATGGGCGACGCCGCAAAGGCGCTGGGCCAAGGTCCGCGCGGCGGCGACGAAGCCGTCGAGGCGCAGGGCCGCGCCGTGGACGCATTGCGCGAAGGCGCGCAAAAGCTCGCCGAAAGCATGCGCCAGCAAGGCGAAGGCGATCCTTCGAGCGAGGCGCAAGACGGCCAGGACGGGCAAGGCTCGAACGGGATCTTCGGCGACGAGGACGCTGATCCGCTGGGGCGTCCAACCGGCGGCGAGCGAACCTTCAATCCGCGCGCGCGTTTCGATCCGATGGGAGTTCCAGCGGCGCAGCGCGCCCAGCGGGTCCTCGAGGAATTGCGCCGCCGGCTCAGCGAGCCGGCGCGGCCGCGCGAGGAGCTGGATTATCTGGAGCGCCTTCTGCGACGATATTGACGAGTTAGGGATCGAGCAGGCGCCAAGAGTGAAAGCGCTCTAGCTTCCGCCGCAATGACATCCGCTCTAGCGCCGCCGCCGCTCACATCTCAGCTCTTATCGAGGACCCCTTTGACATGCATGCCGCCAGCAATTTTCTTGTCGCGATCGCCATCGGCGCCGTCGTCATCGTGCTTCTTTTAGGGCTCTTCAACACTTTGCGCGGCGGTTCGGTGCATCTCTCGCAACATCTGATGCGCTGGCGCATTGGTCTCCAATTCCTCGCCATTGTCGTCATCATCGGCGTCTTGTGGTTGCGAAGCTGAACGTGAGCCGGCGTTTAGCGCATTTGATCCGGAAAGCGATCATAACTCTGATTTAGCTTTGTTTTGTCGCATTCTGGCCGGCCAATCGTTGTATATTTTGGCGGTGAACGTTCGACAGCAGGAAAACCATGGTTGTCTTGAACAAGATCTATACCCGGACCGGAGACAAGGGCGCCACGGCGCTCGGCACCGGCGAGCGCAGGCCCAAAAACGATCTTCGGATCGAAGCCTATGGCGCGATCGACGAAGCCAATTCCGCGATCGGCCTCGCCCGCGTCGCGACCGCGACCGATCCCGATTGCGCCAGGGTCGATGCGATGCTGCTTTGCGTGCAAAATGATTTGTTCGATCTCGGCGCAGATCTTTGCGTTCCGGAGTCCGACGCCAAGCCGGATCGAGAGGCCTTGCGCATCGTCCAATCGCAAGTGGATCGGCTCGAACGCAAGATCGACGAATTGAACGCCGACCTCGCTCCGCTGCTTTCCTTTGTTCTGCCGGGCGGATCGGCGGCGGCCGCGGCCTTGCATCTCGCCCGCACCATAACCCGCCGGGCCGAGCGGGTCCTCGTCGCCTTGGCCAATGAGCCTGGCGAGACGATCGGCGAGCCGGCGCTCAAATATGTGAACCGCCTGTCTGATTTCCTGTTCGTTGCGGCGCGCCATGTGAACGGCAAAGGCGAAAGCGACATCTTGTGGGTGCCGGGGCAAAATCGGTAGGGCGGCGCCTCGAGGCGTCGATGCAACACAACAATGTCGACGCAACACAACAACAAAGCGCATTGGACGCACAACGGGCCCCGGCGCATTCAAGCGGCGCGGGGCCCTGCTTCGGCGTTGCGAAGCGATCTGTGATTTCTGCAGATTTCCTATTTACGATAGCGGGCGCTTGGCCTTCGCGAGCGCTAATCGCTTGACTATGACGTCAGATTGTCGGCGGCGCCGTTTCCGCGTGGCGTTTGCGCCTCCGCGACGCCGTGACCCCGCGCATGTCAGGGTCACTCACACTGATCAGGTGGAGTCATGGCTCCTCCGTTGACAGGCGTTGATGCGCTTTCGAAAGGGTCCTTCTGCTTAGGCCGCCTTTATCCCATCAACGGGAACGGCCGCATGAGAGTGCACCCGCTCCGCGTGTGTGTCAATTGTGACAAGAGGTCGCGAAAATATGGTTGGAAAGCCTGCTGGCGAGCCTGAGCCGGCGCAGCCTAATGCGCTTCCTCATTGCTTCCCTAAGCGGCGCAAGCTCTCATTCCGGCGCGATCGAGATGTAGCGGCCATAATGGAGGTCGAGCGCATTCGGCTCCCATCCGCGCAATCTTGGCGATACGAGATCGCTCGATCGATAGTTCATCAGGACGAGATAAGGCTGCTCGTCGAGCAGCAGCGATTCCGCCTCGTGCAGGATCCCGCGACGCCGCTCCGGCGAAGGCTCCATCTGCGCCGCGCGCATCAGCGCATCATAGGTCTCGTTGGAGAAGCTTGGATAATTTAGCCCTTTATTGTCGCTCTGCGCCAGAAAGAGAAAGTCCTGCGCGTCGGGATAGTCGGCGATCCATACGAGCCGCACGACGTCGAATTGACCTTTCTCGCGCAGGAAAGCGTAATAGCTGACCGCGTCCGTGCCGAGAAGCGTGGTCTCGACGCCGAGCGCCTTCCACATATCGGCGATCGCCACGGCCGTCGCCCGGTGGGTCTCCGAATTGCTGAAACGGATCTCCACCTCAAGCTTTCGTCCGCCTTCACCGAAGCCCGCCTCGCGGAGCAGACGCTTGGCTTCGTCCTCGCGCTCGAACGGGCTCATATCCTTCCAAGAAACAGTGGCGGGCGGGTCATAGCTGGCGATGCCGGGCGGCACGAAACTATAGGCGGGCGTCATGCGGCCGCGCCAGATACGCTCGGCGAGAAACTCGCGATCGACGGCCATGGACAGCGCCTGGCGAACCCGGCGGTCGTCGAAAGGCCCGTGGCGCGTATCGAAGCCATAGTAATAGCCGGCAAGACTAGGCGCGGTCCGCAGCGCCTCGGGAAAACGCGCGCGCGCGAATGCGAGCTGTTCGGCCGCGACATCATCATAGGAGTCAATTTCGCCGGCCATGAAACGGCGGAGCGCGGCGGAGCGATCTTCAATTGGAATGAAGATTTCGGCGTCGAGCGCGACTCGCGCCGCGTCGTAATAATAGGGGTTCCTGACCAGCACGAGCCGATCATTGGGCGTAAAGTCCTTCAGCATGAAGGGCCCATTGGTCACCATATGGGCGGCCCGCACGAAGTCCGAGCCATAGGATTCGACCGAGCCGCGATGCAGGGGCATGGCGGTCATCAGGGCGAGTTCGTCGATGAAATAGGGAGCCGGCGTTTCGAGCGTGATTTCGAGCGCGGAGTCGCTTATGGCGTGAACGCCCAGGCTCTCGACCGGCGCCTCGCCCTTGTTGATCTTTTCGGCGTTCTTCAACGTGTAATAGATATTGGCGTAAGGCGCGCCAGTCGCGGGCGTCATCAAACGACGGAACGCATAGACGAAATCTTGCGGGCCTACACTGTCGCCGTTGGACCATTTCGCATCACTGCGTAGCTGAAACGTGTAGACCGTACCGTCCGGGCTCGCCGTCCAGCTTTGCGCGACGCCTGGGACGATGGCGCCGCGCGCGTCATGGCTGACAAGCCCTTCAAAGAGCTCGCTCAGCACATTGCTCTCGATGACATTCGTGGTCTTATGCGGGTCTATCGAGTTCGGATCGCCGAGCGCGCCGCGCCGCCAAACCATTTCCGCATGCGAAGGGGCGAGGCCGCAGAAAACTACGGCCGCCAGCGTCACGGCGCTGATCAGCGCATTCCTTGGCGGCCTCCTCAGTTTTTTCCGCATCTCTTTATCCGAGAGCGCAGGTTTTCAATGTCATATTATAAGCCTATAGAATTAGTCGTTTTAACTGGAACGGCCTTTTATGAATGGTCTCAAATCCCTGGCCATTATCGTCGTGGCGAGCGTCTCGATCTGGTTCAGCGCCGCAACGCCGGGATCGGCGGGAGTCGTCGTCTTCCGCGCCTATGACCCGCCTGGAATGCGCTGCATCCGCGGCAATGGCTGGCATTATGATCAAACCGGCCATCATCTTTTCGGCCCCTATCGGCAATGCCGCCCGTTAGCTCCCTCAGCCGGTGCGGCCCCGGTCGGGGAACATCAGGCGAGAGGCTATACGGTCACGGTCGTCCGCCGATATTATTACCCCAATGGACATTGCGTGAGCGGCCATGGCTGGCATTATGATCCTCTCGGCCATCGCGTGAAGGGATTCTGGCGCAGCTGCAATCCTCATTGAGGCTCGGCGTCGAACCGGACCCTATGCTGCGCGACCGGGATTTGCTGGCGCACCTTCTTGACCCGCGCAAGCTCGAGTCGCGTCGAGACGATTCCAACGCCGTCCGAGGCTTTGGCGACGACATGGCCCCAAGGGTCGACGACAAGCGAATGGCCGTAGCTGTGGCGGGTTTCATTGCCGATGACATGGGCGCCGGTTTGCGCAATGGCGCAAAAATAGGTCTGCGTCTCGATCGCCCGCGCCCGGCAAAGAACTTCCCAATGGTCCTTTCCGGTTTGAAGGGTGAAGGCCGCCGGAAGCGCGATCATTTCCGCGCCTTTGGCGACAAGCGCCTGAAACAGATCCGGAAACCTTATGTCATAGCAGATGGAGCAGCCGACGATCATATCCTCGCAAGGATAGGTCGCGACCGCATCGCCAGGCGCGAAAGCCGCGCTCTCGCGATATTCTGTCCCATCCGGCGCGGTGATGTCGAACATATGGATCTTGCGGTAGCGCGCAACCTCGACGCCCTCACGGTCGAAGACCACGGTGGTGTTGCGAATGCGCTCCTCGCCCTCCGCCTTTTCCAAGATCGATCCGGCATGGATGAAGACCCTGTGGCGCCTGGCGAGCGCCTGCATCGCGCTATAGGCCGGCCCATCGGGAAACGCCTCCGCCGCCGCCTGCTTGTCGCTGCGATGGCCGCCGAGGAAATCGAAACATTCAGGCAGGCCGATCCAATCCGGCCGCTCCTCGGCGACGGCCCGTTCAATCAGCTTTGTCGCGGCGGCGATATTCGCCGGTTTGTCGCTGATCGAATTCATCTGGATCAGGGAAACCTTCATGAAGCGCTCCTGAGGGGTCGAGAGCGGTCATGATAGCGCATTTTGGCGGAGATGGATCGGGTCAGACGATCACGACCTCGGCGTCGTCAGGCAGTTTGGGGGAGCTGCGGTGTGACCGTCGCGTGCGTGAGCGACACGGTCACGCCTCCTGGGCCACTGGCGATATCGACCTTTGCATCGAGCTGCTGCGCGAGCGCCTTGACGATGGCTGTGCCCAGGCCGACCTTCGCCGCCGAGGCGGCGACATCCGGTTTTCCGATTCCATTGTCGGACACGACAAGCGTCCAGTCCGATCCGTCGATCTGGTAGCTGACGACGACCTGACCGCCTGGTCCGTCTTGTGGAAACGCGTGTTTCAGTGCGTTGATCACCAGCTCTGTGACGATTAGGCCGAGGCTGACGGCCGTGGCGTACACGGCCGTGCCGCCGCTGACCAGAACCTTCAGCGAGATCGGCCGACCTTCGCCGATCATCGAGGCCGCAAGGCTTTCGCAAAGCCTCGACAGGTAAGGACCGATCTCGATCTGGTCGTGACGCTCGGACGCGTGAAGATGCTCCTGCACGGCCGCAACCGCCATGACGCGTTGATGCGCGTCCTGCAAATGCTGGCGGGTTTCCTCCGAGTTCACGGTGCGCGCCTTCAGCATCAAGATGCTGGCGATCATCTGAAGGCTGTTGGCGACGCGGTGCTCTAGTTCCTGGAGCAGCACGTCCTTTTGACGCAGCAAATCCTCGGCCTGCCGCAACAGCTCCGCCTTCTCGCGTTCGATGGCCCGCCGCTCGGTGACATCCTCGAAAGCGAGAAGAAGAGTTGTATGCGCGTGATCCGGGTAGAAAACCTTGCGCGCGTTCAGAAGCATGATGCGGCGGCCAATCCTCGGAAACTCATGCTCGACCTCAAACGCGTCCATGGCGGCGCGCTCCAAGATGACTTTCTGCAGAAGCACGCCAAGAGCTGGTATGCGCCACTGGCCGTCGCCAAGCGCGTAGAGCGGGCGCCCCAGGACATCCTGGGCGTGGACCCGGAATGTCAGATAATAGGAGCGGCTGACGGCGACCACGCGCAGGTCGCCGTCAAGCACGAGCATCGGTTCGCGCACCGTATCCACGATAGCTTGCGCGAGCGTCCGCGTATCTTCGATGTTCTTGAAGGGCTCAATCACGGAAAGCCTCAATCACGACCAAGACCGCTTCTGAAGCTCTCTCATTTTATGGCTTATAAAGCCATCGAGAAATCCGCGCCTGAGATCACGGTTAAGTTTTGCGCTGCCTCAAGACGTCGATGTCGAGCCCGATATTTGGCTGAAACGACCAAGTCGCCGGCTAGGCAATGTGCAAAGCTCCAGCCAGCCACGCCACAACGACAACGAGCAACACCAGGCCAAGAACGCCGCCGAGACCCGCGCCGCCGTACCTGCTGTGACCATAGTATCCACCGCCTCCGAGCAGCAGAACCAGCACGAGAATAATCAGAATTGTGCTCATGTTGCACCTTCCTTGAGATTTCAGTTTAGAGGCCACAGTCCTCACGCCCCGCATCGCTTCGCATTTCGAAGGGAAGAAGGCAGCTGATGACCGACCTCGTCTCGCACTCTTGTCGACAGGCGCCGACAAGAGTGCGCAGGATAAAGTTCCGGACGGCGAAAACCCCGCCGTAGCGGTTATTTTCCCTTGAGCGTATCTTTGACGCCGCCTACAGCGTTCTGGACCTTTCCTGCCGCTTGATCGCTCTTGCCCTCGGCGTTCAGCTTGGCGTCGCCAAGGACCTTGCCGGCGACTTCCTTGACTTTGCCTGCGATCTCCTTAGCCGATCCTTCGATTCGATCTTTGTCCATGATTTGTTCTCCAAAAGCATCGCCCTCACTGTGGGGCGCGTGCAATATTGTTTCGATGGGTTTGATTTCCCTGCCAATCAATGAAATTGGCTGCCGATATAACTCGCTCCATATCGAAATAGTTCCGTCGAACAAGGCTCTGCAGAACCAGTCATCATTGTCACGGCGCAGATAAAACTTCTGCGACGCGCCCGGAAATATTCAAGAGTCAGACGCTTATATCTTAAATTCTCCGCCCAGATATTTCGCATTGCTATCGCGCGCGGGTGACGTGCGGGCAAGGCTATGGCCGCGTCACGCGACGCAAGGTCAGGTTGATCCGGCCCCCTCCAGGGAGCAGACCGGACTCGCCGCCGAGAATCTTATCGACCCCGTGAAAGAAAAGCCGCGAAGCGCCGCCAAGGACCAAAACATCGCCGGAGCGCAGCTCTATGCGATTGGTCGCGTCGGCGCGCCGCACGCCATAGCGAAACACGCAAGACTCGCCGAGCGAGATGGACACCACAGGCGCGGAAAAATCCTGCTCGTCGCGATCCTGATGCAGGCCCATCCGCGCCTTGCAATCATAGAAATTGATTAGGCAGGCTTCCGGCGGATGCGGATAATCGGCGAGCGCCCGCCACACATTTAACACGCGCGGTGGTACGGGAGGCCAGGGCCGCCCCGTATCGGGATGCCCGGCCTCATAGCGATAGCCGCCGTCGCGATCGGACATCCAGCCAAGCGCGCCGCAATTGGTCATCTTGACCGAAAGCGGATGGCCGCTGTGCGGCATGCGCGGCTGGAGCCAGGGCGCCTCGGCGACGACTTGCGCAATATCGGCGGCGAGCGCCGTCTGTGCGGCCGCATCAAGATAGGCCGGCATGTAAATGAGCCCGGAGCCGAGACAAATACGCCCCGGCGTCTCGACTGTCTCGAACAAATCCTCCATGGACCCGCCTTCAGCCAAGCCGCGGCGCGACGCCGTCACGGGTGCAAGATCTCTTTTGTCTCAACCGTCGAATCCGGCTTCAGCCGATAGACGAGCGGCAGTCCGGTCGCAAGCTCCAGCGAAGGAATCGTCTGCGGCGTCAGCCCGTCGAGCACCATCACGAGAGCGCGCAGCGAATTGCCATGCGCGGCGACTAAAACCCGCTCGCCCCGCAACACGGCTGGAAGAATGGCCTGAATATAATAGGGAAGCACTCTGGCCACAGTGTCCTTCAAGCTTTCGCCGCCCGGAGGCTGGACGTCATAAGACCGGCGCCAGAGATGCACTTGCTCGTCGCCCCATTTCTCTCTTGCGTCGTCTTTGTTGAGGCCGCAAAGGTCACCGTAATCGCGTTCGTTCAGCGCGAGGTCCCGCGCCGTCGGGACATCCGGCGCGCCGAGCTCGGAGAGGATCAACTTCAGCGTATGCTGGGCGCGCACGAGGTTGGACGTAAAGGCGCGATCGAAATTAAGTCCGCGCGCCTTGAGGCTTCGCCCGGCGGCGCGCGCTTCCTCGACGCCTTTTTCCGTGAGACCCGGGTCCTTCCAGCCAGTGAACAGATTTTTCAGGTTCCACTCGCTCTGGCCGTGGCGCACGAGCACGAGAATGCGATCCATCTCTCATCCTTTTCGGCATCAAATCATTGCACCGCTAGAACATTTCGCCGGGGCGGGAAACCGGCCATCGTTTGCGGCAAAGTTCGGCCGACGCATTATATTACCGTTCGATGGCGCAATCCTGACGTTCTCAAAGCCGGAAGTCCCCCATGCCGAACAATGACCCGATCGTCATCGCCTCCGCCGCCCGCACGCCGATTGGCGGCTTTCAGGGCGATTTCAAGGGTCTCACCGCGCCGAGCCTCGGGGCGGCCGCAATAAAAGCCGCGGTCGAGCGATCCGGCTTGCAGCCCGAGGAGATCGACGAAGCGATCATGGGCTGCGTCCTTCCGGCTGGACAGGGCCAGGCCCCGGCGCGCCAGGCGGCGCTCAAGGCGGGCCTTCCGCAGGCGACGGGCTGCGCGACGATCAATAAAATGTGCGGCTCCGGCATGAAGGCGATCATGCTGGCGCATGACCTGTTGCGCGCGGAGTCCGCCGATGTAATTGTGGCGGGCGGCATGGAGAGCATGACGAACGCCCCCTATCTGCTCGATCGCGCCCGCGCCGGCTACCGCATGGGGCACGGCAAGGTCATCGACCATATGTTCCTCGACGGGCTCGAGGACGCCTATGGCGAGCGTCTGCCGATGGGGGCATTCGCCGAAAGCTGCGCGGAGGCCTTTCAATTCACCCGCACGGCCCAGGACGAATATGCGATCAGTTCGCTGCAGCGGGCGCAGAAGGCGATCGAGGATGGAAGTTTTTGCGATGAGATCGCGCCGGTGACGGCGCCCGCCGGCAAGGCCGAAAAAACCGTCCTGCATGACGAGCAGCCCCTCAAGGCCAGGCTCGACAAGATTCCGACCCTGAAGCCGGCCTTCAGGCAGGGCGGAACCGTGACCGCGGCGAATTCGAGCTCGATTTCCGACGGCGCGGCGGCGCTCGTCCTCATGCGCCGCTCGGAAGCCGAAAAGCGGGGCGTCGCCGCCGTCGCGACGATTCGCGCCCATGCGAGCCATGCGCAGGCGCCTGATCAATTCGCGACCGCCCCCATCGGCGCGTTGCGAAAACTGATGGATAAATCCGGCTGGTCCTTGCAAGAGGTCGATCTTTTTGAAATCAATGAGGCCTTCGCCGTGGTTGCGATGGCGGCGATGCGCGAGCTTGGCCTTGCGCATGAGAAAGTCAATGTGCATGGCGGCGCTTGCGCGCTCGGGCATCCGATCGGCGCGTCGGGCGCAAGGATTGTCGCGACGCTTCTCGCGGCGTTGAAGAAATATGGCATGAAGCGCGGCGCGGCCGCGATCTGCATCGGCGGCGGCGAGGCGACCGCGCTGGCGGTGGAAATGATTTGATATGGACAAGTCGCCGAAACTAGAGCATGTCCCGAAAAACTTGGTCGAGTTTTTCGACGAGGACAAGCTCCAGCTTTTTTTGGAATTTAAGCGACTCCTTTTCGATCGCGCGCACGCGCGTGATCTACACGTCGATCAATCGACTTGAGGCTAAAGCCCCGCCTCGCTTCTCTCGCTTTCGAGGTCTTGCATGAGCGACGATCGCCGTTCCGCGCCCGAGGCGCCTCCGCGATGGACAGAGAACCCGTCCTACCCGCAGGAGCCGCATTGGCGGCGCAGCGAAACTCCGCTGACCCGCTTCCTCGGCGGCTCGCCGGGGAGCGTTTTCCTGCGCCTCTTGTTCGTGTCCTTGATCGTCGGCGCCTTCCTGATGTGGCTCGACATCCGCCCGAGCGATATTTTTCGCGGCCTCTTCCAATTCATCAATCGAATCTGGTCGCTCGGCTTCGACGCCATCCGCGAGGTCCTGGACTATGTCCTCGTCGGGGCTGTGATCGTGGTTCCGGTGTGGCTCGCGCTGCGGCTTTTGAATATGCGCAATGACCGCTGAAACAGGGCGCCGCGACATTGCGCCCTGACGTAAGCGCCTACGCAAATCCCGCGAGGATCGATCATCGCCAAATCGTGCGGCTCGCGCTGCCGATGACGCTTGCGCATTTGTCGACGCCTTTGCTCGGCGTCGCCGACGCCGCCGTCATCGGGAGGCTCGGACAGGCGCATCTCCTCGGCGCTATCGCCGCGGCGGCGGTCATTTTCGACTTCATTTTCTGGAGCTTCGGCTTTCTGCGCATGGGAACGGCCGGGCTCACCGCGCAAGCGCTCGGCGGCGGCGATCTGGCCGAGCAACGCGCCACCTTGGTTCGCGCCCTCATCGTCGGCCTTGGCGTCGGGATCGGACTGATCTGCCTCCAGCCGGCGATCGCCTTTGTCGGCTTCGCCGCGCTCGACGCAAGCCCCGAGGTCACGCGCGCTGCCCGGCTCTATTTCGACATAAGAATCTGGTCGGCGCCTTTCGTTCTCATCAACTATGTCGTGCTCGGCGCAATCACCGGACGCGGCCGGACCGACGAAGCTCTCGTCCTTCAGGTCTTCGTCAATCTCATCAATATCGCCTTCAACATCATTCTTGTTTACGGCTTCGAGCTTGGCGTGCGCGGCTCGGCGATCGGCACGCTGCTCGCCGAGGCTCTCGGCGCCGTCGCCGGCCTTTTTGTCGTATGGCGCATGTATGGCGATCTCCGGTCGATCGACCGCCGGCTCGTTTTCGACCGCGCCCAGCTCGCCCGGATGTTCGAGGTGAATTTCGACATCATGATCCGCACGGCGGCGCTGCTTTTCGCCTTCGCCTTTTTCGCCGCGCAAAGCGCGCGAGGCGGCGACGCCAGGCTCGCCGCCAATTCGATTCTGCTCAACCTATTTCTCGTGACGGCCTATTTCCTCGGCGGCTTCGCCACGGCGGCGGAGCAGCTCTGCGGCCAATCGGTCGGCGCGGGCGACGGCGAAGGATTCCGCAAGGCGGTGCGTCTGACGACCTTCTGGTGCTTCGCCTTCGCCTCGGTCGCCTCGGCGGCGGCGCTCGCGGCCGGCGGCTCATTCATCGATTTCCTGACCACGAACCCGGACGTTCGCGCCTACGCCCGCGACTATCTTGTCTTCGCAGCGCTGACGCCGCTCGCCGGCGCGCTCGCTTTCGAATTCGACGGCGTCTTCATCGGCGCGACCTGGACGCGCGACATGCGCAATTTGATGCTGATTTCGCTCGCGCTCTATCTGGCCTGCTTCTACGTGGCGAGGCCCTACGGCAACACCGGCCTCTGGATTGCCTTCCTCGTCTTTCTTCTCGCGCGCGGCCTGACCCAATGGCGGCGCTACCTGAAATTGTCGGAGGAGACCTTTCCGCTGGCCCAATCCGAGGCCGCCGAGCCTATTGCGTCGGCGAGCCGCGGATAGGATTTTTGCACGATCAAGCGGAGCAAGCCGCGCTTGATGTCTTCTGCGAGCGGAAGCCCCTTGAACACCAGAGCCGAGTAGAATTGCACGAGGCTCGCCCCTGCCTCGATCTTGGCGAAAGCGGCCTCCGCGCAGTCCACCCCGCCGACGCCGATCAATGGAAACTGGTTCTCGACCCGCAGACAGGCGGCGGCGAGCACTCGCGTGGAAAGCGCGAAAAGCGGCCGGCCGGAGAGGCCGCCCGTCTCGCCCGCGAGATCCATTTCGATGAGCCTCGCAGGCCGCGCGACTGTCGTGTTGGAGACGATCAAACCGTCAATGCGCCGCGCGCGGGCGCATTTGACGACGGCGTCCAGTTCTTCAAGCGAGAGGTCAGGCGCTATCTTAACAAGCACAGGCTTGCGTCCGAACCGCTCGGCCGCAGCGTCGCGGGCGCCCAGGACGCGGGCGAGAAGGTCGTCTAGCGCGTCGCCGAGCTGCAAATCCCGCAATCCGGGCGTGTTCGGCGAAGAAATATTGATCGTAAAGTAATCCGCGACATCGGCGAAAGCCTCGACCCCCCGCACATAATCCGTCGTGCGATCGGGAGAGTCCTTGTTGGCGCCGAGGTTGACCCCGACAATGCCTCGCATCTGGGGGCTTTTTATGAGCCGCGCGTGGACCGCCACATGTCCGTCGCCGCAGAATCCGAGACGGTTGATCACCGCCTGGTCGCGCGTCAGCCGAAACAGACGCGGCCGCGGATTGCCCGCCTGAGGCAAGGGCGTGATGGTCCCGACCTCAATGAAGCCAAAGCCGAGCCGCAAGACTGGATCGACGATTTCGCCATTTTTGTCGAAGCCCGCAGCAAGCCCGAGCGGATTGGGAAAATCGAGACCGAACGCGCTGACCGCGAGGCGCGGGTCATCCGGCCGCGCGCGCGGCAGCGGACATGTCGCGAGCGCCTTGATCGCGAGTTCGTGCGCGGTTTCTGGATCGAGCCTGAACAAGATCGGGCGCGCAAGCGCGCCGAGTAGCCGCACGACTCCCAGTTGAAGCTCATCCATCGAGATCGGCGGGCCTCCTAAAGACGATCACAAGACGGCTCATCGCAGAGCGAGCCTTCCAGCGCAAGGGCGCCTCAGGCGAGCAGGACGCCGCAAGCCTGCGCTCAAGAGAACTTGCTATTTCCTTTAGACGCCATGAAATAAACTATCATGCCTATGCGAGAGTCGTCTGCCCGAGATCTGACCAACCAAGAGCCGCCCGCCGCGCGCTTTGATTTGCGACGGCTCGAGGCGAAAGGAGCCGCGCCGAGCCTCTGGCTCCTCGGCCTCGCCGATCCGATAGGGCGCGCGCTCGAACATGCGAATGATCTTTCCGCCGAGGAAAGGAGCCGCGCCGACCGATTCTTCCGCGCCGAGGATCGGACCCGGTTCGTCCTCACTCGCGCAGCCTTGCGGAGCCTGCTCGGCGAGGCGACCGGCTGTCCGCCGAAGGACATCGCCTTCGAGACTGGCGCTTACGGCAAGCCGCATCTGGCCCATGGCCGCGGACCGCATTTCAATGTCTCGCATTCCGGATCCTTTGCGCTGATCGGGATCTCCGATCGTCCGATCGGCGTCGATATTGAATTGATGCGCGACACATTCGACGAGCTTGCATTGGCGCGCGCGTTCTTTTGCGAAGACGAGCATCATTTCCTCGCAGGCCTCGAAAGACCGGCGCAGCTTCAGTCCTTTTATAAGATCTGGACCTGCAAGGAGGCGGTTCTGAAAGCGTTCGGCGTCGGAATTTCGAACTATTTGATGGATTTTTCCATCGAATTGACGCCCGACGGGTTCCGCATTCGTCCCAAGCTGGAATGCTTCACGCCAAGGCTCACGGCCGTGCTTGCGGAGCCCGTCGAAGCCCCGCCCGGCTATGCGGCCGCTGTCGCCTTGGCGTAAGCCGGGCGCAGGGGCGCAGATCTCACGGCCACATCACGAGCGGCGGCATCGACGATAGAATGGCCTCGACATTGCCGCCGGTTTTTAAGCCGAAAATCGTGCCCCGGTCATAGAGCAGGTTGAATTCGACATAGCGGCCACGCCGGATCAGCTGCTCCTCCCGATCGGCCGGCGTAAAGCTCAGCGCATAATTGCGGCGCACGAGTTCCGGATAGATCGAGAGAAAGGCCGACCCGACCGCGCGGGTAAAGCCGAAATTCGCCTCGAAGACGGCGTCGTCCTCCGCCGGACAATCGAGGTAATCATAGAAAATCCCGCCGATGCCGCGCGGCTCGTTGCGATGCTTCAAAAAGAAATATTCGTCGCACCATTGCTTATATTTCGCATAGTCGGCGACGGCTTCGAAGCCGGCGAAGGCGCGCTTCATCGCGGCGTGAAAATCCTGCGCGTCCGGGTCCGTCTGGACGCGCCTTCGATCGAGCACCGGAGTCAAATCGGCGCCGCCGGCGAACCAGGCCTTGCTGGTCTCGATATAGCGCGTGTTCATGTGGACGGTCGGAACATTCGGGTTCCAGGGATGCGCGATCAGCGAAATCCCGGAAGCCCAGAAACGCGGATCGGTTTCGGCGCCCGGAATTTGCTTGGCGAAATCCGGCGGGAAAGCGCCATGAACCGTAGAGACATGAACGGCCATTTTCTCGAAGACGCGGCCGACGAGATTGGCCGTGCGGCCGCCGCCGCCATCGGCGCCGGACTCGTCGGTCCTTCGCCAGGGCTTGGTGACGAACCGTCCGGGCGCCATGTCCGGTTTCGCGAAAGGCCCCTGCGCCTCGCTCTCCAAGAGCTCGCAGGCTTCGATGATCTTATCCTGCAGCGCCTCGAACCAGGCGCGCGCCTCGTTCTTTCGGCGGTCACGAATATCGGTGTCGGCCATGCGCTCGGGCTCTCGCGGCTTGTTGCAACGTCGCAGTCTCGCCTATCTTGCGCATGTGAATAAAGCGATATTCGAAGATGGCAATTGCGGCAAATCAACCCGCGCGTCCGACCTTCGCCGACGAAACGGACGCTATTTTTGCGCCATCTCGCGCTTGACCGGGGTCGGCTCGCTGTGGTCGCGAATGGGGTCGAACGCGGTCTTGAATGACTGGACCAAGCCAGTCTTCACATTGCGGCCGAGCTCGGTGAGAGTCATGTCGTAACAAGACAGGGCGCGTCCGTTTTCGCTGCTTTGGTCCATCGCGGCCTTCTTCGCGAGATAGGCCGAGACGCTCGCCAATGTGTCGGGGCTATCGGCGATCCATGTCAGGCCCTTTTCGGCCAATGTGTAATCGAGCGCGACATCGCCGCGCATTTTGGCGCTTGGCCTTTCATATTCGCAAAGGCCGTCGAGCTGGCCGACATCCAGCAGCCGCTCGTATTCATCCGGTCTGAGCGCGCGTATGGCTTTGGTGACCTCCGCCGATATTTCGCCCGGGTTGACGGCATAGGCCGCAAGCGCCTCCGCGACGCTGTCCTCGCTAAGGCTCACCTTGAAGCCGGCGATCTCGAGCTCCCTGGCGTCCCCGGCTTTTGCGAGAAGCTGCTGCGCCGCGTTGCAAAGCGGTTGAAAGTTGATGACAGCCACAGCTATGACAATGGCGCCCAGCACGACGGCCACAGAGGCCTTAACGAGATCGTATACGAGCTGCAGAGGTCCCTTTAACGCGCTGCGATCTTCCGCCATGACGCCCTCCTATGGCAATGCGGCGAGGATAATCGCATTAACCATTTCCGCGGTGCGCGCTCGCACGCGGCGGAGACGCCTCCCGCGCTTGATCAGGTCGAGCGTTCAAGCCATGCCGTTCAGGCGAATCTGCCGCATGGCTTCGCCCGCAACCATGGCTGCGGCGACAGCCACATTCAGCGAGCGCATCGACGTCTCGAGCGGAATGACGAGGCGAGCGTCAGCTGCCGCATGGACCTCCTCCGGCGCGCCGGCCGATTCGCGGCCGACCAGCAAAATATCGCCGAGCGCAAAGCTGAAGCTCGTGTAAGCCAGGCTCGCCTTGGTCGAAAGCAGGATGAGGCGACCGCCGCTTTCCCGGCGCCACGTCTCGAAAGCGGCCCAGGACGAATGCCGGGCTATATCGACATGGGAGAGATAATCCATGCCGGCGCGGCGAAAATGCCTGTCGCTCACCGGAAAGCCGGCGGGTTCGATGATCGCGGCGCGAAGCCGGAGACAGGCGCACATGCGCAAGATCGTCCCGGCGTTTTGCGGTATGTCTGGCTGATAGAGCGCGAGCGTCAGCAGCGGCGCGGCGTGATCAGGCGGCATGTCGATGCGAGACTTCCAAAGAGCGGGAGCAATGGAAACTAGATTAGGAAGATCTTTCACATTCGGCTAGATTAGTTCATCCGCTCTTGCAGTTTGAAGAGCATGAAATTTGGCCGAGCGTTCCGATGCGGCATTAAGGGTATTGATTCTTTTGCGGCTCTTGAATAGGTCCTAACCCCCGAGAGACGCTCTTATATGAGGATTTAATGGCGGCCAGCGCGACAGTGGACGAACCGACGCGAAGGGATTTCCTGTTTATCGCAACCGGCGCGGTCGGCGTGGTCGGGGCTGGTTTCGCGGTCTGGCCGCTGATCAATCAGATGAGTCCCGATGCGACGACATTGGCCGCAGCTTCGACCGAGATCGACATAAGCAATATCGCGGAAGGTCAGATCGTAACCGTCAAATGGCGCGGCAAGCCGGTCTTCATCTCGCATCGGACGGCGGCGGAAATTGAAGCGGCGCGCGCCGTTCCCGTCAGTGAGCTCCCCGATCCGGCGACGGACCAATCGCGGGTCCAAAAGCCAGAATGGCTGATCGTCATCGGCATCTGCACCCATCTGGGCTGCGTGCCGCTCACCAATGACGGTCCTTTTCAGGGGGGCTATTTCTGCCCTTGCCACGGTTCGGTCTATGATACATCCGGCCGCATCCGCCAGGGCCCAGCGCCCTACAACTTAGCCGTTCCGCCCTATGCTTTCACGAGCGACACTAAAGTCACCATAGGATAGGCCCCGCCGGCGCGCCGCCCGGTTCGCCGAACTGAGCTCCCCTTGATCAGAGACGAGAGCATGAGCGGACATTCGACCTACGTCCCGAAAAGCGCGGCCGCCCGCTGGCTCGAAAGCCGTCTGCCCATCCTCGGGCTTCTCCACTCCTCCTTCGTGGTTTTCCCCAATCCACGCAATCTCAACTATTGGTGGACCTTCGGCGGCATCTTGTCCTTCATGCTGGCCGCGCAGATCGTCACCGGCGTCGTCCTCGCCATGCACTATACGCCGCAATCGCAGCTGGCCTTCGCTTCGGTCGAGCACATCATGCGCGACGTGAATTATGGCTGGCTCTTTCGCTACCTGCACGCGAACGGCGCCTCGATGTATTTCCTCGCGCTCTACGTCCACATGTTCCGCGGCCTCTACTACGGCTCCTACAAGTCCCCGCGCGAAGTCTTATGGCTTCTTGGCTTCGTCATCTTTCTCCTAAGCGTCGCGACCGCTTTCCTGGGCTATGTCTTGCCTTGGGGCCAGATGAGCTTTTGGGGCGCGACGGTCATCACCAGCCTGTTTTCGGCGATTCCCTTCGTCGGCGATTCGATCACGACCTGGCTCTGGGGCGGCTATGCGGTCGACAACGCGACCCTTAATCGTTTCTTCTCGCTCCACTATCTGCTGCCCTTCATGATCGCCGGCGTGGTAGTCCTGCATATCTGGGCGCTGCATGTTCCAGGCTCGAACAATCCAGCCGGAATCGAACCGAAGAGCGACAAGGATACGCTGCCGTTCCATCCCTATTTCACCGTCAAGGATGGTTTCGCGCTGGTCTGCTTTCTGATCTTTTATGGATGGTTCGTCTTCTACGTGCCGAATTATCTCGGCGACGCCGATAATTACATCGAGGCGAACCCGCTGCAGACGCCGCCCCATATCGTGCCGGAATGGTATTATCTGCCTTTTTACGCGATCCTGCGTTCAATTCCCTCAAAGCTCGGAGGCGCCGCGGCCATGTTCGGCGCGGTGTTCATTATCGCCTTCCTGCCCTGGCTCGACACTTCGCGCGTCAAATCCGCGGCCTATCGCCCGCTTTACAGGATCTTCTTCTGGATCTTCGTCGCCTGCGTTGTGCTCCTCGGCTATGTCGGCGCGCAGCCGCCCGAAGGCGGCTATGTCCTCGCCGCCCGCGCCCTGACCGTCTATTATTTCATCCACTTCCTGGTGATCCTGCCGCTGCTCGGCCTATTCGAGAAGCCGCGGCCTCTGCCTGCGACCATCGCGGATTCGGTGCTGGGCGCAAAGGGGCAAGGCCTGTCGACGGAGACCAACCCGATGCCGGGCCAATAGCGGCGAAATTCGCGGCGGCGGATGTTCACAAGGAACGAGTTCATGAGGCTTTGCAGCATATTTGGCCGCGCAACCCGATTGGTCGTCATCGTCGTCTTAGCGGCGGCTTTAACCGGCGCCGCCGCTAAGGTTTCCGCCGCCGAAACCGAACAAGTTCAAGCGACCGGTTCGCATGAGGCGGCGAAGCCTGAGCGCCAATCCTGGAGCTTCGCAGGGCTGTTCGGCAAATATGATCCAGCCCAGCTTCAACGCGGCCTCCAGGTCTATCGCGAGGTTTGCTCCAATTGTCATTCGCTGAAGCTGATCGCCTTCCGCGATCTCGCCGATCCTGACGGGCCGGCGTTTTCCGAAGCGCAGGCGAAGGCGCTCGCCGAGGAATATAAGATCAAGGACGGGCCCAATGACGCCGGCGACATGTTCGAGCGGCCAGGACGGCTTTCCGATTATTTCCCTTGGAATTTCCCAAATGAGCAGGCGGCGCGCGCCGCGCTCGGCGCGGTCCCGCCCGACATGTCGCTGCTCGCCAAAGCCCGCACCTATGAGCGCGGATTCCCGCTCTTTCTCATCGATCCGATCATTCAATATCAGGAACGCGGCGTCGATTATATCTACGCGCTTCTGAACGGCTACACGAACGACAAGGATCCGAACTGGAACGAATATTTCCCCGGCCATCGGATCGCCATGCCAAACCCGCTGAGCGACGGCGTCGTCGATTATTCCGACGGTTCGCCGAAGACCGTCCAGCAATATTCCAAGGATATTTCGGCCTTTCTGATGTGGGCCTCCGAACCGAAGCTCGTAGAGCGCAAGCGCGTCGGCTTTCGCGTGTTGATCTATTTAGCCGTCTTCGCCGCGCTTCTCTATCTCGTGAAACGCAAGATCTGGGCGCGGCTCCATCGCGGCGGCGCGGACTCGCACTAAGCTTCGCCGGCGGCCGGGAGCGATTGACGCGCCGGCCTGCGCTTCCTATCGTCGGCGCCCATTGGCTCGCCGCCCTTCGCGAAGCCCGAGCGCCCCTCGCCTTTCCAGGAAAACGCCATGTCGTCGCTTCTTGAACTCGCCGGTCAGGCCAATGCCTGGCCTTTCGAGGAAGCGCGCAAAATTTTGCGGCGGATCAAGGCGACGGGCCAACGCCAAGTCCTCTTCGAGACCGGCTATGGTCCTTCCGGCTTGCCGCATATCGGAACCTTCGGCGAGGTCGCCCGCACGACCATGGTGCGGCACGCCTTCCGGGTCTTGACCCAGGACGAGATCGAGACCCGCCTCATCGCCTTTTCGGACGACATGGACGGGTTGCGCAAAGTCCCGGACAATATTCCGAACAAGGAGCTTGTCGCCGCCCATCTCGGCAAGCCTTTGACGCGAGTGCCGGACCCGTTCGGCGCGCATGCGAGCTTTGGCGCGCATAATAACGCCCGGCTGCGGGCCTTTCTCGACCAGTTCGGCTTCGATTACGAATTCGCCTCCGCGACGGACTATTATACGTCCGGGCGTTTCGACGCCGCCTTGCTGCATCTCCTCGCCCATTACGAAGAGGTGATGGCGATCATGCTGCCGACGTTCCGCGAGGAAAGAGCCGCGACCTATTCGCCTTTCCTGCCGATCCATCCGAGAACCGGCATAGTCATGCAGGTCCCGATCGACGCGATCGACGCCGCCAAGGGCGAGCTCTCCTGGCGCGATCCCGAAACCGGAGAAAGTTTCGCGACTCCCGTCACCGGCGGCCATTGCAAGCTGCAATGGAAGCCCGATTGGGCGATGCGCTGGTACGCGCTCGGCATCGATTATGAGATGGCTGGCAAGGACCTGATCGAATCGGTCAAGCTCTCCGGCGCGATCGTGCGGGCGCTCGGCGGGACGCCGCCCGAAGGCTTCAACTATGAATTGTTCCTCGACGAGAAGGGACAGAAGATCTCGAAGTCGAAAGGCAACGGGCTGACGATCGAGGAATGGCTGACCTACGCCAGCCCCGAAAGCCTGTCGCTTTTCATGTATCAGAAGCCTTCCGCCGCCAAGCGGCTTTACTTCGACGCGATCCCGCGCGCGGTCGACGACTATCTCGGCTTTCTCGACGCCTATCCGAGGCAGGAGACGAAAGAGCGGCTCGGCAACCCTGTCTGGCACATTCATTCCGGCGCGCCTCCCGCGCCGGAGATCTTGCGCCATGAAAACGGGCAAGGAACGGCCATCACGTTCGGCATGCTCTTGAACCTCGCGGCCGTCGCGAATAGCGAAGACCCTCAGGTTCTCTGGGGCTTCCTGCGCCGCTATGCGCCCGATGTTTCTCCCGCGAGCCACCCGCGTCTCGACCGGCTGGCGTCCTATGCCGTGCGCTATTTCCGCGATTTCGTGCGCCCGGCGAAGACCTATCGCGCGCCGGACGAGGTCGAACGCGAGGCTTTACAGAAATTATCGGATGCGCTCGCAGGCCTTCCCAAGGATGCAAGCGCCGAAGACATCCAAACCGCGCTCTACGACATTGCGCGAAAAATTCCGCGCTATCAGGATATGAAGGCCAAAGGCGCGACGCCGGAACGCCCAGGCGTCGCGAATGACTGGTTTGCCATGCTTTACGCGGTGCTGCTTGGCGAGGCCCGCGGCCCTCGCTTCGGCTCTTTCGTAGCGCTGTACGGCATCGAGGAGACCGGCAAGCTGATCGCCGCCGCGCTCGCCGGCGATCTCTTGCGCGAACATGCCGAATTCCTGGCGCAGAAATCGCCGCAACGCTAAAGAGCGGCAGGAGACCCAGAATGGCGTTTTCAGATCCGCTTGAATTCGGCGCCGATTGGAGCGCCGCCGAGGCCGTGGCGATCCTCATGCACGGGCATGGCCAGACGCCGGAGCATATGCGCGTCCTCGCCATTGAAATCGATTGCCCCAATGTGCGCTATATTCTCCCCGCCGCCGACGGCGGAGCCTGGTATCCCAAGAATCTTCTCGAACCTTTCGAGGAGAATGAGCCGAAGCTCAGAGAGTCGCTTGCTTATTACGCCGCGATCATCGACGGTCTGCGCAAGCGCGGCGTCGCGCAAGACCGCATCGTCCCCGGCGGCTTTTCGCAAGGCGCCTGTCTCACCGCGGAATTTCTGGTGCGGACCCCGCGCGCCTATGGCGGCGCGCTGATTTTTTCCGGCGGCCTCATCGACGTCGCCGCGATCGGCCGCAGGCCGGGCTCCGGGCTTCTCGCCGTGCCGATCTATGTCAGCGGGAGCGAAATGGACGCGATCATTCCCGTCGATCGCACGCGCGGCGCGATCAAGACGCTGCAGGCCGGCGGCGCGCTCATCCGGTCGCATGTCTTCGCCGACCGCGCTCATGAGATCAGCGCCGACGAAATCATCGCAGCGCGCCAGCTTTTGAACGACGTGAAGCAGGCGGCCGAACCGAGCGCTTGATTTTCGTCGCGCATTTCGAAGACTTGCTCTGCAAGCGGGGGGTCGACCATGGATTTGATCTATAAAATCGCTCCGGCCTCCTTATGGCGGCAGGCGCAGGACAGAGGCCGGTTCGACGGCGCGCCGATCGATCTCGCCGATGGATACATTCATTTCTCGACCGCCGACCAGGCCGAGAAGACCGCCAAGAAATATTTCAGCGGCAAAGCCGATTTGCTGCTCATCGCGGTCGACGCGAAGAAGCTCGGCGACGCCTTGCGCTATGAGCCCTCGCGCGACGGCGCTCTTTTTCCGCATCTTTACGCGCCCTTGCCTCTCGACGCGGTGGTTTTCGCCAAGCCGCTTCCGCTGCGGCCGGATGGCGGGCATGATTTCGCCGGCCTGCTCCCCTAAAAAGGGTTAGGCCGCCCGGTTTCTGATCGTTTTCAGGCGGTTCGACCGAACTGTTTTTCACGGGTTTTGAAAACGGCAAGCTATGCGCCGTGGACTGCGTCAAATTGGCATGAAAGGCCAGCGGGCGAGCGGCCGCGCTCTCGGCGATCATGGCGCCGTCCGTTTCAGCCAAAAGGCGCGCCGAGAGATGTTTCCGATTGTTCGACTGGGCGTTCGGAAACTGTTTTGGAGGCGCCCCTCGCCACGAGCTGGGGGAGGCAAGATAATTGTCGCGGATAAACTATGCCCGCCTCTTGAGCCGGCGGCCGGACCAGGCCCAAGTCGCCGGAGAGGGCTCAACCCTGCGCCTTCAAGTTCGGGCGCGGTCTAAGCAATCGACCGGCAAGCTGGTGGAGCTGGGGGGATTCGAACCCCCGACCTCTGCAGTGCGATTGCAGCGCTCTCCCATCTGAGCTACAGCCCCCTGGCGCCGCTGTTTACGCGAGTGTCGCTGCCCGCGCAAGATCATTGCTTGGGATCCAATTTCGCCCGCGGCAGGAGAGGCGCCGGCTTGCCAGCCCGGCTCAAGCCGAGTAAACGAAGCTTTGATAGGCTGGTGCTTTGGAGTCGCCATGCGCGCTGTTCTCGATGTCATTTTGCTGATTTTGCAACTTTACACCTATGTAATCGTCATCGCGGCGATCCTCTCCTGGCTCGTCGCCTTCAACGTCATCAACGTGCATAATGATTTGGTGCGCTCGATTTGGAACGCATTGATCGCGATTACCGAGCCGGTCCTGCGCCCGATTCGTCAAATAACGCCCAATCTCGGCGGCATTGATATTTCGCCGGTCATCTTGCTTTTGGCGATTTTCCTGATCGAAGACATCATCCAGCGCTATATCTACCCGAACGTATACTGACCCGGCATTGACGGACGTCCCTTGGAGCGTGCGGGGCGGCGACCTGATCTTGTCGGTGCGCCTGACGCCGAAAAGTTCGCGTGACGAAATTGGCGGCGTCGATCGGCTCGCTGACGGCAAGATGGTTTTGAAGGTTCGGGTGCGCGCGCTTCCCCAGGATGGCGAAGCCAATGAGGCCCTGATCCGGCTGTTCGCCAAAGCGCTTCACATTCCCCTCGCTTCGGTGCGCATAGAGGCCGGCGCCAGCGGCCGGGTCAAGACATTGAGCTTGGCCGGCGATCCCGAAGCTCTGCAAGCAGCCCTGTCCAGCCTGTCGCAGCGGAGCTGACGGACGACACGCGGCGAATCGGCGGGCGAGTAGGCGCCAAGTCAGTCGCTGAGGCGACGAAAGAAATCCCAGATTGTCTTGGCGGCGTCGACGTCGCTGCTGCGCTGCTGGCCGCGCGCCGAATCGAGGCCGGCCCCGCTCCAATGGCCCGGAATGGCATGGCCGCCGCCTTCGATCCTGACGAGTTCAACCGGCGCCTTGCATCCATTCAGCTTGTCGAGATAGGCGCGGATCCCGTCATGCGGGTCGCGGTCGGGAAATGCGGTTGTCGTCCGGCCCTCGCCGCAGCCCGCGGCCTTCGCGAAAATGGCGAGCGTCGCATCGACCGAAAGAAGCTCGGATTTGATGTCGGGCAAATTGGCCTTGCCGCCTTGATAGGGGACCAAGGGATCCGCCGTGCCCGCGATCATCAGGAAAGGGAGCGGACGCGACGGCTTGCAGCTTGCCGCAAGATCGGCCGGCATGCCGGTGACGACAGCCGCCACGCCGGCAAACGCGTTCGCATCGTCGCAAGCGAGCCGAAAGGCCACCGAGCCCCCCCTCGAAATGCCGATGATGAAGATTCTGTGTCGGTCGGCGATCCCATCGGAGACAAGCTTTGAGATGAGATCGCGAATGAAAACCTCATCGCGGCTCGCCTCCGGTCCGGGAGCATCGCTCCAATGGCCCGCCACGGGATCAGGATAGACTAGGACCGGACCGGAGGACCGCGCCATTTCCTCGAGGCCGAAGGCCCGCCGCAAACGTCCGCCCCTGTCTCTGCCTCCGCGCAATATGATGACGACCGGACGACGCGCCTTTTTCAGTCGCTGATGCTGAACGAGGAACGCCGTTCGGGTGACGCCGCCAGACTCGATCGCAATGCGGCCCGCGGCGGCCGAGGCGGCGGCGGGCAGGCCAATAAGTCCGGCGAGCAGGCCGGCCAGCGCGACCGCCAGCCATCCGGCGGGCGCGAGAAAAGCGACAATTTTGGTGCTCTTGACGCTCATGCCACCCGCCACTTCCAACAATGCCACCGCTGAAGCATTTCCGCAATTCATGAGCTGGAGCATCTCAGCGAAAAAGTCGATCTGCTTTTTCCAGTTCGAGATGTCACAACTTAGTTGATTCGGTCCGGGCCCATTGACCAAGGAGTGAGTTCATCCGGCCGGCGACGGCCCGCGCGAGCAAAGTCTCATGAGTCTTGCCGCTCCGCCGCATCTCCTGCGGGGAATCCGCTTTGTTCGCCTGACGAGCTGGCGGCGATTTCACGCCGTTTCATTCCGCTGCTCCGCGTCCTATGGCAATGGCGAAACCAGATCCGCCGCGCGCATCAATCGCGGTCCATGGCGAATATTGTCGCGCAACGACGTTTACGTTGCTCCATACCCCGGTTTGCGTTAATGGAGAAAAAATGAAGCTCAAGGGGGGCGAGTACAGATCGATGGCCGAGGTCGAGTTACGTCCTGGCAGCCTGGAGAGCCGGCGGCCGCTATCCCCGCATTTACAGATCTACCGCCCGACGCTGACCATGATGATGTCGATCGCCCATCGCATCACCGGCGCGGCGCTTTACGTCGGCACATTATTGCTGGCCTGGTTCTTGATCGCGGCGTCCACCGACGCCAGCGCCTTCGCGACTGTCGCCTATTTCCTGAACTCGCTTGTCGGAAAGCTGGTTCTGTTCGCATTCACCTGGGCCTTGTTCCATCACTTCCTGGGCGGCATACGTCACCTGATTTGGGACGCTGGCTATGGATTCGCTTATCCCCAGCGCGAATGGCTGGCGCAAGCCACTCTGATCGGCGGCGGCGTGCTGACGGCGGCCGTTTGGATCGCCGCTTTCCTGTTTCATTGAAGTCAGGCGTCCACGCCGAGCGCGCCGGCAGCATGTGAAGGATTTGGCAATTATGGCGAATGACCCCGCATCGACGAGAACCGCGGCGAGCCGGGTGCGTTTCCTCGGCGCAGCGAAGTCGGGAACGACGGATGCTTGGCGGATGCGCATCACCTCGGTCGCGCTCTTGCCTTTGACGATCGCTTTCGTCTGGATCGTTCTCTCGCTCGTCGGCAAGGATTACTCCGCGGCGCGCGCCGAGCTCGGCCAACCAGTTCCGGCGATTCTCTTGCTCCTCTTCATCTTGTCCGGCGTCTATCACATGAAGATCGGGATGCAGTCGATCATCGACGATTACGTTCATTCGCCGCATTTGAAGGACCTGTCGCTCATCGCCAATCTCTTCTTCTCTGTCAGCGTCGGCTTGGCTTGCATTTACGCAGTCTTGAAACTGAGCTTCGCCTGATCGGCGCAGGCTGCAGCCGATCCGCATGACCGCCGCCGCGCGTTAATTTTCGAAAGGCGATCGCATGGCCTTCAACAAAGCATCGAACGGAAGCGCCGCCCCGGCCCATAATGGGACGGCCTATCCGATCACCGATCATAGTTTCGACGTCATCGTCGTCGGCGCCGGCGGCGCGGGCTTGAGGGCGACGGTCGGCTGCGCCAAGGCCGGGCTGCGCACCGCCTGCATCAGCAAGGTTTTTCCGACCCGCTCGCACACGGTCGCCGCGCAAGGCGGCGTCGCCGCCGCCCTCGCCAACATGGGGCCGGACAAGTGGCAATGGCACATGTACGACACCGTGAAGGGGTCGGACTGGCTCGGCGATCAGGATTCGATCGAATATCTCTGCCGCAACGCGCCGGCCGCCGTTTTTGAGCTCGAGCATTGGGGCGTGCCCTTCTCGCGCACCGAAGACGGCCTTATCTATCAGCGGCCATTTGGGGGGATGACCACGGACTTCGGACATGGCCCGCCCGCGCTGCGCACATGCGCCGCGGCGGACCGCACCGGCCACGCCATGCTGCATACGCTGTATGGCCAGGCCCTGCGGCACGACACCGAATTCTTCATCGAATATTTCGCAATCGACATCATCATCGAAGACGGCCGCTGCCGCGGCGTCGTCTGCCTGAAACTCGACGATGGAACGATTCACCGGTTCCGTTCGCAGCTCGTGATTCTCGCGACCGGCGGATATGGGCGGGCGTATTTTTCAGCGACCTCGGCGCATACATGCACCGGCGACGGCAATGCGATGGTGCTGCGCGCTGGCCTTCCCCTGCAGGATATGGAGTTCGTGCAGTTCCACCCGACCGGCATCTATGGGGCCGGATGTTTGATCACCGAGGGCTCGCGCGGCGAGGGCGGCTATCTGACCAATTCCGAGGGCGAGCGTTTCATGGAGCGCTACGCGCCTTCGGTGAAGGATCTCGCCCCGCGCGACATCGTGTCCCGCTCAATGACCCTGGAAATCCGCGAAGGGCGCGGCGTCGGCAAGGCGAAGGACCATATCCATCTCCACCTCGAGCATCTCGACCCCAAGGTTCTGCACGAGCGCCTGCCCGGCATTTCCGAAAGCGCCAGGATCTTCGCCGGGGTGGACGTCACAAGGGAGCCGATCCCGGTGCTCCCGACCGCGCATTACAACATGGGCGGCATTCCGACGAATTTTCATGGCGAGGTCGTCATCAAGAAAAATGGCGATCCCGACCGGGTCGTGCCCGGCCTGATGGCGATCGGCGAAGCCGCCTGCGTCTCGGTCCATGGCGCAAACAGGCTCGGCTCGAATTCGCTTATTGATCTCGTCGTCTTCGGCCGCGCGGCGGGGCTTCGCGCCGCGGAGCTCGTGACCCCCGGCGCAAAGCAGCAGGATCTTTCGGCCAATTCCGCCGACTTCGCCCTTTCCCGCCTCGACCATTTCCGGCACGCCAAGGGCGATATCCCGACCGCCGAGCTGCGGCTGCGGATGCAGAAAGTCATGCAGAATGATTGCGCCGTCTATCGCACCGGCGCGACGCTGGAGGAAGGCAAACGGCTGATCGGCGAGGTCTGGGAGGCCAAGGACCATATTTCCGTCACTGACCGTTCGCTGATCTGGAATTCCGACCTGATTGAGACCTTGGAATTCGACAATCTCATCGTCCAGGCGGTCGTCACCATGGTCGGCGCCGCGAACCGGACGGAATCGCGCGGCGCCCATGCACGGGAAGACTATACTGAGCGTGACGATGTGAATTGGATGAAGCACACATTGGCCTCGATCGACGCCGACGCGCACAAGGTGACGATCGACTATCGCCCTGTGCATACCCAAACCATGACAAATGAGATGCAGTCGATCGAGCCCAAGGCGAGGGTTTATTGAAGGACGAGATTCAATTATGATAGAGGTCGTCGAATAACTCGCTCTTGCAGGAATTTTTACATGACGCATTCAGTCGAGGACACTCTTCTGGAGTTTCAAAACGATGTCGCGTCCAAATATCATCCCGAATTTGTCGCCGGCGGTTATGCTCAGGATGATGGCACGGTTGAATTCTATCAACGTGTGGTTGCGGTTCTTCCCGAAGGGGCGACGGTGCTGGACCTCGGCGCTGGCCGCGGCGCGCAGTTCGACAGCAACGGACCGTGGAGGCATTGGCTAGTCCGGCTCGGCAAGAAATATGCGCGCAGGGTCGGGGTTGACGTAGACCCCGCGGTCAAGACAAATCCGGAACTCGATCAGGCGGAAATTGTTGAGCCCGGAAAGCCGCTGCCTTTCGCGGATCAGACCTTCGATCTCATCCTTTGTGACTGGGTCGTGGAGCATATCGAGGATCCGCAATCCTTTGCGGAGGAGGTCCGGCGGGTGCTCAAGGTCGGCGGCTGGTTCTGCGCCCGCACACCCAATCGCTGGAGCTATTTCAGCATCGGCGCCAGAATCCTGTCGGGCGCCATGGAAATGAAAGTGCTTCGCCTGTTGCAACCAAAGCGGCGCGAGGCGGACGTCTTTCCCAAATTCTACAGGTTGAACACGCTGCGCGACGTTCGGGAGCGGTTCGCCGCCGATCAATGGACAAACGCGACCTATACGAGCAATCCGGGCGCGGTTTATCATGGGAACAATGTCTTGCTCTATCGTCTCCTGACATTGTTCCAGAAGCTCACCCCGCCCTCGCTTGGAACAGTGATCCTCATCTTCGCGCGCCGCACTGCTTAGCAATCGGAGTCAAGGACGGCCATGATTCAATTTGCAGGGGCCGATCTCTGGATTTTGCGTCGGCGCTTTATGCGCAGGATGTTAGGGCGTGACCGAATGATCCTGAAGGATTGCTATTTTTCAGTCGTCGAGTAGACCCAGACGCAGTCCGCCCGCCAGCCGCCGCTCCTCCGAGGTTTTTCATGGTCGAATTCGCCCTTCCCGCAAATTCACGCCCCACCGCCGGCAAGACTTGGCCGAAACCCGCCGGCGCAAAACGTCTCAAAGAGTTTCGCATCTATCGATGGAGCCCCGACGACGGGCAAAATCCGCGAATCGACACTTATTTCATCGATCGCGACGATTGCGCGCCGATGGTTCTCGACGCCCTCATCTGGCTCAAGTCCCACATCGATCCGACGCTGACCTTCCGGCGCTCCTGCCGCGAAGGCGTCTGCGGATCCTGCGCGATGAATATCGACGGGACCAATACGCTCGCCTGCACAAAGGACATGGACGACGTCAAGGGCCCGGTCAGAATCTATCCGCTGCCGCATCTGTCGGTTGTGAAGGATCTCGTACCGGACCTCACCAATTTCTACGCCCAGCACGCCTCGATCGAGCCCTGGCTGCAAACGACAACGCCGGCGCCCGAGAAGGAATGGCGGCAGTCGCCGATCGAGCGCGAAAAGCTCGATGGCCTCTATGAATGCATCCTCTGCGCCTGCTGCTCGACCTCCTGCCCGAGCTATTGGTGGAACGACGACCGCTATCTCGGGCCTGCCGCACTTTTGCAGGCCTATCGCTGGCTCATCGATTCCCGCGACGAAGCGGCGGGCGAGCGGCTCGACAATGTCGAGGATCCATTCCGCCTGTATCGCTGCCACACGATCATGAATTGCGCAAAGGCCTGCCCCAAGGGACTGAACCCGGCCAAGGCCATCGCCGAAATCAAGAGCCTATTGATCGAGCGCCAGCTCTAAAGCCATCTTACTAGCGCGCGGGAAGCGACGCGCCGCCGCTCAAATTAGGGCTGCCTCATCCGCTTGTGTTGTCTCAAAGCAACACAGGCGAACTCAATTCTTAACCATCTCTCCCTGCCCTTTTCCAGCCGCAATCCATTCTGAAAAAGAGGGATCGCGGAGGAATCGTTATGTGGCGCAATCTCTTGTGCACGCTGGCCGGATCGCTCTCCTGTTCGGTCGGCATCGCGGCGGCGGATGAACGGCCAAAGACATATGACGAAATGATCGCGCGCCAGGCCGAGATTCATGGCGTCCCGGAGGCCTTCGTCCATCGCATCGTGAAGCGCGAGAGCCGTTATCATCCTGGCCTCGTCCATCGCCATTGCTTCGGCCTCATGCAGATCAAATATGCGACGGCGCGCGAAATGGGCTATAAGGGCGACGTAAAAGGCCTTCTCGATCCGAAAATCAACCTCACCTACGCTGTGCCTTATCTCGCCAACGCCTATCAGCTCGCCGATGGCGACGAGGATCGCGCCGTGACCCTGTTCAGCAGCGGCTATTATTACACGGCGAAACAAAAGAAGGCGCTCGTTACATTGCGGACCGCGTCCTCTCCGCCGGTCGTCGCCGAGTCGACATCGACGCCGCCCGAACCCGCAGCGCCGCAAAACCCGCTCTCCGGGGTCTTATCCTTTCTGGCCGGCGCCGACGAATCCGGACCGACAGGCGCGGCGCAATAGCAAACAGCCGCCGCAGAAAACAGCCACGATTTCGTGATTCCGAACAAACGCTAAAATGCTCTAGGCTGTCCTGAATAGCCGTCGCCGCCCTTCCAAAAGGGATGCGGGCCTTGGGGTAGAGACAGTCGCATTGCACCAACTCGCATCCTTTTTTCCGGCGCGGCGCTCGCTCGTCCGCGCCCTAGCTGCGTTCAGACTTTTTTTGGCCGCGCACGATGCTCGCACGCCAACCAAACGCAGACGTTTCACGAGCCAGCTCAGATCCGGCGCGATCGCGCTCCTCATTGGGCTCTCCTTCAGCGAGGCTGCTTTCGCGCAGGGAGCCCCGGCCGGACCTCCAGCCGTCGGCGTCGTCCGGGTCGAGCGAAAGCCGATTACGGAAAGCAATGAATTCATTGGCCGCGTCCAAGCCATTGATCGTGTGGACATAGTCGCCCGCGTGACCGCCTTTCTCGAAGAGGTCGACTTCAAGGATGGCGCCGAGGTCAAGAAAGGCGCCGTGCTCTATCGGCTCGAGCGCGGGCCGTTCGAGGCTGATCTCGCCGCCAAGGAGGCTGTGGCCGATCAAATGGACGCGCAATTGGTCAACGCCAGCATCACGCTCGACCGCGCGCAAAAACTGCTCCGGACCCAGGCCGGCGCCCAGGCGACGGTCGATTCATCGCTCGCCGCGCAACGCAGCTATGAGGCGCAATTACTCGGCGCCAAGGCCAGCGCGAAGCAATCAAAGATCAACCTTGATTATACGATCATTTCTTCGCCGATCGACGGCAAGATCGGACGCACTGCGGTCACGCCGGGCAATGTCGTGAGCCCGAGCAGCGGCGTTCTCGTCACCGTCGTCGGACAAGATCCGATGTATGTCCTTTTCCCGGTCTCTGTGCGCACCTTCATCGCATTGCGCGAACGCTATGCCGAAATCGGCGGATTCTTCGATGCCGTGGCCGTCCGGATTCGGCTGCCCGATGGGCGCATCTATGGTCAGCTAGGCAAGGTCGACTTCATCGACAATACCGTCCAGACCTCGACCGACACCATCATGCTGCGGGCGACCATCCCCAATCCGCCTCTGCCGACAAAGGCGAGCGACGGCGCAACCTCATCGCGCGAGCTCGCCGACACCGAGTTCGTCAGCGTCTCTCTTGAAGGCGTCAAGCCAGTCGAGATCCTCGCCGTTCCCCGAGCGGCGATCCTCTCGGATCAGCAAAGCGACTATGTCTATGTCGTCGATAAGGACGGCAAGGCGCAACGGCGAAACGTGAAGCTCGGCCAGTCGACCCCGACGACAGCCTCGCTGGGGAGCGGCGTGACGGAAGGCGAATTGGTCATTGTCGAGGGACTACAGAGGGTGCGGCCGGGACAGCCCGTAGCGGCGGGACCCGCGACGCCGCTCCCTTTGCTGCCCGACTCGACCGCTTCGGCGAAATAGCGAGGCGCGCCGCGGCGACGGAGCGGCGCAAGAGCGTATTTGTCGGAGCGCTTCCCGGTCGCTGGCTCATGCGGCCGGGCGGAATCGAGCCAATCAGCTTTTTCGAGACATGCCGTCGTCTTGAAGAGGAGCGGCGCCAACGCCCGTCGTCGGCGTTTCAAGTTTTGAGGCGAGTGAATGCTTTCTTCGGTTTTCGTCGATCGGCCGCGGCTCGCGATCGTGATCGCAATCATCATCACGATTGCAGGCGCCCTCGCGCTGTTTCGCATCCCCGTGTCGCAGTTTCCCGACATCGTGCCGCCGCAGGTCCAGGTGACGGCGAATTATCCGGGTGCGTCCGCCCAGGTCGTCGAAGCCTCCGTCGCTCAGCCTCTCGAGGCCCAGATGGTCGGCGTCGATAAGATGATCTACATGAAATCGACGAGCGGCAATGACGGCACCTACAACCTCACCGTCAGCTTCAGGCTCGACAGCTCTCCGGACATCGACACCGTCAATGTGAACAACCGGGTCCAGACAGCGCTTGCGCAATTGCCCGCGCAAGTAACGCAGCAGGGGCTCACCGTCCAAAAACAATCCTCGGCCGTCCTGCAATTCATGATGCTCTACAGCGAGACCGGCGAGCAGGACCCTCTCTTCATCAGCAATTACGCGACAATCAACGTGCTCGACGAATTGTCGCGCACGCCCGGCGTCGGGCAAGCCATGCTCTTCGCCAAGCTCACATATTCGATGCGCATCTGGTTCGATATCCAGCGGCTGGTCAGCCTCAATCTGGCGCCCTCCGACGTCACCAATGCGATCCTGGCCCAGAACGTTCAAGCGCCGATCGGCCGCATCGGCGCGCGTCCGATCGCGGCGGATCAGCAATTCCAGATCAATCTGGAAACTCAAGGCCGTCTGACGACGCCGGAGGAATTCGGCAATATTGTCCTTCGCGCCAACCCGGACGGATCTATCGTTCGAATCCGCGACGTCGCCCGCGTGGAGATGGGCGCGCAAAACATGGACAATGAGGGACGCCTCTCCGGCAAGGCCGCGGTGGCCATCGGAATATATCTTTCGCCCGGCGCCAATGCGGTCGAAACCGCGGGCCTCGTGCAGAAAACCCTGACCAAGGTCGCGGCCCGCTTTCCCGCCGGCTTGAAGTACAAGGTCGTCTATGATTCGACGACCTTCGTCTCGGCCACGATTCACGAGGTCCTGCGCACCTTGATCGAGGCTTTCGTCCTCGTCGTCCTCGTCGTGTTTCTGTTCCTCGGCAGCTTGCGCGCCACTGTCATTCCTTCGGTCGCCGTTCCCGTCAGCCTGATCGGCACTTTCGCGGTTCTCCTGGCGATCGGCTATTCCGCCAATACGGTCTCCCTGCTCGCCCTCGTCCTGGCGATCGGCATCGTCGTCGACGACGCCATCGTCGTCGTTGAAAATGTCGAGCGCGTGATGGAGGAGGAGCCTGATCTCACCCCTGCGCAAGCGACCAAGAAAGCGATGGAGCAGATCACCGCGCCAATCATCGCGATCACCTTGGTGCTTCTGTCCGTGTTCGTGCCGATCGCCTTCATTCCCGGCGTTTCCGGCCAGCTTTTCCGTCAATTCGCGGTCACGATCAGCGTCGCCATGCTGATCTCGGCCTTGAACGCGCTCACCTTGTCGCCGGCTCTCTGCGCGCTCGTGCTTCGGCCGGGCGCGCAAAATCGCGGACCGATGCGATGGATCTTGCGCGCCATCGACGCCACGAGGGACTTCTACGCCGGCGTGGTTGGTCGCCTCGTGCGCGTCGCGATCCTCGGCCTCATCCTCATCGCGGCTTTTGGCGCAGGCGTTTTCGCCCTCTCGCTGAAAACGCCGACGGGCTTCCTGCCGGAGGAGGATCAGGGCGCCTTCTTCATGGCGATCCAACTCCCCGACGGGGCTTCGGTCTCGCGCACAAGCGACACAGTGCGGCAGGTGGAAAAGCTCCTGCTCGCCATGCCGCAGGTTCAAGATACTTTCGCTATCATCGGCTTTTCGCTGCTCGATGGGGTCAGCGAATCCAACAACGCCTTCGTCGTCGCCAATCTCAAGCCGTTCGAAGATCGCGCGAAAGCGGCCGACTCTGCGCAGGCCTTGATCGCCAAGGTCTTCGGCGACGCGCGCCAGATCCGAACCGCCTCGGTGATCGCCTTCAACCTGCCGCCGATCATTGGTCTTTCAACCTCTGGAGGTTTTGAATATCAGCTCGAGGCGCTCGAAGGCCAGGATCCGGCCGCCATAGGGAGCGTCATGCAGGGACTCGTAGCGGCGGCGAACGGAAACCCCGCGCTCACCCAGGTTTTTTCGACCTTCAGCGCGAGCAATCCTTCGATCTATCTTGATATTGATCGCGACAAGGCGCAGGCCCTCGGCGTCAACATCGCCGACATATTCGCTGCGCTCCAGGCCACGCTCGGCGGAACCTACATCAATAACTTCAATCTTTACGGCCGCACATGGCAGGTCAATCTGCAAGGCGAAGCCGCCGATCGCCGCGATTTTTCGTCGATCTGGCAGATCTATGTGCGCACCAAAACCAATACGATGGCGCCGCTGCAGTCGCTGGCTTCGATCCGCACGGTTCTCGGTCCTCAGGTCATCACGCGCTACAACAATTATCGCTCGGTCACGGTCAATGGCGCGCCCGCGCCGGGGGTCTCCTCCGGCGGCGCGCTGCAGGCTATGGAAGAGGTTTCGGCAAAGACGCTGCCGCCGGGCTACACATATGAATGGACCGGCACCGCCTATCAGGAGCACGAAGCGTCCGGGCAAACCGGCGTCATCCTCGCGCTGGCGCTTCTCTTCGCCTATCTGTTTCTCGTCGCGCTTTACGAGAGCTGGGTCATTCCCGTTCCGGTGCTTCTGTCGGTCGCGGTCGCCGTGTTCGGCGCTTTCGTCGGCGTTCTCTACGCCGAACTGCCGCTCAATCTTTACGCCCAGATCGGCCTCGTCGTGCTTGTCGCCCTGTCGGCGAAAAACGGCATTCTCATCGTGGAATTCGCCAAGGAGCAACGCGAGCGCGGAATGGATATTCGCGAAGCCGCGCAGCTCGGCGCGCGGATGCGTTTTCGTGCCGTGATGATGACGTCGATCGCCTTTATCCTCGGCCTTGTTCCGCTTGTCCTCGCGCATGGCGCGGCGCAGATCAGCCGCCGCGCGCTCGGCACGCCGGTTTTCGCCGGAATGATCGCCGCGAGCGCGATTGGCATATTCTTGATTCCCATGCTCTACGTGACCTTCGAAACCCTGCGCGAAGGAAAAATTCGGCTGCCGCGGAAAAAGCCTGTTCCACGCGACGCGGCTTGAGGCGAAGGACTTTGCGGCGCCTCGGCCTCATCCTCCTGCTTGCTGTCTCTCTCTGCACTCCGGCGCAAGCCGGGGCGGCGGAGCGATCGGCGCCCGCGAGCGCCGAGTTTCAACAATTCCTGCAGGCGATCTGGCCCCTCGCGCAAGCCAAGGGAGTCAGACGCGAGACCTTCGACGCCGCGCTCCAAGGGCTCGAGCCTGACCCCGCCGCGCCCACGGCGGCGAGCAAACAAGCGGAATTCGACAAGCCTTTGAGCGCCTATCTCGCCGAGGCGGTCTCGGCGCAGCGCATCCAACGCGGCCGCGCCGCCTTGAAGCAATGGGACGCCGATCTCGTGCGAATCGAGCCCCGTTTCGGCGTCCCGCGTGAAATCCTTGTCGCCACTTTCGGAGTCGAGAGCGATTATGGACGTGCGCAGGATGGAAAGGACCTCATCCGTTCGCTCGCGACATTGGCGTTTAAGCGCCAGGACCGCGCGCTCTTCCTCGACGAATTCGTGAGCGCCCTCGTCATCCTCGACAAGGGCGAGGTTCCTCGCGCAAGACTGACAGGGTCCTGGGCCGGCGCCATGGGCGGACCGCAATTCATTCCCTCGGCCTATCTCAAATATGCGGTCAGCGCCGATGGATCGGCTTTTCCCGATATTTGGGGCAGGCCGCAAGACAGCCTGGCCTCGATCGCGAATTTCCTGCGCCAATCCGGGTGGCGGCCGGGCCTGCCCTGGGGAATCGAAGTCATTCTCCCACAAAACTTCGACTTCGCCTCGCTACACCGCAGCTTCGCCGATTTCGCCAATCTCGGCGTCGTAAGCGCGGACAAGAGCCCGCTTCCGTCAGCCGGTGAGGCGACTCTGTTCCTGCCTTCAGGCGCGCAAGGCCCGGCCTTTCTCCTCTCCGAAAATTACTGGGTTCTCAAGCAATATAACAATTCGGATTCCTACGCGGTGTCGCTCGGCCTTCTGGCCGACCGCATCAAAGGCGAGCCCGGGCTGCGCGGCCATTGGCCGGCCGGAGAGGTCTTTCTCAGCCGGACGCAGAAAGCGGAGATACAAAGCCTGCTGGAAAAGCTCGGCTTTTATAAAGGATCGATCGACGGCCGCTTCGGCCAAGCCTCGCGCGACGCGATCCACGATTTCCAGATTGGCGTCAAAGTCGCCCCGGCGGACGGCTACGGCTCGATGGATGTCCTCCGGCGGCTGAGGGAGGCCGCCGACGGCTCAGTTCAATGAGGCTCGAGCGTTTCCGCCGTCCGCGCTTTGAAGCGCGAACGGATCACTCGGGCGATGAGAAGATCTAGTCGATCGATTTGAGCAAAGCGTGGGCCTGGGCGATCAGATTCCTTGCCTCACCTTCGTCGATATTCTGGCCCTTGAATGCAGCGTTCTCGAGCATGGTTATCATCTTCCCCGCAATCTCGTTGCGTCGGTTGGTAAGGCCAACAATCTTGGCTTCGAGCGCGGCATAAGTCGCGTCGCTTCCTTGGAGGGCGCGGCTGGAAATGCCGGTGAGCGTCGTGATGCCTAGTTTGCCGGTTGGCGCATTGATCTGCTTATAAGCCTCCGCAAGCTCGCTCAACGTATCAGTGTGACCACGCAACGAAACCGGCAGCGCGTCATCATGTATTATTTCGAAAATGACGCGCCCGTCGTGGGCATAGTCATCACTGAGATGTGTCAGGCTGAGGATGGTGGGCCGGATATCGGTGTGATCGGTGAAGAGTTCATCGGTAAGGCCCAGATTGCGCACGCCGGGGCCGACAACGCCCAACCACGTCCGAACGATGTCCCGCTGGAAGTCGCCATGGTTCCAAGCGAAGTTGCGGGATTGCACGAAGCAGCTCGCCGCATCGGCTACCGGCGTGCAAAGCGGCGCCGTTTTTCCAGAAGCGGACAGGAAATAATCCGGGTTGCCGAACAGAACAAAGTTGGGCGTCCGATTGGGATCATGCGAGATCATGTGGAGCAAGGCTAGCTCCGCATGATCCGCCAGCGCCTGGGTGACATTGTTGTCGCCGCCGATGATCGGATCGAATCCCTTGAGGGCGGCGGCTTGCCGCTCCAGCTTGCGCGTGACCGGATCGGTCTGCGCGGGATTGCCCTTGATATGGACGCTCGGCGCATCATCGGAGTGCACGCTGAAAGCCGTCGTATTGGCGAACTCCGTTGCGTAAACCAGACTTAGGTCGGCGTCGACCTCCCCCTTTGCACCCGTCGGGTAGCTGCAGGGAATGTGGATGCCATCGCACCCGGCTGGTACGGCCCGAGCAACCGACCCCGCGAAATGGTCGTTCTCATCGGCGGTGATCACGAACAGCGTGTTATCGGGAGTGATTCCGTGAGCCTTGAGTCGCGCGAAGAACTTGCTGAAGGCCGAATCGTAAGCCTGCAACTGGAAGACGTAGCCAGCCTCGCCGGGACCAAACGTCCCATCCGGATTGGCCGGGGCGTTGGGATAGTTGTGGTTATCGTGCGCGTCCTCGATATAGAGATAGACGACGGGGACGCCGGCCTCGAGCATCTGCGCGGCATAGCCAAGAGTCTGCGAAGGCGTCGGAGAGAAGCCCGACGGGAATCCGTCATTGCCGGAGCCGTCGGTGATGTGGTTGCCATCGAGATCGAGCACATAGCCGAGGCCCTTGTTGATCGCCGGCGCCACGTATTTATTGCCGAAGAGCGCCAGGAAGCCGCTGTAACCGCCCGGTTCGTCGTTGAGCGCGTCAGGCCTGGCATGAGCTGAGCCGCTGCAAAGGCGGCTATTCTGCGCGCAATGAATTGCGATTCCCTCGAAGTCCGCCAACGCCAAGGTGTGGTTGGTTAGGTTCTCGTTATGCTCGGGGGAGGTCGGCCCGAACACGTTATCGACGTCGGTGGTCGTGTTCTCAAATTCAATATTCGCGAGCGAGAAGGCCCCAACATCGCAGCCAACGCGGGTGAACGGAACCCATGGCGCAGGGTGGATTTTTCCGCGCTGGTCGACCATCTGCGGAACGTTCACGGGATTTTGCGCCGTACCCTCATTGACCTGATCAGTCCAGTAGGCAAACGAGCTGGTGAAATGAGGAGTCCCAGTCGGATCGAAATAGCCGAAACTGTTGCCGACCGCGAAACCAAACTTTTCACCATAGACGCCGGTCAACGAAGTCAGGATGTCAACCGACGTGTGCGAAATCAGCGGCGTGTGATGATTGGCGAGCAACGCGCCGTTGTTCTTCAGAAAATGCAGGAGGCTCGGTATCTGCTCGAGATCCGAGGGGACATTCGGGTTGTCCCTGTGCAAATGAACATTATCGAATTGCAGATAGACAATGTGCTGGACGCCATTGCCAAGCTTGCAGTTTGTCGCCGCAAGAGCCGGTGCGGCGCCCGCCATCAGCAGCGCGACAGCTGCCCCTGCGGCGCAGTGAGTTATTTTGTGCATCTAGAGTCCTCTGGGTTTGGTTGTACGGACGATACAATCCGCGTCATGCGCGAATTGCCCAAACCTAGTACTGGACTGTTACTCACCGAGGTCAGATCGGTTGCACATTTATGAAGCTGGCGTGACTCTGCGCCTTCAAGCTGGAGCTGGCGGGTCGGTAGCCTCCGTTCAAATTGCCCGCGCCTCGCCGCCGCGCCATGCCTCTTTCGTCTCGGCGCAAAAGGCCTCGAAACGGCCGGCCGCGATCGCGCCCCGCGCGCGCTCCATCAGCCCCTCATAATAGGCGAGGTTGATCTCCGTCAGCAGCATCATGCCAAGAATCTCGCCGCATTTGATGAGATGGTGCAAATAGGCGCGCGAGTAGGTCCGCGCGGCGGCGCAATCAGAGAGTGGATCGACGGGCGCCGGATCGGCGGCGTGGCGCGCATTGCGCAGATTGAGCCGGCCAAGCCTTGTGTAGGCGAGGCCATGGCGCCCTGCCCGGGTCGGCATCACGCAATCGAACATGTCGATTCCGCGCCGCACGGATTCGAGGAGATCGTCCGGCGCGCCGACGCCCATGAGATAGCGTGGTTTTTCGTGCGGAAGGTGGGGCATTGCACATTCGATCATGGCGAGCATGATTTCTTGCGGCTCTCCCACGGCGAGGCCGCCGAGCGCATAGCCGTCAAAGCCCATACCCATGAGAGCCTTGGCGCTTTCGATACGCAAGGATTCGCTCGCGCCGCCCTGGACGATGCCAAACAGCGCGCGTCCCGGCCGGGCCGCGAAGGCGGTCTGGGAGCGCTCCGCCCAGCGCAGCGACAAAAGCATGGCGCGGCGCGCTTCTTCTTCCGAGCAGGGAAGCCTGACGCATTCGTCGAATTGCATCTGGATATCGGCGCCGAGCAGGTCCTGAATCTCCATCGACCGCTCCGGCGTCAGAAGATGCCGCGCGCCATCGATATGCGATTGGAAGGTTACGCCATTCTCGTCGAGTTTCCTGAGCTTGGCGAGCGACATCACCTGGAAGCCCCCGGAGTCGGTCAGGATCGGCCAGGGCCAATTCATGAATTTATGCAGGCCGCCGAGTTCGGCGATGCGCTCGGCGCCGGGCCGCAACATGAGATGATAGGTGTTGGCGAGCACGATATCGGCGCCGAGCGCCTTCACGGCTTCCGGGCGCATCGCCTTGACGGTCGCCGCCGTCCCGACCGGCATGAAGGCCGGCGTGCGAATTTTTCCGCGAGGCGTCTCTATTGCACCGGTGCGCGCGGAGCCATCGCATCGCGCGACCTCGAAATGGAAGCCTTCGCTCATGAAGGCTCCCTTGGCGCGGCCGGAAACAACAGACAAGCGTCGCCATAACTGTAGAATCGATAGCCCGCCGCGATGGCGTGCTTGTAGGCCGCCTGCATGAGATCAAGGCCGGAGAACGCCGCGACCAACATGAAAAGCGTCGAACGGGGTAGATGGAAATTGGTCAAGAGCGCATCGACCGCCTTGAACGCATAGCCTGGCGTGATGAAGATCGACGTATCTCCAGAAAAAGCGTCGATCGTTCCGTCCGCTATGGCGGCGGATTCGAGAATGCGCAAGCTGGTCGTGCCCGCGGCGATTATGCGCCCCCCGGAGGCGCGCGCCCGGTTCAAGGCGTCGGCCGTCGCCGCACTCACCTCGCCCCATTCGGCGTGCATCTTGTGGTCGGCCGTATCTTCGGCCTTGACCGGCAAAAACGTCCCTGCGCCCACATGGAGCGTCACTTTCTGGATCGAGACGCCGCGCTCAGCCAAGGCGGCCACAAGGGCGGGCGTGAAATGGAGGCTCGCGGTTGGCGCGGCGACAGCGCCCGGATGTTGCGCGAACAATGTTTGATAATCTCGCGCGTCGCGCTGATCGGTTGGGCGCTTGCCTGAAATATAAGGCGGCAAAGGCATATGTCCGATCCGCTCGATCGCCTTGTCGAGCTCCGCCCCAGCGAGCGCGAAAGCCAGCGCGATCTCGCCCTCTTCGCCTTTTTCGACGACTTCCGCTTCCAGGCCCTCGGCGTCATCCGAGCCATCGGCCGCGCGGAAGCGAATAATATCTCCCGGCTTCAATCTTTTGGCCGGCCGCGCAAAGGCGCGCCAAACCGCGGCGCTCTCGCGTTTATGCAGCGTCGCTTCGATCCACGCGCCGGCGTAGCCCCTGGCGCGAAAGCCCTCGAGCCGCGCCGGGATGACGCGCGTGTCATTGACGACGAGAACATCGCCCGGCGCGAAACGGTCGGGCAGGTCGCGGATCATGCGATCCTCGAAGGGCGCCGGAAGATCCGGGCGAACGACAAGAAGCCGCGCCGCGTCGCGCGGCTCGGCGGGCCGCAGCGCGATCCGATCGGGAGGCAGATCGAAGTCGAAAAGGTTTACGCGCATTTTGAAATTATTGCATGCGAGAGGATCGCCGCATGCAACATGTTTGCGCCTTAAGCTCCGGTGCGGAGTTTGAGACCGCCAACAGTGCGTCGGGCCCGACGCCCCACTTAAGCCCGGGCGCGACGCGCTTCAGGCAGGTCCATTCAGCTCACGGTCGCGCTGATGATCTTATCGGGATCGCGCACCGGTTCGCCGCGCTTGATCTTGTCGACGTTCTCCATGCCCGAAGTCACCTTGCCCCAGACCGTATATTGGCGGTCGAGAAAGCGCGCATCGGCGAAGACAATGAAGAATTGCGAATTGGCGGAATTCGGGTCCTGCGCCCGCGCCATGGAGCAGACGCCGCGCACATGCGGCTCGGCGTTGAACTCAGCCTTGAGGTTAGGGTATTTCGACCCGCCCGTCCCAGTGCCATGCGGGCAACCCGTCTGCGCCATGAACCCTTCGATGACGCGATGGAAAACAATGCCGTCGTAGAATTTCTCGGCCACGAGTTTCTTGATGTGCTCGACATGGCCCGGCGCGAGATCGGGCCGCATTTCGATCACCACGGGCCCTTGCGTGGTCTCCAATGTGAGCGTGTTACCGGCTTCCGGCATGCGGAACTCCTGCTTGATTGACGTCCTTCGTGGCCGACGCAATAGCCGATGCGCGCGCTGAGGTAAACCGCAAGGGGGGCCGGCGGGGAGGTCAGGCGGCGCCCGAGAAAGAGCGGCTAGAGCATGTTCCGAAAAAGTTGATCGACTTTATTCGATCAGAACATGCTCCAACTCTTTGAATTTGAGCGATTCCTTTTCGATCAGATGATTCCATCCGATCGGGAAGCGCTCTAGGGAATCGAGCCGCCAAATCGCGCGAGCGAGGCGCGGCTGGAGCGAGGCTTCGCATCCAAAGTCTTCGTGACATAAAGTCTTCGTGACATAAAGTCTTCGTGACATTAAAGGCTTGGCGGCGCGAAATTGTGATTAAACTTGAAGTAAGAGGCCTATTTAAAATAGAGAAAAAAGTTCTTGCGCATCTGCTGGCGAATGCGCAAGAACGAGAACATGATTTCGTTAGGTTAAATCTATTTGCGGACGATTTCCGCCGGCACCCGCTATCAATAAATCTCGCAGCCCCCACATCGAGAATCACAGAAACAAGACTTCCATGCCCGAGAGCAAGGAGCGGGTCGCCGTTTTCATCGCGGCAACTATTCTATATTGCCGCGACAAAGGTCGTGCCGCATCCCCCAAATGGGATACAAGCTCAACTTTAGCTGTTTGCCGATGAGCCGGCTCTCGCTATCGTCGCGAAGCGGGGAGCGCCTATTTCGCTTTGCCCGAACCCGCGTCCGCCGCGATCTGCAGCTTGACGATCTTGTCGGGGTCCGTGACGGCGCCGTTATTTTCCTTTGCGCCCTTCTTGATCTTGTCGACGACATCCATCCCTGAGATCACTTGGCCGACAACGGTGTATTTGCCGTTGAGAAAGGAAGAGTCGCCAAAGCAGATGAAGAATTGCGAATTGGCCGAGTCCGGATCTTGCGAACGGGCCATACCAACCGTGCCGCGCTTGAATGGCTCGGCGGAAAATTCAGCCGGAATATTGGGCAGATCGGATTTTCCCATGCCGGTGCCGGTCGGATCGCCGGTTTGCGCCATGAAACCCTCGATGACGCGATGGAAGACAATCCCGTCGTAGAAACCGCGCTTCGTCAAGGCCTCTATCTGCGCGACATGCTTGGGCGCGAGATCCGGCCGCAGCAGAATCGTGATTCGGCCATTCTTGGTGTCCATATAGAGCGTGTTTTGCGGATCCTGCGCCGGCGCGGCGGCGAGATTGGAAAAGATGGCGAGAGCCAGGCCCAGGCCCAAAATCATTCGTTGAAGCGTCATTCGAGTTCAATCCTCCCTAGCGAACTGTCGGCAAGCCTATTTCGAGTCGCGCCGTTTAGCTTCGAGCGCGCGCGCCACGGCGCCCGGCACGAAATAGGACACGTCGCCTCCCATGCCGGCGATCTGGCGCACTAATGTCGCCGTAATATGACGGACCGTGGGAGAGGCGGCGAAAAACACCGTCTTCACCTCCGGCGCCATCGCCGCGTTCATGCCGGCCATCTGCATTTCATAGTCGAAGTCCGAGCCGTCGCGAAGACCCCGAACCATGAGAGTCGCGCCGGCGGCGCGCGCCGCGTCCACCGCAAGCCCCGAAAAGGTCTGCACCCGGAGCTTGCATGATCTTGCGGCGAGAAGGCCGCGACACGCCTCCTCGATGAGCCTCACGCGCTCCTCGATGCTGAAAAGCGGCGTCTTGCCCGGATTCACCCCGATTGCGACGATCAACTCGTCGCAAAGTCCCGCCGCGTTTTCGATCACGTCGACATGACCATTGGTCAAAGGATCGAAGGAGCCGGTATAGAGCGCGACGCGAGTCATGCGGTCCTTTCACTCGGGACGATGCGCGAGAAGATTTCAGCGGCGCGGTTCAATGCACGCCGAGCTTCTTTTGCAGGCTCGAGGACGAGGTCGTGTATTGAAACGTCAGCCGCTTGTCCGGATAGACATAGCGATGCGCCTTTTGCGCCGCCAGCGCGCCCTCGTGAAAGCCGCAAAGTATAAGCTTCAGCTTGCCGGGATAATGGTTGATGTCGCCGATCGCGAATATGCCCGGGATATTGGTCTCGAATTTCTCGGTGTCGACCGGGATGAGATTCTCATGGAGATTGAGACCCCAATCGGCGATCGGGCCAAGCTTCATCGTGAGCCCGAAGAAAGGCACGAGCCTTTCGCAGGCGATTTCATGCGACGATTCGTCATTGGCCTTGAGGGTCGCGCCGGAAAGCGCGCCGGCGTCGCCGGCCAGATGCGAGATCTGGCCGATGTGCAAATCGATCAGCCCGGACTCGACAAGCTCGCGCATGGCCTTGACCGAATGCGGCGCGGCGCGAAAATCGTCGCGGCGATGGACCAAGGTCAGCCGCTTGGCGATCGGCTGCAAGTTGAGGGTCCAGTCCAGCGCGGAATCGCCGCCGCCGACGATCACGACATTCTTGTCGCGAAAATCCTCTTTCTTGCGCACGGCGTAGAAGACCGACTTCTCCTCATAGGCCTCGATGCCGTCGATTGGCGGCTTTTTCGGCTGGAAGGAGCCGCCGCCCGCGGCCACGATGACGACCTTGCACTCGAAGCTTTTGCCGCCGCTGGCGCGGACGCGAAACGACGGCGCCTCGGCGGTCCCCAGAACCTCCAGCGCCTCGACCATATCGCCATAATGGAAAGTCGGATGAAACGGCTCGATCTGCTGCAACAGCTGATCGACAAGGCCCTGCCCTGTCACGAGCGGAAGGCCAGGAATGTCGTAGATCGGCTTTTCCGGATAAAGCTCGGCGCATTGGCCGCCGGGTTTCGGCAGGATGTCGACCAGATGGCATTTGATGTCGAGCAAGCCCAGTTCGAAAACCGCAAAGAGCCCAGCCGGCCCGGCGCCGACGATGACGACGTCGGTCTTGATGCTTTCAGCCATGCCTTGCTCCGAATTCTTTGCGGGAGACCACGCGCTCCCGCATTATTGTCCCAAGTCCCATAAACAGGTCCCATAAATCCATAGACCGAGCCGGCAGAATGGCCTTCCCATATTTTTGCGTCAAAGCGAATTAGGGCAGATTCGTTTTCCGCCGACGAGCCGATCCGCGATAAATTGGTGAAAGACTTACGCAGACATGAGACCTTGAGACGCAGACAACAAAAAAATACCGCTAAGGCGAAGCAAAAGCCTATGTCCCTTTATGAAGAATCGGCCGAAGCCGAGGGACCGCGCGGGCCTCAAACCGGACGCGTGGTAGGTTAGCGATGAAGGAAGCGCCATGGCGATAGAGAGCAGCCGCCGGATCGTGGTTCTCGGCGCCGGCGCCTGGGGAACCGCCCTCGCCAATCTCGCCGCCCGCTCGGGCGCGGAGGTCGAGGTGACGCTTTGGGCGCGCGACCCCGCGCATGTCGCCGAGATGGCGGCGACCGGCGTCAATGCGCGCCATCTGCCAGGCGTTCCGCTTCAGTCGAATGTCCATCCAACCGCCGATCTCGCGCAGATTTCGGACGCCGCCGCGATTCTCGCCGTGGTCCCGGCGCAGGCGCTGAGATCGACGCTCGAAGCCGCCGCGCCGCATCTGGCGCAAGGCGCGCCCGTCATCGTCTGCGCCAAGGGCATCGAGCGCGCCACCGGACTGTTCCTGAGCCAAGTCGTCGCCGAGATCCTGCCGCAAAATCCGCCGGCGGTCCTCTCCGGGCCGAGCTTCGCCGCCGATGTCGCGCAAGCCTTGCCGACCGCCGTCACGCTCGCCGCGCAAGACGGCGAACTCGCCGCTGCTCTCGCAGCCATGCTCGCCGCGCCCTGGTTCCGCCTTTACTCATCAAACGACATGCGCGGCGTCGAATCGGCGGCGCCGCCAAGAATGTTCTCGCCATCGCCAATGGCATAGCGGCGGGCGCGGCCTCGGCGCGAGCGCCGGAGCGGCGCTGGTCGCGCGCGGCTTCGCCAGCTCAGCCGATTCGGCCGGGCTTTCGGCGCCGAGCCCGGCACATTGATGGGCCTTTCCGGGCTCGGCGATCTGGTGCTCACCTGCACCTCGCCCATGTCGCGCAATTATTCCCTCGGCCTCGCGCTGGGGCGCGACGCAGCGTCGCGGAGGCGGAACAGCGGGGCGGCCTCGCCGAGGGCCTTTACCTGCGGCGTGCTGGTCGACCTCGCCAGGGCGAACGGCGTGGACATGCCGATCGCCGCCGCCGTCGACGCCGTGCTGGCGGAGCGGATCTCCATCGACGACGCGATCGCCGCCCTGCTCGCGCGTCCCTCGAAAGCCGAGTTCACCGATCTCGTCTAGAGCGGGATGAGCCTCTTTTCATCGGCATTGGAAATGTTCTAGCTTCCTGCGCAAATGGAGGCGCGAAATCCGTGGCGCATTGGCTGATCAAGAGTGAGCCCAATAAATGGTCCTGGGTTAACCAGGTAGAGGCGGGCGAGAAAGGCACGTTCTGGAACGGCGTGCGCAACCATACCGCCAAGCAATATCTGATGGCGATGAAGCTCGGCGAGCAGGCCTTCTTCTATCACTCGAACGAGGGAAAAGAGATCGTCGGCATTGTCGAGGTCATCAAGCTTTTCTATCCCGATCCCTCCGATGCGACCGGTAAGTTCGGCATGGTGGACTTTCGCGCGGTGAAGCCCCTGAAGAAGCCGGTTTCGCTCGTCGCCATCAAAGCCGATCCGCGCCTCAAGGACATGATTCTGGTCAATAATTCGAGGCTCTCGGTCCAGCCCGTCACCGACGCGGAATGGAAGATCATTTGCAAGGAAGGCGGGGTTTAGTGCGGGGGAGCCCAGCCGCTGGTCGAGACGAGTTCGGGCTGTCCGTTCTTTCGCACCTGGAATTATGCTCCAAAAAAAGCGCTAAGAATCAAAGCCCTTCCTCAGGTGCATAATTCTTGAATTCTGCACCGAGATACCGCCCCTCATGTGGGGTGTATGGCCAAGTCGTCTAACAATTTCGCTGCAATCATCTCAATGGTTTTGAAGTCTGTGAGCATTTGAGTATGGAATTGTATCGGCCTAGCTTCGCCCGTCCACGAATGCATTATGCAAGGCTGGAAAAACCTAAGGCTGTCACGCTCAAGTTGTTGAGCCTGCGCCTCCGCCTTTTTACGCTGTACAATAAGATCAAAAATTGACCGCTCAAGCTCACAATATCTATCTGCCTTATCAGGGGCGATAGAGAAAGGCGGCACGTATAACGGTATTCTATGAGCTAACGCATGTCTATAATCTTCGAGATACTTAAACCAATCAGACATGCTTTCCAAACACTGATGTAATTCTTGCCCAAGCGAATCTCTCACGATCCTGTTTGCCGCCCGCAAACCAATCCATTCAGGCGGAAGAGGCGCGCCGTCAGGTTTCGTAACATTTCGCTCTAAGACCCACATCCAAGCCAGATTATCAAGGCAACCGAATACATTGAAGATGAATCCCTGTACCTGAATCGCGACATCCTGTGTCTGGTTGGATGTTGGCACTCCATCCAATTCTGGAGGTATGGCGCAAAACGTATTCTCAATGCATCTAACTAAAGTACCCAACCTTCTTAAAAACCCATGCAAGGCAAATTCCTTTGCCTGTTCGTTTCTGAACTGATGCCCCATGCAGCGTTGTTGAAGCTGCAAACTGCGCCAGCGTAGATGAGCGCATTCATCCTCTAGAATTTTTATGTTTTCATCGCTGTAATATCTCGCCATTGTTGCGATAGATCTCCGCCAGCTAGCGCCCCATACGTAACAGTCTGCGCTTCGCCTCGCGGCGCTGTCAAAGCCGCATAAGCCCCGTTATGGAGCTTGCGACGACGCGAGGCGCCGGGTAAGCCAAAGCCATAGTTATCAGAGCGAGGGGCCGCCCGAAGGCGGCCCCTGTTCGTAACCAACGCTGGCTTTTCAGCCCGGCGACAAAAATCAATACCGATAATGATCCGACTTGAAGGGACCGGTCTCCGGCAGGCCGAGATAGCTCGCCTGCTGGGCTGAGAGCTTGGTCAGCTTGACCCCGAGCTTGTCGAGATGGAGCGCCGCGACGTTTTCGCCAGAACACATGAACTTCGCGCCAAAAGAAGAGGAGCGGCGGGAGAAGATGACCTATTATCAATAATATGCTAAGCACCTTTGATGCTTGCGGCTCTTATTGACAGCATCGAACAGAGGAAGGCGCGGCTCGACCGGTTGCGTCCGCTGTCGGCGGCTGCCTTGGCGCAGCTCCAGAAACATTATGACGTTGAACTCACCTATACGTCCAACGCGATCGAGGGGAACACCCTTACGCTGCGGGAGACGGCGGAAGTCATCGAGCATGGCATTACGGTAGGCGGCAAATCGCTTCGCGACCATCTCGAAGCCGTCGATCATTATGAAGCCGTGCAATGGATGCGTGAGCTTGCCGCGCGGACGACGCCAATAGACGAAAGCGCCGTATGCGAATTGCACCGCCGCATCGTCGCCCGCAGCCAACCCGCGATTGCCGGCATCTACAGCCGGCTCCCGCGTCGGATCGCAGGCTCGTCCGTCGTCTTCCCGAACCCCGCCAAGATTCCCCAACTCATGGAAGAGTTCAGCGCCTGGCTGAAAACCGCGCCGCTTGATCCGGCCTCGGTGTTCGAAGCCCATTTCCGACTGACCGCCATTCATCCTTTCGGCGACGGCAATGGCCGCACGGCGCGGCTCCTCATGAATCTCTTGCTGATCCGGGGCGGCTATCCGCCGGTCGCCGTGCGGCTGGAAGACCGCAAAACCTATCTCGACGCTCTGGAGCGCGGCTCGCTCGTCGAGGACTTGCAGCCGTTCCAGAGTTTCATGCATGAGCGACTGGAAGCGACCCTAGGAGAGTATTTGAGCGCGTTGGAAGAGGCGCTGCCACAGCCTGATCCAACCCGCAGCGCTGGTTGAATAAAGCCCACAGCGTCAAAATGGAAGGGCCGCCCGAAGGCGGCCCTTGTTCGCAATCAGCGTTGGCTTCTTCCGCCCGCGCTACAAAGAAATCAATACCGATAGTGATCCGGCTTGAACGGGCCGGTCTCCGGCAGGCCGAGATAGGCCGCCTGCTGGGCTGAGAGCTTGGTGAGCTTGACGCCGAGCTTGTCGAGATGGAGCGCCGCGACCTTTTCGTCGAGATGTTTCGGCAAGGTGTAGACCTTGCGGGCGTAATGGCCCTGCTTGGTCCAAAGCTCCATTTGCGCCAGCACCTGATTGGTGAAGGAGGCCGACATCACGAAGGACGGATGCCCGGTGGCGTTGCCGAGATTGACCAGCCGCCCTTCCGACAAAAGGATGATCCGCTTGCCGTCGGCGAATTCGATCTCATCCACTTGCGGCTTCACATTATGCCATTTGAGATTGCGCAGGCCCGCGACCTGAATCTCCGAATCGAAATGGCCGATGTTGCAGACAATGGCGCGATCCTTCATCGCCCGCATATGGTCGAGCGTGATGACATCGACATTGCCGGTGCAGGTCACGAAAATATCGGCGCGCGTCGCGGCGTCCTCCATGGTCGTGACTTCATAGCCCTCCATCGACGCCTGCAAGGCGCAGATCGGATCGATCTCGGAGACGAGCACGCGAGCGCCGGCGTTGCGCAGCGAGGCGGCCGAGCCCTTGCCGACATCGCCGAAGCCCGCGACCATGGCGACCTTGCCCGCCATCATCACGTCCGTGCCGCGGCGAATGCCGTCGACGAGCGATTCCCGGCAGCCATAGAGATTGTCGAACTTGGACTTGGTGACCGAATCATTGACGTTGATCGCCGGCCAAAGGAGCTTGCCCTCCTTCTCCATGATATAGAGGCGATGGACGCCGGTCGTGGTCTCTTCGCTCACGCCTCTGATGGCGTCGCCGATCTTGCCATACCATCCGGGAAAAGACGCCAGCCGCCGCTTGATCGCGGCGAAGAGAACCTCCTCTTCCTCGTTGGTGGCCTTGTCGAGAAACGCCGTGTCGCCCGCCTCCGCGCGAATGCCGAGATGAATGAGCAGCGTGGCGTCGCCGCCGTCGTCCAGAATGAGGTTCGGCGCGCCGCCGTCGCTCCACTCGAAAATCTTATGGGTGTATTCCCAATAGTCGTAGAGGCTTTCCCCCTTGCGGGCGAAGACCGGAATGCCGGCGGCGGCGATGGCGGCGGCGGCGTGATCCTGGGTCGAATAAATATTGCAGGAGGCCCAGCGAATGTCGGCGCCGAGCGCCTTCAGCGTCTCGATCAGCGCGGCGGTCTGGATCGTCATATGCAGCGAGCCGGCGATCCGGGCGCCCTTGAGCGGCTGGCTCGGCCCGAATTCGGCCCGCGTCGCCATCAGGCCGGGCATTTCGGTTTCCGCGATCGCAAGCTCCTTGCGGCCCCAGTCGGCAAGCCCGATGTCGGTGATGGCGTAATCATTGAACGAATGGGTCATGGGCTCTCGACGCTCCAGGATGAGGACGCGGGCTCTATAGCAGGCCGATGGACAGCTCGCAATAAAGATATAAGCAACTCTTTATGTGCTCGCTCCGGCCAACCTTTGGCGATTCCGCGGAGGCTATGTAAATTTCCGCCGCTCGTGTAGGCTGGGGCCGCATGGAGGAGGCCCGCATGGCGAAACCGGAAGAAATCGAACGATTTCTCATCAATGCGATCAAGCATCGCATGCTGGAAGGAAGCGGAAGCTTGAGCGGGGTTGCTACGCGCGACGGCGTGGTTGAAATCACCTTCCTGGGCGTGACCGACGATGCGCATGTGCTGGACACAGTCAGTGGAGCCGTGTTGGACCTGCGGCTCCAATTGGAAGTCGTGCCAGATCTCGATGTAAAAATTCGGCGGGCTTGAGCCGCCGCGTCGCCTTCGGCTGAGCCCCTGCCCCCGGCCTGGCGTTAACTCTCGAAAAAAGGCGCGACGAGCCCGGCGAGCGCCTTTCTATAGGCCTCGAAGGAAAAGCGCCTGTCATAGGCAGAGCGCGTATCGGCGCGGCGTCGATCTGCCGGCGGTGCATCGAGAGAGGCCGCTGCCCGCCGCAGCGCTGCAGCGAAGCCCGCGGCATCCGAGGCAAGCGCGACATTGGCGAATTCTGCGGGATCCAGTCCGAATCCCCGAAAAGCATGCGGCGTCGCGATCAAGGGCGCGCCGCTCGACATGGCTTCGATCGTCTTGATGGAAATTCCATGCCCTTGCGTCGTCGGCAGCAGAATCGCGGCGGCGCTGCGGTAGGCGGCGTCGAGATCCTTGACCCGGCCGCGAAAAAGCTTGGCGTGTCGTTTCAGGAGATCCGGCGCGCGAAATTTGAACGCGCCGTCGATATTCCCGAGAATCTTAACCGGAATATCGGGCGCGAGCGGCAGGACCTCCCTCAAGAACCAGGCCACGCCGAGAAAATTGGCGTAATTGGCGCTGGCGATGATGATGAAATCACGTCCACCGGACTCCGCCGACACCGCCGGCACGGCGGGATAAAGCAAGGCGTGCCGCTTGCCGGGCAGCAGCTTTTGGAAGGCCGCCGCCTCCTCGTCATTCAAATGCAGCAGAAGGTCGGCCGCTCGCATGGCGTCGAGCTCGATCGCAAGCATCTCTTCGAAGCTTGCCACCGGGGCCAAGGTCCAGCCGGCCTCATTGCGCAGCGCATATTGTCGCGCCTGGAGATCATGCGTATCGAGCAGCACCGAACAGCCATGCTTGTCGCGCAGGCGCCGCGCCGCGGGCATGCAAAAGAAATGATTGCAATGGATGAGATCGATCCGAGGCGAGGACGCGAGCGCGTCAGGGATCTGGACAAGCTTGGTGGTCTCGACCAGGATCGCGGCGAAATTTCCATGCAGCCATTGCCTTGCGGCGCGCAGAAAATCCGCGTTCAAGACTTGGCGGAGGGGCATGCCCGCAAAGAAGCGCGCGTCGGCCTCGAGATCGGCGCTCGCCGCCAGATAGGACCTATGCTGGCGCGAACCCAAGGTCGCCCCAGGCGCATCCGCCACAGCCAGGCTCAAGACTTTCGCTCCGAGGCTGCGATAGGTCCGCGCCTGTGAAACGAAAACCTGATGGCTGCCGCAGGAATGCCAAGCCGGATGCACGAGCAAGACGGTCTTGCCCAGAAGCGGCAGATCGGCGCTCGGAGCGCCGCTTGACGGCTCCGTCGCCTCGTCAACGGGGGCGCCGTCGCCGTGGTCTTGATCCATGTTTCCCATCACTGTACATCAAGGCGACCGCAAAAGCCTTCGCACGCAGTCGCTGCCTGCTTGGCGCATCGCCTGTTCATCCTTGGCGTCCGCGGCGGCTTCGCCAGCGGCGATTCCCCTTGAACCATCCAACCCACGCAAGGCGGGCCCGCCCCGATCCTGCTCACCCGACGCGCAAAGCTCTCATGTCCGATCACCTTCCGCCTGATCATGCCCCGGCCAAGAAATGCGGCATTGCGATCCTCGCGAACGACCGCATCTCCAACTGGCTCTTGCCATTCCTGGAAAGCTACCGCGCGACGAACGCCGCTACGCCGCTTTACCTCATTCCCTACGACGACAATCTCGCTTTGACCAGACGCGCGGCCGACGTCTATGGCGTCCATCTCGTCACCGAGGGCTCGCGCGATCTCGACGTCCTGGCGCGGCGGCTCTATCCTTTCTTTCCGGGACATCGCCGCCGCCTGCGCAAGTTCATGTCCCTCGCCCTGCCTCTCGACGAGGTTCTTTATATCGACGTCGACACGATCCTGTTTCGCGACGTGAGAGAAGTTTTCGGCAAGCTCGAGCCTGGCAAGACCGATTTCATTATCGCCTCCAGCAGCGAGGAATATGTCTACAACAAAAAGAGCGAAAAATATGATTTCCTGCGGGACGTCAGGCTCTTCAATGACGGTTTCTTCGTCACGTCGAACAAGCTTCTGTCGCTGCAGGATTTTTACGCCGTGATCGCCAAGGACGGACGGATCTTCCATTCTGTGCGCAAGCGCGGCATGTTGTTCGCACAGCCCTTGAGCAATTTTGTCACGCATCGGCGCGGGCTCAAGATCGCCTCTCTCGCAGAATGCGTCGCGGGAGCGTCCGACGAAAGCTTCTACAAGGTGACGGATGTGAGTTTTGACGCCAATGGCGCGCCTCTCGACTGGCTCGGCAACCGGATTTTCTTCGCGCATTGGGCCGGCGCAACCGCGCTTCCAGACGGCCGCGTGTTCGACAAGGCTTGGCAGAATTATGCGAGGCTTGCTTCGGAGCGGATGAAAATTTGATCTCGAACCCATGACCGCAGGGCCGGCGGCGTCGGCCTCACTCCTGGAGCCTGCAATGCCTCGCCTTCTCTATCTTTATCTCGCCAGGCGGATCGCGATGTCGGCCCTGGTGATCGAGACGGGTCTTTGCGTTCCGGTGGTCATGGCCTCGCTTTTCCACCAGCTTCCCGCCGCCGCGGTGCGAGGCGGCCTTCTCATTCCCGCGCTTCTCGGCACGATGCCGACGGTTCTCTATGTCGCGTTGCCCATGGCCATAGGCGTCGCGGTCGCGCTCGAATTCGCGCGCATGTCGTCCGACGGCATGATTGCGGTTCTCTATTCGCTGCGCCTCTCCGTCTGGTCGATCTGCGTCCCCGCGAGTCTCGTCGCTATGATCGCAGTCGTCCTCGGCTATTGGATCTCGTCGGTTGTGGCGCCGGCCAATGTCGGCAAGATGCATGACGTGATCCATGTGATCCAAAACTCGCTCAACCATCGCATGTTGGAGCCTGGGCGCTTCTACCAATTGGACAATGGCTACCGCACTTTGTACTTCGAGCGCTGGCGATCCGCCGATGTGGCCTCGGGCATGTATATCCATCAATACTCCCCTGATAAGGCCGAGGAGCAGATCATCAACGCCGCCGAGACGGAGTTCCGCCGCAACGAGACCGGCGTCGTGATGATCCTGAGCAATGGCTCGATCCAGACTCACCCCGACGGCAGCGGGAACATGCAGAGCGCGAATTTCGACGAATATGTCATCCCGATCAACATGCAAGGCGCCGGCGGCATGCCGAAGCGCGATTGGCGGGGCGCATTCGAATTGTCGCTTGGAGAATTTCTTCAGGCGCGGCCGGGTCCCGAACTCGGGCCGCGCCGCTACGCCGAATGGATGAGCGAGGCGACCAAACGCTTCGCCATTCCGATCCTCTCCTTGTCTCATGCTCTGCTGGCGATCGGGCTCGTCCTCACCGTCGCAACGGCGACCGGCCGCGGTTCGGCGGCGACGACCGCAATTGTCGCCATCATCCCGACGATTCATATTGCGATCATGGTCGGCGCGGAAAGCCTGGTGCGCGAGGACCCACGGCTCGTCTGGGTCATCGGCCTCGCGATCGCCGTCGAATTCATCATCGCGCTTCTGCTGATAGAGCGGCAAAACGCGAATTTTCCTGTTCGCCGCGCACTGGTCGGCCGTTTGGCTCGCCAAAGTTCCTAAGCCGGGCAAGGAAGATTCGGCGCCGGTTTTCCGCCGTCAGGCCAGCATCGATCCGGTTTCGATAAACCGCTGGTGCCAGGAAAGCGCTTCCCCCGGCAGCGAGGGCGACTGCTGCCCGTAGGAGTGTTCCTTAGCGCGCCGGAAATAGTCGGCCAAGGCAGGCCGGTAATTGGGGTGCGAGCAATTCTCGATGATCGCTTTGGCGCGCTGCTTGGGCGAAAGGCCACGTAGATCGGCCAGTCCCTGCTCGGTCACAAGCACCTGCACGTCTTGGGTGATATGATCGACATGGCTCGCCTGGGGCACGATCGCGGAAATCTTGCCGCCTTTGGCGAGGGAGGGCGTCATGAAGATTGAGACATAGGCGTTGCGGGCGAAGTCCCCGGATCCGCCAATGCCGTTCTGGATGCGCGATCCCATAATGTGCGTGGAATTGACATTGCCATAAATGTCGGCCTCGATAAGCCCATTCATGGCGATGCAGCCCAGACGCCGGATCAGTTCCGGGTGGTTGCTGATTTCCTGCGGGCGCAAGATCATCTTATCGTGAAAGCGCGCCATGTCGGCGTTGAGCGCGGCCGCCGCCCCTGGGCTCAGTGAGAACGCCGTCGCGGAGGCCATGCGGAGCTTGCCGGATGCGAGCAGGTCCAGCATCCCGTCCTGGATCACCTCGGTATAGGCGGTCATGTTCTCAAACGGGCTTTCGAGGAGGCCGGCGAGCACCGCGTTCGCGATATTGCCGACGCCGGACTGGAGCGGCAGCAGCGAGGCGGGCAGGCGACCTCTCGCGACCTCGTGACGAAAGAAATCGACGAGATGCCCGGCGATGGCGCGCGCCGCATCGTCAGGCTGCGCGAACGGAAGATTACGGTCGGGCCCGTGGGTCTCGACAATGGCGACGATCTTATCAGGATCGCAGCGAAAATAGGGCTCGCCGATGCGATCGTCTGGCCGCACGAGGGGAATAGGCGTGCGGTTGGGCGGCAAGGCGGCGCCATAATAGACGTCGTGCATCCCCTCCAGAGCGGCGTTCTGCCAGTTGTTGACCTCCAGGATCACTTGCCGCGCTCGCTCGAGCCAAGTCTTATTATTGCCCACCGAGGATGAAGGGATGAGCGCGCCGTCGGGCCGGACGCCCGCGACTTCAATCACCGCGGTGTCGAGCGGGCCAAGAAAGCCTTGCCAAGCCATTGGCGCGACTTGGCTCAGGTGCATGTCGAAATATTCCATTTCGCCGCGATTGATCTTCTCGCGCATGATGGGATCGGAATTGTATGGGAGACGGAACTCGATGCCGTCCGCCTTGGCGAGCGCGCCGTCGAGCTCAGGACCGGTGGAGGCGCCGGTCCAGACCCGCACGTGGAACGGCTTGCCCGCCGCATGTTCCGCTTCGATTCGCGCGGCGAGCGCAAGCGGAACGGCTTTCGGATAGCCGGAGCCTGTGAAGCCGCTCATCCCTACGGTGCTGCCCGAGCCGATGAACGCCGCCGCCGCCTCTGCGCTCGTTACCTTGGCGCGTAGCCTGTCGCAACCGATTCGCTTCTGGTCTATCAACCCCGCGCCTCCGCCCTTGGCCTCGCCATCATGCCGCGGCCGCGCAAACAAGAAAGAGGATTTCATCTTGGGGCAAGAATGCCAGCAACCACGCGCCCCGCCGCCGCTCACGCCAACTTGTCGAAGACCATAACTTTAGAAACGAACGCCCTCTCATCGCGGGCATAGGTCAACCCGCAGTCTTGGCACAGCGCGGCGAAATCCTCCTCGATGTAGCTTAGATAATACGGCTCGTGAAAGCTCTGCGGGAAGAGCTCCAGCAGGCCGTCATAGTCGGGCGCGTCGCCGCGCTGAAGCGAATCCACCAGAACAAGCCGTCCGCCGGGTTTCAGAACGCGGGCGAATTCCCGCAAGACGATGCGGCGCACCTTGGGCGGCAGTTCATGGAACATGAAGATGCTCGTCACAGCGTCCTGGCTCTCGTCAGCCAGCGGAATCGATTCCGCGTTGCCCACCACAAGGTCGGTTCGCGACCAGCGCGCCAAATGACGCTTGGCTTCCCTGACATAGGGCTCCGACAGATCGAGGCCGATAGCGGGAAGCCGGGGCCAGACCTGCTTGACGAAATCGAGTAAACGCCCGGTGCCGCAGCCAACGTCGAGAAGCCGCAACCGGCGTTGATCGCGCCCGGCGAAGAGTTCGTGGAGCGGCGGCAGCGCCTGACGCCGCGTGGCGTTCGCCGTGCCTTTGAAAAGCACTTCGACCTGCGTGTCGTAGCGCTGAGCCGACTCGTCCGTCATCCAGCCGCCCGACTGGAAATGGAAATTCTGGAGATAATAGCGGGGCCGTTTGTCGCGCGTTTCCTCGGTCAGCACTTCGCTGTGCTCGCCGCTTTCCCGGCGGCGGTGGACGGCGGGAAGATCCTCGAAGAAAAGCCGCGAGCGGTCGAACAGCATTTTCCATGAGCCGTCATGATCCGCGGGGAGCGGATAGAGGCCCGCTTCAACATTGGCGAGGTCTTGCCGCCAAAGGGCGCCCATATCCGCGAGGAACCGTTGGCGGGCCGGGGTCGGCGCGTCGGTATGGGGCTTTGGCCGCGCGCTCCCTTCCTCGTCGCGCGCCCGCTGCGCCATCCGGGCCATGGCGACGCTGTGACCCAGATACCAGGCGACGCGCGGGAGCTGGCGCGCGCCATAGGCTGCGCGCGTGGCGAAGCGGGAGAGAGGGCGGTTCATGTTGGTCCTCGCGTGAGAAGATCGGCGCGCCAACGCAAGGCCTGCGCCAAGCCTCGCGCATCTCGCAAGGCGCCGACAATCGATCTCAGCATCGAGATAAGCGCCGGACCAGGCGCCGTCCAGGGGCGATGATCGCCGCCCCGCGCCCGCACGTGAAAGCAGGCGCCAAACCGCAGATTTAACCGCTAGGCCGTCGCCGCCTGCGCCGCAGCCGCAGGCCCTTCGAGCGCCTCGCGATAGCCGGCGATCACATTGTCGGAGGACCCGAGATCGCGCACTTCGCCATCGTCGATCCAAATGACGCGATCGCAGATCGTCGCCAAGACCTCAAGATCATGGGAGACGACGAGAATCGTGCCGCGCCGCGCGAAATCCCTTATGAAAGCGTCGCATTTTGCGCCGAAGGCGGCGTCCCCGACCGAGAGCGCCTCGTCGACGATCAGAATGTCAGCGTCGGCATGGGCGCAGATGGCGAACGCGAGCCGCGCCGCCATGCCGGTCGAGTACATTTTCAAGGGCTGGTAAAAGAAATCGCCGATATCAGCGAAACTGGCGATTGCGTCGAGGCGCGATTCGACCTCGGAGCGGCGCATGCCGAGGATCGCGCCGCCGATCAGGGCGTTTTCCCGGCCCGTCAGCTCAAGATCGAAGCCGGCGCCGAGGGCGAGGATCGGCGCGACGCGGCCGGTGACTTTCACGCTCCCCTGCGTCGGCTTCGTGATGCCGCAGATGATCTGCAGGAGCGTCGTCTTGCCGGCGCCGTTGCGGCCGATAATCCCGACCGTTTCGCCGCGATGAACCCTGAAGCTGACGTTCCGCAGCACCCAATGGTGATGATAGTACTGCTTCCAATGGCCGAAGATCGCCTGCATCAGCTGGTCGTTTCGCCGCAAATAGAGCTGAAACGCCTTGCCCACAGAATCGCAGCTGATGACGAGATCAGATGACATCGACGAACACGGCCTTGTATTGCATGAAGAAACGATAGGAATAGAAGAACACGGCGATCGAGCCGCCGACCGTGCCGGCGTAAAGAAGCGGGCCCGGAAGCCGGTCCAGCAAAAGAAGATCGCGGATCATCTCGACGTAATTTCCGATCGGATTGAGATGCGCATAGACGCGAAGGTTCGGCGGCACGTCTTCGATTGAATAGAAGATCGGCGTCGCGAACATGAAAACCGGCACGATCGAGATCATGAGATGCGCGACGTCGCGGGTGAATGACCCGAGCGCCATCAAGAACCAGGATATACCAAGCAAAAACAAGAAGAAAGGCGCGACGACGAAAGGCAGGAGAAGGCTGGTCGGCGGCAGCCATCGCGTCAAGGCCAGCTCGAAGACGAGAAGCACCCCCAAGCTGATCAAGGCGTAGACCCCGGCGCGGATCGTCGCCGTCCAAGCCAGCGTCTCGCTCGGGAAGATCGACTTCTTGATGACGTTGGCGTGCTCATGCAGAAGGCCCGGCGAGCGATAGGCGAGCTCGCTGAACAGGTTGAAGACGATCAGTCCGGCGAAGATCGACAAGGCGTAGGTTCCGACGCCGGCCCCTCTCGCCGAAGCCGGGACGCCGACCGCGCTGGAGAAAATCACCGTATAGGCGGACAGCATGACGAGCGGTCCGAAGATCGCCCAGAGCCAACCGAGGATCGAGCCGCGGAACCGAACCGCCAATTCCCGCCGAACCACCGCCCGAATCAATTCCCGATACTGCCACGCATTTTCAAAAGGCGTCAGTAAATTCATTCCTTTAACCGGTCCAAATCATGCCAAGGCTTGGCGAACAGGCCGGATGTAGACCAGTTTGAGCCGGTTCCGTCAACGGAGCCTCCAATACCGCCGCGTTCAAGGCCGATACGATGGGCCGGGCCCGCCGCTTGGCGCCGCCGCGCTGATACGCCGCCGCGCGCGCTTTCGTTTGAACGCCGCGCGAACTATCATCTCGACGCAGACCGGCCCATGAGCATACGGCCGGCGCGAAATGGGCGAAGAGATGGCGCGGGAAGCAGACGTCGATATCCTCGTCATCGGCGGCGGCGTCAACGGGGCCGGCATTGCGCGCGACGCGGCGGGCCGCGGCCTGTCAGTCATGCTCTGCGAGCAAGGCGACCTCGCCGGCGCAACCTCCTCGGCGTCGAGCAAGCTGATCCATGGCGGGTTGCGCTACCTCGAATATTATCAGTTCCGCTTCGTGCGCGAGGCTTTGATCGAGCGCGAGACGCTGCTCGGCGTCGCCCCGCATCTTATCCGGCCGATGCGCTTTATCCTGCCTTGGGAGAAAGGCCTGCGCCCGCAATGGATGATCGCTCTCGGCCTGTTTCTTTATGACCATCTTAGCCCGCGCGGACGCCTCGCCGGATCGAAGCGCATCGACCTGCGCGAGAGCCCGGAAGGCGCGCCGCTCAAGACCCATCTGACGACCGGCTTTTCTTATTCCGACTGCGCCGTGGATGACGCGAGGCTGGTGACGCTGAACGCGCTCGACGCGCGCGAACGCGGCGCCGTGATCCGCACGCGGACGCGCTGCGTTTCGGCGAAGCGCGATCTCGGGCTTTGGCGAATCACGCTGCAAAATGTGCTGGACAAGGCCGAATGGACGGTCACGGCGCGCGCGCTCGTGAATGCGGCGGGCCCATGGGCCTCGGACGTCTTGAACGTCGTCTGCGGCATTGGGGCGGGCAAGAAGCTGCGCCTCGTCAAGGGCAGCCACATCATTGCGCCGCGGCTCTATGAGGGAGACCACGCCTATATCCTGCAGAACGAGGACAGGCGCGTCGTCTTCGTCATGCCCTTCGCCCAGGATTTCACTCTTATCGGCACGACCGAAATTCCGTTCGAAGTCGATCCCTCCAAGGCCATGATCAGCGCGGAGGAGATCGCCTATCTTTGCGAGGCGGCCTCGCGCTATTTCGCAACGCCGCTCGCGCCTAAGGATGTTGTCCACAGCTTTTCCGGCGTGCGTCCCCTCTATGACGACAAGGCGTCGAGCAATTCGGCCGTGACTCGCGATTATGTTCTCGATCTCGATCAGCCGGCTGGAGAAGCCCCGCTCCTTTCGGTCCTCGGCGGCAAGATCACGACCTATCGGCGCTTGGCCGAGGATGCGGTCGAGGCGCTTTCATCGCATCTGTCGCCGCCGCAGCCGGAGCGATGGACGGCGGATTCGCCGCTGCCCGGCGGCGACATTAAAGACGGCGATTTCGACCTGTTTCTGCATCAATTGCGGGCCCGTCGCCCCTGGCTGCCGGCGGCGCTCGCGTTGCGGCTCGCGCATGCCTATGGAACCCGCGTGGAGAAGATTTTGCGCGGGGCGCGGAGCGCAAAGGATCTCGGCGAGGATTTCGGGGCGGGCCTTTCGCGGGCCGAGATCGATTATCTGATCGACCAGGAATGGGCGCTGAGCGCGGAGGACATCCTGTGGCGTAGGTCAAAGCTCGGCCTGAGCCTTTCGCCTGCTGAAGCCGCGCGCGTCGAAACCTATGTGGCGGAGCGCGCAAAGGCCCGCATCACAGAGGACAAGCTGTGACGCGCCAGAGCCGCCTCCTCGCGATCGATCAGGGCACGACTTCGACCCGGAGCCTTGTCTTCGATGCCGAGGGGCGTCTTATCGCAAGCGCACAGCGCGAGTTTCCCCAATATTATCCACAGGCCGGCTGGGTCGACCATGATCCCGAGGATATTTGGCGCGACGCGATCGAGACCGCGCGTGAGGCGATTGCCAAATCGGACGCGCCAATTACCGCGATAGGCCTCGCCAATCAGCGCGAGACCGTGGTGGTCTGGGACCGCGCGACCGGCGCGCCAATCCATCGCGCCATCGTCTGGCAGGATCGGCGCACGGCCAGCGAATGCGAACGGCTGCGCGACGAAGGCGCCGAAGCGCTTGTCCGGGCCCGCACCGGCCTCCTTCTCGACCCCTATTTCTCGGCGACCAAGCTCGCCTGGATTCTGGACAACGTCTCCAATGCGAGACAACAAGCCGAGCGCGGACAGCTCGCCTTCGGCACGATCGATAGTTTTCTGCTCTGGCGCTTGACCCTGGGCCAAGTCCACGCCACCGACGCCACCAACGCCTCGCGCACCCTGTTGTTCGACATCCATCGCCAATGTTGGGACGACGAGCTTCTCGCGCTCTTTCGAATTCCGCACGGCCTGCTCCCCTCGGTGCAGGACAGCAGCCATTTCTACGGCGCAACAATTGCCGAGCTGTTCGGAGCGCCCATCCCAATCGCCGGCGTTGCCGGCGACCAGCACGCGGCCATGGTCGGGCAAGCCTGCTTCAAGCCGGGGATGGTGAAATCGACCTATGGCACCGGCTGCTTCGCCTTGCGCAATACCGGCGCCGAGCCCGCGTCGCCGCGCGGCGGGACGCTGACGACCATGGCCTATCGCATCGAGGGCGTCCCGACCTATGCGAGCGAAGGCGCGATTTTCATCGCCGGAGCCGCAATCAAATGGCTGCGCGATCGGCTTGGCCTCATTAGCGACGCCGCGGAGACGAGCGAGATCGCGGCAAAGCTGCCAGGCAATCATGGCGTCTACATGGTTCCCGCCTTTGTCGGCCTCGGGGCGCCGCACTGGGACCCGCACGCGCGGGGATTGCTCTGCGGCCTAACGCTTGATTCAAGCGCCGCGCATATCGTTCGCGCGGCCCTGGAATCCGTCGCCTATCAGACCTTCGATCTCATGGAGGCTATGACCGGTGACGGCTCTCTCCAGGCGCAGGGCAAGAGCGCGCTTCGGATCGATGGCGGAATGGCGGCGAATGACTGGTTCTGCCAATTCCTGGCGGACATCCTCGATGCGCCGGTCGAGCGCCCGATCATGCTGGAGATCACGGCGCATGGCGCGGCCTTTCTGGCCGGGCTTTCGACCGGCGTCTATCCCAATCTCGCGGCCATCTCGAATGTTTGGGCAAGAGGCGCAAGGTTCGAACCGCGCATGGCGCACGCCGAGCGCGAGCGCCTGATCGAAGGATGGCGCGACGCAGTCCGCCGCGCGCTGTCCAGCGGCGGCGAAGCGACGCGATGAAAGGGCGCCAGGCGCCGCCTTGCATTTCCAGAACGTGATCGCGCCGGCGCGTGAGGCTCTACGTCAAGCAAGCCCGGATAAGCCTTAGGGGCTGAGGCCCCCTCAAGCTGTGCAGAAACCTCCTGCCCTCTGCTCGCCTGCGTTCAGGTGCGGAGCCAGGCGCCGCCGCAGATAGTTGACTAGGAAACCTAAATATAGTAGTTTCCTAGTCAACTAAGGAGCGGCCGTGTCTTCAGCGCCACCCCCGTCGGACCTGGCTGCGCATCTTGGATTCTGGCTGCGCACCGTGTCCAACCACGTCTCTTACGCCTTCGCCGGCAAGCTCGCCGCCAAGGGCGTGACGGTTGCCGAATGGGTCATGATGCGTGCGCTTTATGGCAAGGACCCGATGCCGCCCAGCCGCCTCGCCGAGGAAATGGGCATGACGCGAGGGGCGATCACGAAGCTCGCCGACCGGCTGATCAGCAAGTCGCTGATCGTTCGGAAGGCCAGTCGCGACGACGGTCGCGCGCAGACGCTCGCACTTACGCCGCAGGGGACAGATCTGGCCCCGGAGCTGGCTGCGCTTGCCGACCGGAACGACGCAGAATTCTTCGATCATCTTTCGGGAGCCGAGCGCGAGACCCTGGAGCGGCTTCTGAAGCGAATGGTCGAGCACTGCCAGATGACCACGGCGCCGATTGAATAAGCTCAATTCAACCCACAATGGAGAATGCAAGTGGACGATCACAAGAAGTCTGTCGCCAGGACCTGCCTCGAAGGCGCGGAGGACAACACGCTTACCTTTCCGCAAATCGTCGGAACACTGATGCAGGAAGGCTTCGAGGGCTACGCTATCGACTTCCGCTGCGGGACCGCGACTTACTATCTGCCCGCCGGCGACAGCGTCGAGTTGTCGACGCACAAGATCGATGTTCCCATCGCCGCGACCTTCGACACGGCGCCTATTCAAGCCGCCATCAAGGAAGCGCAGCAACTGGCGCCTGGATATACCTACAAGGGCTTCTGCAAGAAGGTCGCAGCGGCCGGCTGCGCGGGCTACATCGTCTCCTTCTCCGGCCGCCGGGCGCTTTATATCGGCCGAACCGCCGAGACCCATGTCGAGCACTTTCCAAGCTAGCGGGCCTCGACTGTCATTTCGGATGGCGGAACGCGGCTCAAGCGCAGCTATGGGGTAATCTGACGGGACGATCGGATGGGCTTCGTCGAAGGATCCGATCGCGGCCAGACTAGCTTGCCGCCGCCGTTGAGGGGTCCTCAGCCGGCCGTTCTCGCGTGGATTGACGCGCAACGAGCCGGATTTCGGCCCACCCCCTTTAAGCGTTTCGGAGGCGCGACTTATTTTCCGTCAATCTGTTGGCCAATGAGCGCGATGGCCCGCTGATAGACCTGAGCGGCGTTCCAGGCCTGGATCGCTGCGAAATTGGCCTCGCCGGGCTGGTATCCGGCGCCCGCCTGCCAACCATGGGCCTTGAGGAAATTCGCAGTCGAGGACAGCGCGTTGGCCGCGTTATCGAGATTTCCGGTCCCGTACTCAAGGATGGTCTTAGGCAGGAACTGCGTCTGGCCGATCTCGCCGTGCATGGAGCCGCGCGAGCTCGCCGACAGGACTCCGCGATCGATCAATGTCAGAGCAGCGTAAAGCTGGTCGGTGAAATAGGCCGATCGGCGGCAATCATAGGCGAGAGTGGCAATAGCCGACAGAGCGTTCTGATTGCCGTGCACGCTCCCGAATCCCGTCTCCATTCCCCAAATGGCCAGGAGCGGCCCCGGCGGGACGCCGTAACGTTGCTGGATAGACGCGAAAAGGGACGCGTCGGATTGCTTGAGCGCGCGCCCGCGCGAAGCGATGACCGAGCCGCCACGCTTGGCGAGAAACTGATCGAGCGACAAATGGAAGCTCTTCTGGCCGCGGTCCGCCGAGATGGTCGCCGTCGAATAGTTAGTTCCTCTGAGGGCAGCGATCGCAGAGGCGCTGACCCCTCTTGCCTTCGCTTCATCAGCGAACTGCGCCTTCCACGCCTCGAAGCCGGCCGCCGTGTTGCCGCACTGCGCGGCGTCCGCTTTGCCGCCCATCCACACAAGCGCCGCCAAGGCTGCGACGATGACTGTCTTAAACTGCCCGCCCTTAGTCATTGGAAGCTCCCCCTGCACCTTTCAGACGAAACGCTGGTTCGCATGTCCTGCCGAGTTGAGGCGTGGTCGCCGATTCTCGCGCTATTCAGGATCCGCGCTCTTCATGTCAAAGTCTAGCCGCGCCGCCCGGCGGATGTCGCCGCCGGCCATCCGTCTTAGCCCCTTGGAAGGGCGCCTCTTGGCCTAACGCAGACGGAATGCGAATAGACTTAAGCGTCGCGGATTTCGAATTGACCCGCCAGCAGAATGGAGAATTTGCATGCCCGCCCAAAAGCTGATGTCGGATATCGAGGGCCTGATTAAGGTCGCCCCGCCGCTGTCGCGCCGCGCCTTCATGACGACCTCCGCCGCAACCGCGGCCGGCTATACGCTTGCCGCAGGTCCCGTCCGCGCCGACGTGGTCAAGACCGACGCCGACGGCCTTGTCGCCGGCGAAGCAAAGGCCAAGGTCGCCGGTGGCGAGCTGCCGGTCTATTTCGCCAAGCCCGCGCAAAGCGAAAACCCGCCGATCATTCTCGTCGCGATGGAGGTCTTCGGCCTGCACGAGCATATCAAGGACATCACGCGGCGGCTCGCCAAGCTCGGCGCTTTCGCGGTCGCCCCGGATTATTATTTCCGCAAGGGCGACCTGACCAAGATCGCCGATTTGCAGGAGTTGCTGCCCTTGGTCAACAGCAAGCCGGATCAAGAGCTTTTCGCCGATCTCGACGCGACCGTGGCTTGGGCCAAGTCGCAAGGCGGCGACGCCAATCGCCTCGGCGTTATCGGCTTTTGCCGCGGCGGGCGAACCGTCTGGCTTTACTCGACTCACAACCCGAACCTCAAGGCGGGCGTCGCTTTTTACGGAAGCCTTATGGATCCTGCGCGTGAGGGCATGCCGAAGAACGCCTTCGAGCTCGCCGGCGAGGTCAAGGCCCCTGTGCTCGGGCTCTATGGCGGCGAGGACGCCGGGATCAGCGTCGAACAGGTGGAGCAGATGAAGGCGAAGCTCCTCGCCGCCGGCAAGACCGTCGAATTCAAGATCTATCCGGGCGCCCCGCATGGGTTCTTCGCCGATTACCGGCCGAGCTATCGCAAGGAGGCGGCGGAGGACGCGTGGAAAGAAACGCAGGCCTGGTTCAAGAAATATGGCGTGCTGAGCTGACCGCGCGGGCGGCCAAGCCGTCTAGCTTTTGGGGGCCGGCCTTGGGAGCTTAATTACCTGACCCGGGCGCAACCGGCGCGGATCGAGGCCGGGATTGGCCTTGGCGATGCCGGGCCAGCCTTGTGGGTCGTGGTACAGCTTGGCCGCGATTCTCTGCAAGGAATCCCCGGCTTCTATCCTGTAGGATCCGACGAGGGCTTGCGCAGGCGCCGCGGGGTTTATCAATGCAGGCGCCGGTGACGCTTCAGCCGGCGCGTTGGGAACGGCGGCCGGCTGTCCTGGCTCCGCCGGCGGCTCGCCAATCACCTCGAACGCGCCATGCAGCATGCCCATCCAGCAGCTCCACGGAATGACCCCCTCCTCCATGGGCGTGAACTCGATGACTTGCGGTCCCTTTTTGACATCGAACTCCAAGCCCAATTTCGGCGCGAGAATCCGCCTGTTGCATGTGGTGATCTCCTCGCCATTGATGATCCACCGGACGGGCGCGCCTTTACGCAAAATAAAATGGTTTGGCGAATAGCCCGAACGCGTCACATCCATCACAATGGTTTGAACCGCTGTTTGGGACGCGTCCATGGACATGGACGGAGGCGTAGATCGACTCGCCCTTGACGCCGCGTCGATGAGAGCGCGGAGGTCATAGCCGGAGCCGGTCAAGATCAGACCACGATTGATCATCACTGCGCCGAGGATGATGACGATCGCGCCTGAGAGCTTCAGCAACTGATGCGTCAACGCCCCCGAGATAAAAGTGCTCAGGACGCCGAAGCTCAACAGGACAGGCAGCGTTCCGACGCCGAAGGTGAAGAGCATCTTGGCTCCTTCGACAGCGCTGCCGGTTCCCGCCGCCATGACATACATCGCCTGCAAGGGACCGCAGGCGATCATGAGTCCGTTCAGCAAACCAATGACAAAGGGGCGGTTGTAGCTGCGCGTTCGCCGTCCGACGAATCTTACAAGGAAGGCCGGCATAGTGATGCGGATTCTGCGCAATGGCGCGAACAGGCCCAGCATGTTCAGGCCGAAGATGATGAGAAAGGCTCCGGCGATCATGCCGGCGGCGCCGCGCAACAAGGGCGTGAAGGCGATGATCGCGCCAAGCAGGCCAAACATCGCCCCGATGCCCGTGTAGGAGAGCGTCTTTCCGGCCCCATACAGGACGTGCGACAGATAGGACTGCCGGCCCAAGCGTGCGTCGCTCGCCGTGTAGCTCAGGACAAAGCCGCCGCACATGCCGACGCAATGAAATCCGGTCAGAAGACCGAGCACAAAAATGAGGCCATAGCCCATGTGCTTGCCAATATCTGGCGCGCCGCTCGGGCTGATGAACTCGGCGTCGAGGAAAATGATGAGGAGGATTCCGGCAAGCCCCAGAATAAGTCCGGCGAGTTTCTTGACCCTATTCGGCGGAGCCGGGATGTCGTCCGGCAAAAAGCAGCGATAGCCTTTCTGCGCGACCGCTGCGCAGATCTCCTCGATATTTGTCGACGCCGGGTCGAAGACGACCGCGACCGTCTCTGTCGGGTAATCGGCCTTGACCTTCCGCACGCCTCGGAGCTTGCGCACCGAGTCCTCGATGACATGCTCGCAGCCAGGGCAGTGCATTCCCCGTGCGTGAAAGCTGACGCCATGCACGCTCATGCCCCGCACGGATCCTTCTTGGAAAGGCCGGAGTCGCGAATCGCGCGACGGCCTTAGGAAATGAAAATGAGCTAGCGCATTTTCGCCGCTGATGGAGCGGAACGCGCCGCATCTTGAAACGGACCTTGAACAAGGGCGGATTTTGATCCCCGCCGCAGCGACATCGCGCCGCAGACGAGACCCTATGCGCAGCGTGGCCCCTCCAACGAGAACCGGCCTAAACGCAAGCGCCGCGGCCGCCGGCCCGGCCAAAGCTTTCTACGAATTTAACATCTAGCGCCCGCTTGCGCAGCCACCTTTACTGTTCGAGCCGGTCCTCCAGTGAAAGTTGCGATCAATGTCTTTGGCGCCGGGCGCCGAATAAACGCATTTGACGCACTATCCACGCCGATCCGCTCATGGTAATTTCAGCAAGCTAATAAAGCATTGGGGAGGCGCCAAACTGCGAGAGCACGGGCCTTCGCTTGGACTCAAGGCGTGACTTTGGCGCTTCCATCTTGGGAAGGCCAGGGAAAGTCGGCGATGCGCCGATTCATCTACATTAACGTACATTAACGGCGTCAACTGCAGCTTTGCGGGAGCCTTTTATTCATAACTATCCGCGCCGTCACAATTTTGCCGGCGGTCGGTTGCCTTTAGGCCAGTATTCTCAGTCAATCTTCGAAGCTGACATCCAAGGCGATTGTGTGTGGGCAATGGCGGTTCTTTGGCGGGCGCGCTTCAATTTTTCCGGGCTCTGTCGCTATGATTGCCGGAGCGCTCCCGCCGTGAGCAAGCGACCCGCGATACAATTGCCTCTATTCAGTCCCGAGATATTTTGGTCGGTCCCGTGAAGCGAATCATTATTTTTATCCTTGTATTCATCTTCCTTACCGCGCTTGGCGGCGGCCTTGGATATTTTCAATTCGTCGTCAAACCGCAGATGATCAAGACATTCATCGCGCAGGCCGCGCCGCCGCCTGCGACGGTTGCCGTCAGCGAGGCGGCGGCGGACATTTGGGCGCCCCGGCTCCCGGCTATCGGGAGTTTCCGCGCCGTGCAGGGAATAGACGTCTCGCCTCAGATCGGCGGCGCGATCGTAGCGGTTCGGGTGGAATCCGGCCAGGACGTCGAAAAGGGCGCCCGGCTCTTTGAAATCGACAACTCGGTCGAGCAAGCCGATCTCAAAAGCAATCTCGCGACCCTGAAAAACGCCGAGTTTACGCTGGAGCGGCAGCGGCAGCTCTCGCTCAGCGGCAATACGCCCAAGGCGAATTTCGACTCCGCCGAAGCCGCGCGCGATTCCGCCGCAGCCGCCGTCGAGCGCGTTCGGGCGATCATTGCGCAGAAGACGCTGGTCGCGCCTTTCTCTGGCCGGCTCGGCATTCGCAAGACCGATCTCGGCCAATATGTCTCGCCCGGAACGAGCCTCATCACATTGCAGCAGCTCGATCCGATTTACGTCGACTTCCCGGTGCCCGAAAAATCGCTTGATCTCCTGAAGCCGGACCAGATCCTCGAGGTTGAGGTCGACGCCTATCCGGGCAAGATTTTCCGCGGCGTGATCAAAACGATCGACGCGCGCATCGCTCAGGAGAGCCGCAATGTTCTGGTGCGCGGCGAGCTCGAAAACAAGAAGCGGCAATTGTTGCCCGGCATGTTCGCCAATGTGAACGTCATCGCCGGCGCGCCGGCAAAAATCGTGACCCTGCCGCGCACGGCGATCAATTATTCGCTCTATGGCGACAGCGTTTTCGTCGTGATCCCGGCCGCGCCCGAGGCCGGCGCGGCGGCCCCCCTCAAGCGGGGGCCGCGCAGGCGGCGCAATTCAATGGCGAAGCGCCTTTGAAGGTGGAGCGCCGTTTCCTGTGCGCGTCGGCGAGACGCGCGAAGACCGCATCGCCGTCCTCGAGGGCGTGCGGCCCGGCGAAAAGGTCGTGACCGAGGGTCAGCTGAAGCTGCAGCCCGATGCGCGCGTGCGCATCGACGCCAACGCCCGGCTCGACGCGCCCGCAGTCCGCCCGAAGGAATAAAAATGTCATTCACCGATGTTTTCATTCGCCGGCCGGTGCTCGCCAGCGTGGTCAGCCTCCTGATTCTGCTCGTCGGGCTGCAATGCGCGTTCAAGCTTCAGGTCCGACAATATCCCGAACTGTCCTCGACCACGATCACCGTCACGACGACCTACCCGGGCGCCAATGCGGATGTGATCAAGGGCTTCATCACGACGCCGATCGCCCAGGCCGTGGCGAGCGCGGAAGGCGTCGACACGCTGGTGTCTGACTCGCAGCAGAATGTCTCGACCATCACTCTCAATCTTCTCCTGAACGCCAATCCGGACCGGGCGGTCGCGGACGTTCTGTCGAAAGTGAACCAGGTCAAATATGTCCTGCCGCGCGAGGCGCTCGACCCCGTCGTCGTGAAGCAGACCGGCGACTCGACCGCGCTTCTCTATATGTCGTTCAACTCGAAGCTGCTCAACGCTTCGCAGATCACCGATTACCTCACGAGGGTCGTTCAGCCAAAGCTGCAGACGATCGACGGGGTCGCCAATGCGCAGATCCTCGGCGGCCAGACCTTCGCGATGCGGGTGTGGCTCGATCCAAACCGGATGGCCGCGCGGGGCGTGACGCCGAACGACGTTCGGATCGCCCTGGCGGCGAATAATTTCACCGCCGCCGCGGGCCAGATCAAGGGCGATTTCGTCCAGACGAGCATCAATGCGCAAACCTCGCTCGATTCCGCCAGGGCTTTCGGCCAGCTCGTCGTCATGGCGCGCGGCGACGCTCTAACCCGGCTCGGCGACATAGCCGAAATCGAGCTCGGGCCGGAATCGGTCGATTCCTCCTCCATGTTCGATGGGCTGAAAGCGGTTTTTGTCGGGATCTATTCGACCCCGACGGCGAACCCGCTCGACGTGATCAACGCGGTCCGCGCCGCTTTCCCAGAGATCCAGGCGCAACTCCCTGTCGGCCTCGACGCCGCCATCGCCTATGACGCGACGAATTTCATCCGGGCCTCGATCCACGAGGTCGAAAAAACCCTTGCCGAAGCGGCGATCATCGTGGTCGTCGTGATCTTTCTTTTCCTCGGCAATCTGCGCTCGACGATCATTCCGATCGTGACCATCCCGCTGTCCCTGATCGGGGTGATGATCGTCATCCTGGCGCTTGGCTATTCGCTGAACCTCCTGACGCTGCTCGCCCTCGTGCTCGCGATCGGCCTCGTTGTCGACGACGCGATCGTCGTCGTCGAGAACATCTACCGCCACATGGAAGAGGGGATGCCTGCGGGCGACGCCGCCCTGCTGGGGGCGCGCGAGATCACCGGCCCCGTCATTTCGATGACGATCACGCTCGCCGCGGTCTATGCGCCGATCGGCTTCGTCTCCGGCCTGACAGGCGCGTTGTTTCGCGAATTCGCCTTCACGCTCGCGGGCGCCGTCATCGTTTCCGGAATCATCGCGCTCACCTTGTCGCCGATGATGTGCTCGCTCCTGTTGAAGCCGCCGCAGGGCGAAGCGCGCGGCTTCGTGGCATTCCTCGACCGAATGTTCGACAAGCTTCGCAGAGCGTATCAGCGCCGTCTCGAAAAGAGCCTGAACTTTCGCGCCTTGACCGTCTTGATCCTCGTCGGGGTTCTCGCGTTGACCGCCGTGATGTTCATGTCGACTCCGAAGGAGCTTGCGCCCGAGGAAGACCAAGGCGCGATCTTCGCCCTGATCAAGACGCCGCAATACGCCAATCTCGATTACATGGAGAAAGCGACCGCGGAGGTGCAGGCGGCGGCCGACCAGATTCCGGAGAAGGACCATGTCTTTCTGATCAACGGGTCGGCCGGCGTGCATCAGGGGTTCGGCGGTCTCATCCTGAAGCCTTGGGGCGAGCGCAAGCGCAATCAGAAGGAGATCATCCAGGCCCTGCAGCCGAAGCTCTCGAGCGTCACCGGCGCCCAGATCATCGCTTTCTCCCCGCCGGCGCTGCCGGGCTCGACCGGAGGTCCGCCGCTTCAATTCGTGATCCGCAGCATCGGCGACTATCGCCAGATCGCCGACGTCATGGCGAAGATCGAGGCCGCGGCGCGCGAAAGCGGCCTCTTCATCTTCACCGACAGCGATCTCAAATTCGACCTGCCGCAAGTCGAACTCCAGATCGACGCCGACAGGGCGAACCGGCTCGGGCTCAACATGCAGGAAATCGGCTCTTCCCTCGCCACCCTGCTCGGCGGCAATTACGTCAATCGCTTCAGTCTCCGCGGCCGCAGCTATGAGGTGATCGCGCAGGCGCCGCGCGACTTCAGGCTGACGCCGGAATGGCTGACCCGCTATCAGCTGCGCACCGCCTCGGGCGATCTCGTCTCCCTGGGGACGGTGGCCAGCGTTTCAATGAGCGTGCAGCCGAACGGACTGCCGACCTTCCAGCAATTGAACTCCGCGACGCTGCAGGGCGTGCCCTTCCCCGGCCATACGCTCGGCGAGACGATCGCTTTTCTGCAGAAGAAGGCGGCCGAGCTTCTGCCCGAAGGCTTCACGGTCGACTATCAGGGCGAGAGCCGCCAATATGTTCAAGAGGGCAATACGCTTCTCCTCACTTTCGTTTTCGCGCTTATCGTGATCTTCCTCGTGCTCGCGGCGCAATTCGAAAGCTTTCGCGATCCGTTCATCATTCTCATCGCATTGCCGACATCGATGTTCGGCGCGCTTCTGCCTTTGAACATTCTTGGCGTCGTCGGCGCGGCGAGCATGAACATCTATTCGCAGATCGGGCTCGTCACCCTGATCGGCCTCATCTCCAAACATGGAATCCTGATGGTGGAATTCGCCAACAGGCTGCAGGAAGATGAAGGCATGAGCCGCCGCAAGGCGATAGAACATGCGGCCGCCGTGCGGCTCCGCCCGATTCTCATGACGACGGCGGCCATGGTGGTCGGCATGATTCCCCTGATCATCGCCGACGGCGCCGGCGCGCGCAGCCGTTTCGCGATCGGCGTCGTCATCGCGGCGGGCATGAGCATCGGGACAATTTTTACGCTATTTGTGACGCCCGCAATGTACACGCTGATTGCCCGAGACCATAACAAAAGCAAGAGCCGCGACGATTTGGGAGGTCCCCTGTTTGCGTCATCGGGCCTCCCCTCGGAGCGATCCGCCGCAGAATGAAACAGCCCGGCCTCACGAAGGCGCATGAAGCCGCAGCTTGATCCGCCCCGCGACCAGCGCGAGCGCCAAGCCTGCGCCAGCCAGCGCCGCCATGGCGAGATAGGCCTTTTCTCCATAGCTGTCGGTCAGCCTGCCGCAAGCGAATGTCGCCGCCGCGAGGCTCAGCGCCGTGGCCGCCGCGAGCCAGCCCTGCATGCGCGTCCGATGCGTCGCCGCGGCGAGGCTTCCAAGGAGCAGCACGCTGCCGCAGGTTGTCGCTCCAAAGCTCAAGCCGTGCCCCGCCTGTAAGACGATAAGACGCCAAGGGTCAGGATCTGAACTCATCGCGAGCCAGCGCAGCACAGCGCCCGCCGCACCGACGACCAGAAAGGAGATCGCGTTTTTTTCGGCGCCGAAAAACCGCGCTGCGATGATCATGACCAGCGCTTCGGAAGCGACCCCTATCGCCCAGGCCGCGCTGATGAAGTCCGGCGACAAACCCGCCTTCCTCCAATGCAGGGTCGCGAAAGAATAGACCTCGGCATGGCTCGCCTGGATGAGCGCGGCCGCGCCAATCGCGACGATCGCAAGCAGCAGCCGCGTCCGATCGGCGGTTGGGCTATCTTGCTGCGCGTGGAAAAATTGCGCCTTTTTCAGCGTGGCGGCGGCGAGAATTGCGACGAGCGCCGGCAAGATCGCCAGGCCCGCGAGAGCAAAAATGATTCGCTCGCCAGGAAACAGCCCGACGATTCGTCCCGACAAGAGCATCATCGCGAGCACGCCGATCGAGGTCCAGACTCGAACATGGCCGTAGGCGATCCGCCCGGAGCCAGCCATCTCGACGCGGCGAATTTCGGCGAGCGTCAAGGCGTCGGCGAGCGACGGCATGGCGCCCATCGCCATAGCCACGAAAATCACGCCCGCGAAGATCGGCGCATAGCCTCGGGCGAAACCGAGGCCGCAATAGCCAATGAGGATCGCAAGCGCGCAAGCGGCGAGCACGATCGCAATGCCGCGCTTGTCGGCGATTGTCGCGATGAGCGGAGTTGCGATGACCCGCAGCGCGATCGGCGCGGCGAGGACGGTTGCGATCTGCGCATCGGAGAGTCCGCGCGCGGAGAGCCAGACCGGGAAATAAGGGAGATGCACGCCGACCGGCAAAAACAAGGTCGCGGCGAGAATCGAAAGATACAACGCCGTCCGGTCGCGGGCGCCGGCGTCGATCCGTCGCGGTCTCGACAGAGTCAATCTCCCGTCCGCCTCATCCTTGTCCAGCCAACTTTCGGATCGAATAAGTGAAGCAACCGCCGACGCTTACGCCATAGAGCCTGAGAGATCGAATCATTCCATCGCCGCGGCTTTGAGAATGCAGACCATCATGGCCGTGGCCGGTTTTTGCGAGACATTGCGGATCGTGTGCGGCCGGTCGCAGCGATAACGTAAGGTTTCGCCGGCTTTGGCCCGTTCGATCGCGCCGCCGACCTCGACCTCGAGCTCCCCCTCGCTGATCGACAGGCTTTCGACCGAGCCCCGCTGATGCGCCTCGGATTCGAGCACGCCGCCGGGATCGGCGGAGAAATCATACCATTGCAGCCATTCGACCGTCTTGATCCAGCCGACGACGGCGAGCCGACACTTGCCGTCGTCCGACACAAGGATCGGGGTGTCGCCACGCGAGGATTTCTCGAGAAAAGGCTCGTCGTCGGCGGCCTGCAGCACCCGTTCGATCGACACATCGAGAGCTTGCGCGAGCCGCCAGATCGTGGCGAGCGTCGGATTGGTCTCGTTGCGCTCGATCTGGCTGATGATGGATTTGGCGACGCCCGATTGTTCGGAAAGCTCGGAAAGGGAAAGATTATAGGCCTTGCGCAGCCGCTGCACGGTCTTGCCGAGCTGGCTCGACAAAGCCAGCGCGCCCGCTTCCAGAACCTTGACCTTGTCACGCCCTTCGACGCCCATTGATCCTACTCAATCGCTCCAAGTCTCGTTTGTGAAAATAGACGATTTCGTTTGGAATATCGAACGATTGTTTTGTGGCGCAAAATTCCCCAATCCTGAGCGGGACGGCCAGTTTGCCCCGAATCTTATGGCGTGGTAGAAGCTAATGATTAACTGTTGCGATCATCGAGAATACGTCAGGATTGCGCGGCCTTAAGCCAGCACGCCTTGATCAGGCTCCGCCTGGGCGGCGCAACATTGCGTTTTGATCTTAGCCAATGAAGTTGATTTGTCCGGAACGGCGTAAAGGCTGAGGAGGACCGAGCTATTGCCGGCGGCTGTCATCCAAAAGCCATGAGAATCTGATTTTCCTTTCAGACATAATATTTCACAAGACTAGCACAGGTCGCTCCGGTGAGCCACGAATCCGAGCCAACCCGTTATCGCACGATCTTTCTCTCCGACATCCATCTTGGGACGCGAGGCTGTCAGGCCGAACTCCTGCTCGATTTCCTGAAATATAATGAAGCCGATACGATCTACCTCGTCGGCGACATCATAGACGGATGGCGGCTCAAGAGCGGCTGGTACTGGCCGCAGGCGCATAATGACGTCGTGCAGAAGCTTTTGCGCCAAGTGCGCAAAGGCGCCCGGATGCTTTACGTGCCCGGCAATCACGATGAATTCGCCCGCGATTTCATTGGGACGATTTTCGGCGGCGTCGAGGTCGTCAATCACGCCTATCATGTCACCGGCGACGGCAAACGTCTGCTCATCGTCCATGGCGACCAGTTCGACATCGTGGTGCAGCATGCGCGCTGGCTCGCCTGGCTCGGCGATTGGGCCTATGGAGTTGCGCTTTGGTCGAACATTTGGTTCAATAGGGCGCGGCGTTCGCTCGGGTTTCCCTATTGGTCCCTGTCGGCCTGGGCCAAGCTCAAGGTAAAGAATGCGGTGAACTTCATCGGAGCATTTGAAGTCGCCTTGGCGGAGGCTGCGCGGCGTCAGCATGCTGACGGCGTGGTTTGCGGGCATATCCATCATGCCGCGGTTCGGGAGATGGATGGAATTCTCTATATCAACTGCGGCGATTTCGTCGAATCCTGCACCGCCATCGCCGAGCATGAGGATGGCCGCCTCGAGATCCTGCAGTGGCAGCTTACTGCCGAGCAGCGCCGGCAGGCGGCCCTCGCAGCCGAAGCGCGAGCGGTGACAAAGGCTGCCGCTTGATGCGAATACTGATTGCGACGGATGCTTGGAAGCCTCAAATCAACGGCGTCGTTCGCTCCCTCGAATCCGTAGCGAAAGCCTTGGGCGAGTTTGGGGCCGAAATAGAATTCCTGACGCCGCAAGGCTTTGCTTCGGTTCCGCTCCCCACATATGGCGAGATCAGGCTTGCCCTGGCGAGCCCGAGGGGCGTCTCGAAACGGCTCGACGGTCCCTCGATCGACCATATCCATATCGCGACTGAAGGCCCGGTGGGCTTCGCCACGCGCTATTATTGCTTGCGCTCGAAGCGATCGTTCACGACGAGCTATCACACCCGCTTTCCCGAATATATTTCGGCCCGCGCGCGAATCCCTGAATCCATAACTTATGCTTTGTTGCGGCGCTTTCATAACGCCGGGTCAGGCGTCATGGTGTCGACGGCCTCGATCGCGAACGATCTGCAAAGACGCGGATTTCAGCGCTTGATGTACTGGTCGCGCGGCGTGGACCACAGCCAGTTCACCCCGGACAAGGCGTCGGTCATAGACCTGCCGCGGCCGATCTTTCTTTACGCCGGGCGTCTCGCTCCCGAAAAGAATGTCGAATCGTTCCTCGCCTTGGATCTGCCGGGATCAAAGGTGGTCGTCGGCGACGGTCCGTCGCGTCGCGCCCTTCAGGCCGCCTATCCGCAAGCGCATTTTTACGGCTCGCAAACCAGCGACGCGCTGGCCGTTCACTATGCTTCGGCGGATGTCTTCGTGTTTCCAAGCCGCACCGACACGTTCGGCATGGTCCTTCTCGAAGCGCTTGCCTGCGGCCTGCCCGTGGCGGCCTTGCCCGTGCCGGGCCCCCTCGACGTCATCGGCGCGAGCGGCGCGGGCGTACTCGACAATGACCTGCGCGCGGCCTGTCTCGCCGCCCTCGAGATCCCGCGCGAGATGGCGAGGGCCCATGCGCTCACCTTCACCTGGGCGAATAGCGCAAAGCAGTTCCTCGACAATATTCTCCTCGCAAAATCGTCGGGCTCCCGTTTCATGACCCCGAGCCCGGGCATTCCCGGCTGAACTCGCCTAGCCGCGTCGCCGCGCGCCTCTTAAACACTGGCGATCCGGCTCCATATAATTGGCATGGAAAAAAATCTTCATGCCTTGACTGAGTTTTATCCCTCTTTCGTGCTCGACGAGGCGGAGGCGGGATTTAATGCCGGCGCGCCAGCCTCCTCCGATATGGATGCGGGCCAAGACAATGAGTCGCCGGATAATTCGCTTCTCGACGCCTATTCGAAAAGCGTGACGCGGGTCGTCGAGCGCGTCGGGCCAAGCGTCGTGCGTCTCGACATCCGTCGCGGCGACGGAAGAAGAGCCGGGTCCGGCTCCGGCGTCATCGTCTCGCCCGACGGGCTCGTCCTCACCAATAGCCATGTCGTGCAAGGGGCCAAGCGGGCCGATGTGACGACGCTCGACGGGCGCAGCCTCTCCGGCCGCGTCCTCGGCGACGATCCGGACACCGATCTCGCCCTCGTGCGAATAGACGAAAGCGCAACTCTTCAAGCGGCCCGGCTGGGCGATTCCAAGAAGCTGAAACCCGGCGAAATCGCCATCGCGATCGGCAACCCGCTCGGCTTCGACGCAACCGTGACGGCCGGCGTCATCTCGGCGCTCGGACGCTCCTTGCGGTCGAAGAACAATCGTCTGATCGAAGACGTGATCCAGACCGACGCCGCGCTCAATCCCGGCAATTCAGGTGGCCCGCTCGTCTCCTCGAAAGGCGAGGTCATCGGCGTCAACACGGCGATCATTACCGGCGCCCAAGGCATCTGTTTCGCGGTTGCGTCGAATACCGCGAGCTTCGTCCTCGGCGAGCTCGTGGCGCATGGGCGGGTCCGCCGCGCCTATCTCGGCATTGGCGCGGGCACGATCGTGCTGCCGCGCCGGATCGCGCTGCGGCTCGGCCTTGGACAGACGACGGGCGCCGTGGTCAGCATGGTCGAGACGGAAAGCCCGGCCGACCACGCGGGCCTGCTCACTGGCGACATAGTGCTCGCCGTTGACGGCCTTCCGGTCACCGGCGCCGACGATCTCATCCGCCTTCTCGGCGCCGACAAGGTCAATCGCACTATTCCGTTCGACATATTGCGCCGCTCCGACCGCCGCCGGTTCTGGGTCGCGTTGCGCGAAAGGAAATAGGGCGCGCGGCGGCTAGAGCGCTTCCCGATCAGATGGAATCATCTGATCGAAAAGGAAACGCTCAAATTCAAAGAGTTGGAGCATGTTCTAATCGAAAGAGTCGATCAACTTTTTCGGAACATGCTCTAGATCGTTTGGGAGCGCGCCGCGTCACCGCTTCATGGCTTCGCTCAGGGCCTCGCGCAACACCACGGCATTGTTGCGCTCCTTATCCTTGGCCGCAAACAGCAAAGTAGTCACCGCATTCGACCGCACCATGCCCTGCAGATCGAGGAAAGCCGGGTTGTGGGCAAGTTCGTCGCGATAGCGTCTGCGGAATTCCGGCCATTTGGCGGGATCATGGCCGAACCAACGGCGCAGAGCGTCGCTCGGGGCGACAGGTTTGGCCCAGGCGTCGATCGACGCGACGTCGCGCGCCAAGCCGCGCGGCCAAAGTCGGTCGACCAAAATCCGCGCGCCATCCTCAGGCTGTGGCGGATCATAAGCGCGTTTGATCCGAATTGTCTCCATCTCCGCCATTGGGTCTTTGTCTCGAGTTCGTCAGGCATGCGTCGCCGTTTCGCGAGCCGGACCGCCGCCTGTATATAGGCCGCGTGGAGCCCGCCTGAAGGCCGGGCGAGCGAGACGGGGTCGGTAGAGAAATGAGCCGGAGCAAATCTTGAAACGTCTTTTCTTTGCAGGCGGGAGAGAAATACTGGCCTCAGACCGCAGCGGCTCCGTATTGACTATTTAGATAGGTTCTAAACTGGATCAGTTTACGTTGATCGCTTTACTTTCATCGTGTAGGGTCTGCGTTTCTTTCAAGTCCCATCGCAAACTCCGCCTCGCGAGAAGATCTTGTCGATCGAGGACAGAACGCGGCGACGCTAGAGCGCTTCCCGATCAGGTGAAATCGTCTGATCGAAAGGGAATCGCTCAAATTCAAAGGGTTGGAGCATGTTCTGATCGAAAAAGCGGTCAACTTTTTCGGAACATGCTCTAAGACGGCGCGGCTATTGGCGAAAAGCGCGCGGCTCGTTTCGAGGCCGTCAGGCGAAAGGGAGTTTCCAGCGTGATCGGCGCTCTTATCATAGTCCTGCGCGAAGTGATCGAAGCAGGACTGATCGTCGGCATTGTCCTTGCCGTCACGAAAACAATGCCTCAACGCACGCCCTATATTGTCGGCGGCGTCGCCGGCGGGCTTTTCGGCGCGTGTCTCGTCGCTATCTTCGCGGGCGCCCTGTCCAATGCGCTTGAGGGCATAGGGCAGGAGCTCTTCAACGCCTTCATTCTCGGCGTCGCCGTGATCATGCTCACTTGGCACAATGTCTGGATGGCGCGCCACGGCCGCCAGCTGAGCGAGGAGTTGCGCCGCATCGGCGGCGAGGTCAGCAGCGGGTCGCGCTCCCTGATCGCGCTCGCGGTCGTCGTCGGCGTCGCGGTTTTGCGCGAAGGCTCGGAGGTCGTGCTGTTTCTCTATGGCGTCGTTCTTTCGAGCGGCGATTCCGGATTCAGCCTCTTTTTCGGCGGGCTTCTTGGGCTCTTGCTCGGCGCCGGCATCTGCGCCCTCACCTACAAAGGCCTTATCACAATCCCGGTGCGTCATCTTTTCCGTGTGACGAGCCTTCTCATCGGCTTCATGGCCGCAGGCATGGCGGCGCAAAGCGTCGCCTTCCTCGAACAAGCGGATATTGCGACGGCGCTGGGGCGGACCGTGTGGAATACATCGTCGCTCTTGCCGGACAGCAGCATAATCGGCCGCGTCCTCCACACGCTGCTCGGCTACACCGATAAACCGACGGAGCTGCAGCTGCTCGCCTATCTTGGCACGCTCGGCTGCATGTTCGGCCTCATGAAGCTCTTGTCGCAGCCGGCAAAACAAAACCGCCGCCTAGCCGCAAATTACAGCATCAAGTGATGCAGTTCATCATAACTCAGCACGCAGCGCGGCAATTCAGCGCGGGTGAATTCAATGGATTTAGCTTCGCTGATCATAGCGTAGCTTGTAATTTCATTGCTTTAAGGCGATATTTCCGGCAAAGAATGCAAAGGCCGATCGCCTAAGATCCAGCGTCGCGCGACGAGGCTCATGGCTTCTGAGCGCTTCCATTCGGGCGATGCATAGTTCTTGCTTCAGCAGTTTATCTTGCCGAAATCTGGACGAGTTGCGCGTCTCGAAGCCAAGGCTCGCCCGCCCGCGTGCGATGGTTTAGACCTCGTTGGCCAAGCTCCAGCATAAACGCCTATTTCAGGATCAGAATGACTTTCAGCGAACTCGGTCTCAGCGCCAAGGTGCTCCAAGCCGTGGAGGCCTCGGGCTACACGGTTCCAACGCCGATCCAAGCCCAAGCGATTCCTCACGCGCTCGCCGGACGCGATGTCCTCGGCATCGCGCAAACCGGCACCGGCAAGACCGCCGCCTTCACGCTCCCGATGTTGTCCCGGCTCGAGCAAGGAAGGGCGAGGGCGCGCATGCCCCGCACGCTTATCCTCGAGCCGACCCGCGAGCTCGCCGCGCAGGTCGAGGAAAGCTTCGCCCGCTACGGCGTCAATCACAAGCTCAATGTCGCCCTCCTGATCGGCGGCGTCTCCTTCGGCGATCAGGAAACCAAGATCATGCGCGGCGCGGACGTTCTGATCGCGACGCCCGGCCGCCTGCTCGATTTCTCCGAGCGCGGCAAGCTGCTTCTCACCGGAATCGAAATTCTCGTCATCGACGAAGCGGACCGCATGCTCGACATGGGCTTCATTCCCGACATCGAGCGGATCTGCAAGCTCGTGCCCTTCACCAGGCAGACTTTGTTTTTCTCCGCCACGATGCCGCCGGAGATAACCCGGTTGACCGAGACCTTCCTGCATAATCCGGTCCGGATCGAAGTCGCCCGCGCCGCCTCGACCGCCGTCACCATAGCGCAAGGCTTGGTCGCCTCGGCGACCGGTCCGGCCAAACGCGAAACTCTGCGAAGGCTCATTCGCGGCGCAGCCGATTTCAAGAACGCGATCATTTTCTGCAATCGCAAGCGCGACGTGGCCGTCCTGCATAAATCGCTGCAAAAGCATGGCTTCAACGCCGGCGCGCTGCATGGCGACATGGACCAGCGGGCGCGCATGTTGTCGCTTGACGCGTTCAAGACAGGCGATGTCGACCTCCTCGTCTGCTCGGACGTCGCCGCGCGCGGCCTCGACATCCCGGACGTGAGCCATGTGTTCAATTTCGACGTCCCGACCCATGCCGAGGATTATGTTCATCGCATCGGCCGCACCGGACGCGCCGGCAAGAGCGGCGTCGCAATCTCGATCATCACCCGCGCCGATCAGAGACATGTGGCGGACATAGAGCGGCTGATCGCCCAGAAGATCGACTGGCTCGGCGAGGAGACCCTCGCCAATCTTCCGGACGACGAAGCCGCGGATCATCCGGCCGTCCGGGAGCACAGCCGCCGCCCGTCGCGCAGAGGCGCCGAAGCTGGGGCCGACGCCGGCGGATCTTCTCAGTCGAAACCCGCGAAGCCGAGCCGCTCTCGACGGCGGGGCGAAGAGCATCATCCTGTCGCCGAGACTGTTTTGGCCGCCGCGGAAATCCATGCGGCGCCTCGACGCCAATCACGGGGGCGTCAAAACGATGACGACGCGCCCGTCGTCGGCATGGGCGACCATGTTCCGATGTTCCTCTTGCGCTCGGTCAAGATCAAAGCCGCCAAAGCAGCCGAGGATTAAGCGTTTCGTCGGAGCCGTCGCGACGCATTGCGCCCTTCCGCTGCAGGCGCCACGCCAGCAATATTTTCCCTTTACCAGACTGCAAGACGTGCGGGCATGCTGACGCGCGCGGCCTTCCCTTCTCCCTTTCTTGACGACCGGACCGGCGCCCTGGCGTGGAGGGGCGTCTTATCCAGATCTATTCTTGCCTCGCGCGGCGCGGGACGCGGCAGACGGAGGATTTAAGCGCTCAATAGCGCACGGCTGTCAGGCGATAGATCCAATGTATTTCGTCAATGAACTTTTCCATTCTTGAAGGTGAACTAATCCATACAACTCGAGACTTTTTAAGTATACCGCTACAAAATCAATGCAGTATTTCTTCAGTGTTTCATAAAAGTCACTTGTGACTCCGCCAATCGGACTCTAATCTCAGGTAGAGTTTCATTGATCTTTAAACTCGTCCGATCAATTAGGTGGCGACTATGCGGCAGAAATCCCCGGTATTTGGCATATTGACCCTCGGCGCCTCTCTTTCGGCTCTGGCAGCGCCGCAGGCTCTCGCGCAGGAGACCGCCCCCGCAAGCGTCGTGGCGCTGCCGGAAGTTGAGGTGGTCTCGACAACGCCTCTCCCTGGCGGCGGCGGCGAGGATCGCGACAAGATTCCCTCCATGGTGCAAACCGTGACGGCCCCCGACTTCGAGCGCACGCGCTCCCCTAATGTGACCGACACATTGGAGCAGCGCGTTCCAGCTATTTTTGTCGACGACATCAACGGCAATCCATTCTCGCAGGAATTGCAATATCGCGGCTTCTTCGCTTCGCCGCAGCAAGGCCAGCCGCAAGGGCTCGCCGTTTACCAGAACGGCATACGCATCAACGAGGCGTTCGGCGACAGCGTCAATTGGGACCTGATCCCTCCTCAGGCGATCAGCCGCACCGAAGTCTTCACAAGCAATCCGATCTTCGGCCTCAATGCGCTCGGCGGCGCGATCAGCATAGAGATGAAGAACGGCTTCACGTGGCAAGGCCTCGAAGCGCAAGTGATGGGCGGATCCTATGGGCGGGTCAGCGGCCTGTTCGAATATGGCAAGCAAGTCGACAATTACAGCTTCTACGTGACGGCGGACGCCGCACATGACGACGGCTGGCGCTATTTTTCGCCATCGTCCCTCGTGCGGCTTTATGGGGACGTCGGCTATCGCACGCCGGATGCGGAGCTGCATCTCATCGCCTCGGGCGCCAGATCGAGCCTCGGCGTCGTTGGACCAACGCCGATCGATCTCCTTTCAATAGACGAGCGAAGCGTTTTCACCTCGCCGCAGACGACGCTCAACGACGCCGCGTCGCTTGCCTTTACCGGCAAGTTCACAATCAATCCGCAATGGACGATCGCGAGCAATTTCTATTTGCGCACCTTCGAGCAGTCCCACACCGACGGCAATGATTCCGATCTGCAGGATTGCTCGCTCAACTCTACGCCAAACACTTTTCCCGGCTTCCTCTGCCTCAACAGCGGCAATTTTCCAAGCGTGACCAATGGCAACGCCTTCGTAATCCTGGACCAGCACGGCAATCCTATTCCTACATCGGCCTCAACGGTCTATGGCACGATCGACCGCACCTACACCCATTCGACGACCGCCGGGACCACGCTGCAGGCGACAAATAAAGATACGTTTTTCGGGCACGAAAATTATTTCGTCTTCGGCGGCAGCGTCGATCGAAGCTTTTTCAGCTTCAGCTCGAACAGCACGCTCGGCGCCATCCAGCCCGACTTTTCCGTCGTTCCGACAGGCGCGTTTCCTGGCTCGGGCTCGATCATTCAGACGGCGGGCCAGGTCGGCTATGTGCCGACCTATCTTTTCGGCACGACCACGTATTTTGGCCTATTCGCCCTCGATACGTTCAACATCACGCCGGAGCTGGCCTTGACCGCAGGAGCGCGGTTCAACATAGCGAATATCTCGACCTCCGACGCCACCGGCCTGGCCCCGGAGCTTAATGGCGACAACGTTTACAAGAGGATCAACCCGGTCGTCGGCCTGGCCTATAAGTTTCTGCCCGGCCTTTCCGCCTACGCTGGCTATTCAGAGGCGAACCGCGCGCCGACCCCGCTCGAGCTCGACTGCGCCGATCCGAACCGGCCCTGTTTGCTGGCGAACTCGCTTGTCTCGGACCCGCCGCTTAAGCAAGTCGTCTCGCATACGGTGGAAGCGGGTCTGCGCGGAACCTCCCTGGTCGCAACCGACGGCCGCATCGATTGGAAAGCGGGCTTCTTCCGCACCGAAACCATCAATGACATCATCTCCCTCGCCAGCACGATCACCGGGCTCGGTTATTACGCGAATGTTCCGGCGACGCTCCGGCAAGGGGTCGAAGCGGGCGTGGAATTTCATAATGCGAATTGGATGGTCTATGCGAATTACGCCTATGTCGACGCCACTTATCGCTTCGCCGGTTCCATAGCCTCGCCGAACAACCCCTTCGCCGACGCGAATGGCAATGTTTACGTGACTCCCGGCAATCATATTCCCGGCATTCCCCGCAACCAGGTCAAACTCGGCGCGGATTATTGGTTTACGCCAAAGTTTAAGCTCGGCGGCGACGTCCGCGTTATCGGAAGCCAATATTTCATTGGCGACAATTCCAACCTCAACCCGAAGCTGCCCGCCTATTGGGTGGCGAATCTACATGCCTCCTACCAAGTCACCGACAATTTTCAGGTCTTCGGGCTCGTCAACAATCTCTTCAACAACCGAAGCGCGACCTATGGAACGTTCTTCGATACCGGCACCGACGCGCAGCTCGCCACTGCGACTCCCTTCACGAGCGATGCGCGGACAATCACGCCAATGCAGCCGATCTCGCTTTACGCCGGAGTCAAAGTCACTTTCTAGCCGCTAGCCGGAAACTACGGCCAGATGCGCGCAGTTCTCGCTCCTCCTTGCGCTCGGTTCAGGATTTGATATTTGTTGACGCGGATATCGAACGTCGAGCTATGGCTAACGCCCTGCTCTGATCGGCTCTGGCGCTGTTCCTATCGGATCGCTTGCTGGGCTTGTGTCGGGGCATGCGCAGAAGCCGGCGACGAACATCGGCTATCAGCGGGAAGGCGAAAAGGCATTGGTAGAGATCGCGACCACTGCGGAAGACAGCCAATCGCTCGGTTCGGCTAGCCCCCTACTTGAGGGAGCCGGCGGCGGTCTCGGCCTCGAAATTGTGACCATCGCCGATCTGCCCGATGCTGAGAATTACGGCGATCACGAATTCTATTATGAGAATTTCACGGCTTCCGAGATCGCCTATTCCATTCAGCAGCCTTCGGCCAAGGCCTCGTTCGGCGGCCTTCTGGCGGCGAAGAAAGCGATCGTCAAGTCTGCAGGAGCGATCGCTCCTTTCGAAGACCTGAAGCGCGTCGAGATCGCTCACGATGCGGAAGGCGCGCCGACCCACCCCGGCTGTCTTCTATCCATCGCCCATGCCAATGCGATCGCGATAGCCGTCGCTTTGAGTCTAAGCGGCGTTGGGCCTTCCGGTTTTTCGCCCGCGCGCGGCGCCAAAACAGCCGGCGCCGCAACAGGACCACGAAAGCGCCGCCCCGATCTCTATATCGCCCTGGTCCTGCTCTCGCTGCTTTTCCTCTTCGGCTTTGGGCTCTGGAAGATCTTGGGCTTCGCCTTTGGCCGGCATTTTTGACCCCGTCATGCAGGACGGAGGCAGTCAGCGCGAGACATAGTCTGGCGCGGGCGTAGGGTCGCCGAGTTGAACCCACGCGTTCGGGTCGGTCTGCGATTGGCGTTTGACGAAACGATAGCCCGTCTGATCCCAAGCCTTCATTTCATTATTCAGATTGTCGAGGACGAACTCGCCGGCGTTGGTCCTGACGGTCAGCAGCGCATGGCCGTCATTGTGCGTATCCTTGACGACCGTCATCAACAAGGCCTGACGCGGAAAGCCCTCCACGATGAGAAGCTTGCGCTTCAAAAGCGCGTAATCCTCGCAATCGCCTTTCCCGTCGGTCGGGTAATCCCATTGGTCGACGACGCCCCAATGATCCATGTCCGACATGGGCTCGATATGCGCATTGACCCATTTGTTGATACGTTCGATTTCTTTTGCCGCCTTTGGCGTCAGGTTGATCTCGATAGGCGGAAGCGGGCTATCGTCGCATTCCCCGTCATAGCGGCGGCAAAAATCCGTCCAGCCATAAGGCACGCTCGCCGGCTCGCCGATCGGAGCATAGGACGCCCGCGGCGCGCCCGCCGCATGCGCGCTCGGGACAGCGGCAAACCAGTTCGAAAGACCAAAAAACAAGCCGAGGCAGGCCGAAAGGACGTGAAATGATGCGAGACCCGAAGCCTGCGCTGACCTTGCCGCCCGATCTTTCATGCCTGCTTCCCCTACGTCTTGTCCGGGGCAGCTTTGACGACGCCGTTTTGCCGCGCGCTTAAGCGGTTCGATCAGATTTTATCGAATTGAGGCATAAGGCCGAGGGAGGCTTTTCGCGTTTAATCGCGTCGCAACCAGGTCGCTCAAATTTGACGGAATTGTTTTTCGCCCTTGAACCCGAGGGCGCCGCCGCTCAATTAGCTATACGCGCGTCGACCGAACCAAGCGCCTCGGAAAGAGTTCTGTTTTAAGGCGTCAAATGGTTTATGCCGCATGATAATATGTCTCAAAAGTCAAATTTGATCGCGGTTTTCCAGTCAACATGCCTCAGCGCGATCGATTCGGCGCGGCTCCTCGTGTATCAGATGGGTCGCCTGAATTTTGAAATACATCCATGCAGGGCGGCCTTCGGCGCAGCGCGGGACCAGAGATTAAGACATTGACCTCTCAGATGAATATAGCTCCGTCCGCAGCCAGCGGCTGGCTCGTTCCAAGCCGCGTCTCGGCTCTGTCCGCCGACGATCTCACGGCGCTGGAGCGCGCCGCGCAGGAGCTTGAGCGCACCAGTCTGGCGATGCGGCTTACATCTCTTCTCGGCCGACAGGTCGGCGTCATTGGATCGATCATTCCGCCGCATGTTTCCGAAATCGCCAACAAGGCCGCCGAGGCTGCGATCAAAAGCGCCCTCGCCTTGGCGCTTCGCAGCCTCGACGGAAGGCCTGCCCGAGACTCCCGTCGCCTCCACAAGAGCGCCGCGGTCTTGGCCGGAGCCGCCGGCGGCGCCTTTGGTTTTTCGGCCCTGGCCGTTGAGTTGCCCTTTACGACGACGGTCATGCTGCGTTCGATCGCGGCCATAGCAAAGAGCGAAGGCGAGGATTTGTCGCATCCTCAGGCCGCATTGGCCTGCCTCGAGGTCTTCGCTCTCGGCGGGCGGCCCTATGCGGGGCCCCTGGCGCGCGGCGCGGCCGACGCCGGCCTGGAGACAGGCTATTTCGCGGTACGCGCAATTCTGGCGAAGTCAGTGAGCGAAGCCGCCCACTATCTCGTCGAGCGCGGCCTCGCCGAAGAGGCCGCCCCGGTCCTGGTCCGTTTCGTGACGCAGATCGGCGCCCGGTTCGGCATAGTGGTTTCGCAGAAGCTCGCGGCCCAAAGCATCCCGGTGGTCGGCGGCGTTTGCGGCGCGGCGATTAATTACGCCTTCGTCGATCATTTCCAGACGCTCGCGCGCGGTCATTTCACAATTCTGCGTCTCGAACGCCGCTATGGCGCAGGCTTGGTGCGGAGCGAGTATGAACAGTTCTTGAAGCGCGCCTGAGACGCGGCGCGTCGCGCCATTGCTCGGCGCTGCAGACTAGAATCCGGCCAGACGGTTCTGGCCGCGACTATGCGACGGAGACATGAGCGTGGGTTTTTCGCAGAGGCTTATCTTGGGGTTCGGACGCCATGCGCGCGTCTTGGCGATCGCGGCGGCGGCGCTCGCATCGTCTCTGAATGGCGCCCATGCAGGGTTTTTCGACTTCCTCTTCGGTCCGCAGCCCGTGCTTCGGAGCCCGGCGCCAGGCTATCCTGGCGGAATGGGGCCGCGCTGGCATCCCCATGCCTATTTCCACGCGCGCAGGCCCAGGGTCGTCGTGCTTCATCATCGTCACCTCGCGGCCGTGGAAAAAACGCGTCACGCGGCGGGGTCGCATGCGGCGCCGGGCATCATGGAGGACGACAGCCTGCAGGATGGCGACGCAGTCATGACGGAGCGCGGTATACGGGTTTTCACCGGCGACGACTCGAGAGATCACCACAAGCCCGAGGAATTCGCGAAATTATCCGAGACAAAGGGACTGTCCAGCCGCGCCCGCGCAGCCCTGACGGCGATCGACGCGCATCGCTCGGAGGGCGGCGGCTCGCTCTTGCGCGGACCCGATGTCGTGACCGGCCGCTCGGCGGCCGATTCCAAGGTTTCTGAAGGGGAGTTGATCACGGACCCGCGCGGCCGCGTGATCCGCTATGTCGGGCCGTGAAATAACGTCATAGCTGCGAGCGGTCCGCTTCCTCGCGGCGGAGGGGCTCGGATTGTATGCGATGGGTGTCAAGCGGTCATTCTTTCTATGACTTGGCCTGGCCGAAAGCAGAACGGCCGCTTAGCCCGATCAGCGCTGCGGAACGGACATTGTCGTCCGCACGATCGAGCGGCAGCGCTCGCCCGCAAGCGCCGATGAGACCGTCTGTTAGCTTTGACGGTAGTGCGCCACGTGGCAACGGTCTTCTGATTGATCCCGTCGCGTTTTGCCAGCGTTCTCAGCCTTCCGCGATGTATCGACCACCACTGTCGTCGTGGCCCTCCCGCGCAGAACCTGGCCCGAGCGCATCCCTTGATTCTTTCGACAAGAAAGCGCCATCAAAGCCTGGGATCAAACATCTAGGCACAACGCGACACTGGGCAGGCTGAACTTTGCTGCCGCCAGAATAGAGCGCGTGGGCGTCGTAATTGGCCTAACTTGGGTCGCGGCCGAATTCGGGGCCGATAGTTAATCGCCCAGGAGGGCTGCGCCGGCGTTCAAATTCTGCTTTTCAAAGGACGATCTTGCCAAGAGATTCGAAAGGCCACGCCCGGACTGCTCGAGGCACGCGAGTGCGTCTCGGCAAGAAATATTGAGAGGAGTGATGTGGTCGGCGCTGACAATCTGCACCACTCCCGACGAAGGGTCAGGCGCGCCGGGCATAAACACGGCGACTTGGCCATCGTTGAACGCGTCGACAAGGAACCCAAGGCGCCATCCATTGTTCATGCGCACCAGGACCGGCTTGAGGTCTTCGTTCGTCTTTGCCTCCAACCCTGCCAAGCGATCAGCGTATTTACGAACGGCGACGTAGGGGGGCAGTTTGTTTAGGACCTTCTCTTCAAGGAAGGATGCCGCGTCCTTTTCAATTTTAAAAGAACGCACGAAAAGCCCAGCGGCGAAGGCCAATAGCACAAGCGAAAAAGTCCCGACGACATAAACGGCGAGAACCGCCTCGCCTTTTGAAATTGGCAGCTTTTCCGCGAGTGGCGTCGCGGAATCGACAGCCATCTTGCCTGCCTTGATGACAACGAGGAGCACCGCAGCGAAGGGGAGCAAGAAGATAACGCCACCGACCACCGTCGTTTTCACAAAGTCGAAAATTTGCCTCATGACACCCTGCGTGCTTGGCGAAGCCTTTCCTTATAAACGCAAAATACCCACGCCGATGTGCGCAGCCGAGCCTTTAGCGAAAACATGTCGCACCTTTGCCTCGAAGTCTCGTGCTCGCCAAAGGGCGTCATCGATGAAGCTGGATGCTCTAGGTGCTGCAGGCCCTCGCCTGCAGCACCTAGATCACTCGACACTCGTTTTATGACCCGCCGCGCTCGGCGGCCATCATCTTCGCGATTTAGTAGCTGTGGCGACGGGCTGTCCGGCGAGCGGTGCGGCGCACCACACGACGGGCATAAAGCGCCTTCTCCACGAAGCTGTTGGACGCAACGAAGCCGTTGGATGCAACAATTTCCGTGCAGGCTCGCGAATAGTTCGCGGGGGCAGCCGCTTGAGCGTGGGCGCCGAGCCCTACTGCTAGCGCCGCACCTAATGCCGCGGCAGCGAATCCATGAACCGTCATCATCCTCATCGCAAACATCCTCCGTTTAAGGCGTTCGTTAATGGCAACGCGTGACACTTTTTGCCTATGAGGGCGCATTTAAAAAAGACTGCGCCCGAGTCCTGTCTCCGCCGCAGTCTTGTCGAAGCTTCTGTATCCTTCGCTCTCGCTAGACTTCTACTCGACAAATCCCCGCGCGTAGCCGTCGTAGACCTTGCAAGAACAGCCAGTCCCGAGCCATCCCGGCTCATAGAGCAAGCACGTCTTCACGGGAGTCGCGCAATAATTTCCGGAGCCCGCTGCGGGGGAAATCGCCACGCTTCGGCCAGTCATCAGAGGCGCGGTCCCGAGGGCCGCTAATCCCGCTCCATACCCGTAAGGGTAGCCGTAGCCGTAACCGTAACCGTAGTATCTGTGCCAGCCAGGGCGCCAGCCATAGTGCCGCCAGCCATGGTGCCTCCAGCCATAATGCCTCCAGCCAGGGCGCCAGCCATAGTGTCGATAGTGATGCCCATAGTAATAGTGGGCCTGCTCGATCTGTGTTGGTGGGGTTATAAGCTGCGAGCTCGATATGCTCATAGGACCGGCTGAAGCGGTCGCGGTGAGCGCGAACAGGGCGGTTCCGGATACGATCAAAATCCTTTTAATATCCATAACGCACCTCCTATGAGGCTATTCGACGCCTCCTGTGAGGGTCAAAGAAAAGACCTCATCGTCGCCAACGCCCATCTGGATGTTTCGTTCCAGTTTGGTTTGCATGTCTCCTCCTTGGCGATTCGTCCCGAAATGGACAGGCGATAGCGTATCATTGAGCGAATCCGGTTGTCGGGATAAGGCTTTGTCACGTTAGCTGGCTGCGAGTAATTTGGCGGGTAGTCTCGGCCGGGCATGATCCTACCCCATCAGCTACAAGCTCCATCGTTTCCCAGCCAGATCATCGCCCACGCCGCGTAGCTGTAGTTCCATTTTCCGCTCAGCCTGCGTTTGGTCGGGGAAATACTGCTCAAACGCGGGATCGTCGTCTCCTGCGAAACCGTCTGGCGCTGGGCGCGACGGCAAAAGGCGTCATTACGGAATGGTCAGCATGAAGCTTGACCGGCCGTCGGCGAGGGGGCGCCCACATCGGCCGCGAAAGTGTCCGCCCTGCGATTGCGATACCGCCGAGGTGGAAGTCCGGTTCGTGGCGGCCGGCCAACGTCCGCCGTGGGCGCTCCGCAGTCGGCGCCCGAACTTCGTGAACGGCTGCTGCGGAGAATCGGAAGTTGGTCTTGGAACGACGAGGTTGGGTCGAAAAGCGAAATTAAAACTGACTATTATCCTTCGCCCTGCAAACCCGGATCGTCGGCGTCATCCGACAAAACCCGAAGCACATCCGCGGCCATCGCCCTCGTGATCCGGCTTTGCCGCGACAGGGCCTCGCGATCAAGGGCGGCGATAAACGCGCGCGCCGCACCGAGCGAGCGGTCGAGGCGCAAAGCGGCATATTCGACGACGCTCGCATCGACAATAAGCTGCCTGTCGATGAAGAGCTTGACAAGGACGGCCCGCATCAAGGCTTCGTCCGGCATTCCAATTTCGACGCAAGGCGCGAGACGCAGGCGCGACAAGAGATCGGCAGTGCGCAGCCCCCAAACATCAGGCGGGGTCCGCGCCGTGAGAACCAGCGAGGCGCCGCGCTCGCGCATGAGATTGACGAGGTGAAACAGTTCGGTTTCAGCTTCGCCGATTGCATCGACATCCTCGACGAGAAGCGGCCCGGCGGCCAAGGCTTCTCGATCCGCCTTCGCCAGCAAAGCGGCGGATAGGACGCCGGCCTTCGCTTTCGCGGCCCAGATCGCGGCGAGATGGCTCTTGCCGGCGCCCGAGGGCCCGAGAAGGAGCAGCACGGAGTCCGGCCAATCCGGCCAGAGCTCGATCATCGCATAGGCTTTCTCATTCGAACCCGAGACGAAGAAATCCTCGCGGTCGAAGCACGGCGAAGGCGCAAGCTCCAGCGTCAATTGACGGTTGGGTGGAGCCCTATTTCGCGCGACGCCCATAGGCGGGCGAGCCATTTCAGCGATCCTTTTCCGGATTGATCACGGTCGCTTCGATGAATATCTTCGGCCGCGTCGAAGGCAGCTCGGTGAAGATCGCGCTCTCGCGATAGCGCCTGACCGCGAAGCGCAGGACCACGCCCGCCGCCGCCGCGAGGGGAACCGCGGTGATGAGGCCGGTGAAGCCGAACAGGCTGCCAAAGGCGAGAAGGGCGAAAATCAGCCAGACCGGATGCAGCCCGACCGAATCGCCGACGAGCTTCGGGGAGAGGATATTGCCTTCGAGAAATTGGCCGGTGAGAAAGACCCCGAGCGCCATGAACAGCAGCTTCCATTGCGGCCAATCCTGCACGATCGCGACCGCCGAGGACAAAACCAGGGCGGTGAGCGAGCCGACGTAAGGAATGAAGCTCAAGAGCCCCGCAGTGATGCCGATCAAAAGCCCGAAATTCAGTCCGATCAGCGTCAGGCCTATCCCGTACCAGGCGCCGAGAAAAAGACAGACGAGCGACTGTCCGCGCAAGAAGCCCGCCATGGCCGCGTCGATCTCGCGCGCGAGCTCCCGCACGGTGTCGCGGTAGCGAAGCGGCACGAGACCGTCGATCGTCGCGATCATTTTCTCCCAATCGAGCAGCATGTAGAAGGCGACCACGGGCGTGACGATGATGAGCGAAATCACGCTGACCAGCGCGGCCCCGTTCGTCCAGACCGACTTCAGGAAGGACGCCGCCCATTGCGCGGCTTGGACGAGCAGATCGGTGGTCGAAGTCCTAAGGTCTGCGCCGGTCTGAGCGCTAAGGCCCAGCTTCTGCAAGATGGCGCCGCCATATTCGCGCCCGAAGCGCTCGCTCTCGCTGGAGATCAATTGCTCGAGCTTGAAGACGTAGGAGGGAAGAACTTCGATAAAGGCGACGAGCTGGCGTCCGAGGATCGGCACGATCAGCACCAGGGCCACGACGAGGAGGAGGACGAAGCCCACCATGATCAGAAGAGTGGCGCCGAGCCGGCTGAGGCCGAGCCGCTCGAGCCGGTCGGCGACCGGGTTCAAAAGATAGCCGAGCGCAACCGCGGCGGCGAAAGGCAGGAGCACGCCGCTGAATACCCAGAGCAGAAGGATAAGGAGCAAAAGGACGCCGACCCAGAAGCCGATTTGCCATTCGAGCCGCATCGTCCCCGCCTCATTCCTTTGCCGCGTCCCCCGCGCCGACGGCTTTTCATAGCAAAAGCACGGCTTTTATGCTCCCCGCCTCGCGATGGCTCGACAGCTTTTTTTGCGCGCTGAGCCCTCCACGCGAGAGCGCTACGCCTCAGCCTCAAACGCTCATATGCCTGATCCATTGCTCGAAATAGGCGCCCGTCGAGGCGAGGGTCAGGAAGGCGACGGCGTAAATCGAAATATCGAACCAGACCCCGGCCGGAAAATCGAACGCCTTGACGCCGAGGACCATGGCCGCGCAGCCGAGTTGGACCAGGGTGTTCAGCTTCGAGATCAGGAGCGGCTTGACCGCCATAGGCTTGTGCAGGAACCAGGAGACCATGAAGGCGCCGACGATCATCACGTCGCGGGCGACGACGAGGATTGCGATCGTCGCAGGCAGCACGCCGACGATCGCGAGCGACACGAAGATGGAATCGATCAGCGCCTTGTCGGCGAGCGGATCAAGATAGGCGCCGAGTTCAGTGCGAAGATCAAAAGTCTTGGCGATCCAGCCATCGACCGCGTCGGAAATTCCGGCGAGGATGAAAACGACGCAAGCCGCCTGCCACCGCTCCGCGGCGATCATCGCAATGATGGCCGGAACGAGCATGAGGCGGCCGAGCGTGATGAGATTCGGCACGCTGCGGTAAAGCGAAAAACTCATTCCATTTCGACGCGTTGAAGGAGGTCCGTCGTCCGCATCAATCTAGTGTAACATGGCCACGGCCCAATTCATAAATAGGGTGGCGCGTTTGGAAGTGGAGCGGCCTTGGAGCAACGCCTGCGTTTAAGCGGAGGCGGCGTTTTTGCCGCGCCAGCTAGGCCCGACGCCCCTCAATCATTTTCCTTCTTGGGACAGTGCAAATAGTCCGATTGGAGACGCCGCCATGTCGCCGCAGGGTCGAACGCGTCCGACAATGCGCCTTCATAGGGGTCGCCCAAAAAGGCTTTCATGCCGTGCAGGATCATGTATTTCGGATAATAGTCAGGCGCGCCAATTTTTTGAATATCGGCGCAGAGCGACCCTAACGATTTCGGGCTTTTTGAAACGCGGTCGAACGCCGCCATAAATTGCGACTTTTTGCTCTTCGGGAGGTTCGAGAACGTGTTCATGATCAACACCTCTCCCGCTTGGCCCGCGCTCTGGTCCGTAACTCTTTCCGCATCGAAACGCGCATATATGCCTGCCAGCGCAAATAATTCTGTCGCTATTTCGAATTTATTCTCATTGATGCATTGCAAAACACCCTGGTACAAATCGGCCGGGGTAAGATCATTTTTTGCTTCGGCGATGGGAATGCATCCAACGGCCTTGGTGGCGGCAAGGCTTCCTTCAACCGTGTAATTCGTTACGTTTCCATGCTTCTCTTCAATAATATTCGGCTTTGATGACTCTCTTGGCGTAGATGATTCTTGAGCGACCGCCCCTCCCGATGTAAGTAATAGCATAAACATGCTTGCCTGGATAGTTCGATAGGTCGCACTCGCCATCTTAGGCTCCATTTGCTGCTTATGAGCATACTTCAAACTTATTTTATTTTCGCTGGAAGAAAGTCATAGCTCTATTATTGATAGATGCGCTTAACTCACGCGTGGGAGCGGGCAATGCGCCACATAGCCATTTGCGCCGCCGAAAAACATCGCTCACGGGGCGCCGCCTGGCGAATCCGACGCGTCGTAAATATGATGAAATATCTCACTCATTACTAGCCACGGCAGGCTAATTGCGTCGATTGCTTCGACCCCGTCGCAATGGCGGCGGGGACCGCCGATCTTGCTTTGCCGCGCTGGACGCGCTAGCCGTGACGGCTTCTCCGGCGGGGCCTCCCATGACCAAAAAAAATGGCCTCACCTATGCCGACGCCGGCGTTGACATTGACGCCGGCAACGCCTTGGTTGAGCAGATCAAGCCGCTGGTGCGGGCGACGCGGCGACGCGGCGCCGACGCCGAAATCGGCGGCTTCGGCGGACTTTTTGATCTCAAGGCCGCCGGCTTTAGCGATCCGATCCTCGTCGCCGCCAATGACGGGGTCGGCACAAAGGTCAAGATCGCCATCGAGACCGGCATTCACGAGACGATCGGGATCGACCTCGTCGCCATGTGCGTCAACGATCTCGTCGTGCAAGGCGCGGAGCCTTTGTTCTTCCTAGACTATTACGCGACAGGCCGGCTCGATCCGCAAGCGGCGGCTCAGGTCATCGCTGGCATAGCCAAAGGCTGCATCGAGGCGGGCGCGGCTTTGATCGGCGGCGAAACCGCCGAAATGCCGGGCCTCTATAGCGGGACCGATTATGATCTCGCGGGTTTCGCCGTGGGCGCGGTCGAGCGCGGCGGGCTCCTGCCCAAATCCGGCGTCGCACCGCGCGACCTTCTCATCGGCCTCCGGTCCTCTGGCCTTCATTCGAACGGCTTTTCGCTCGTGCGCAGGATCGTCGCGAAATCAGGCCTCGGCTGGGGCGACCCCGCCCCTTTCGAGGCCGCCAAATCCCTCGGCGAAGCTCTGCTGACCCCAACGCGGATCTACGTCAAGCCCGTGCTGAGGGCGATCGCGGCGACTGAGGGCGTGAAAGCCTTGGCCCATATCACCGGGGGCGGATTTCCCGACAATCTGCCCCGCGTGCTGCCGCCTGGCCTCGGCGCGCGGCTCGATCTCGCGGCGATCCTGGCTCCTGCGGTCTTCGCCTGGCTCGCGGAAACTGGCGGCGTCGGCGAGACCGAGATGCTGCGCACGTTCAATTGCGGAATCGGCATGGTTCTCGTCGCAAGCCCCGAGAGCGCCGAGGCTCTGCTGCGCGCCTTGCGCGACGAGGGGGAAGATCCGGTCGCGCTTGGGGAGGTCATCGAGGCCGCCGAAGGCCTGCGGGTCATCTACTCCGGGCGGCTCGGCCTGTGACGGCCCGGCGCAAACGCACGGCGATTTTGATCTCGGGGCGCGGCTCCAACATGCGGGCCCTAATCGAGAAGGCGCGAAGCCCTTCGTTTCCGGCCGAGATCGCCCTCGTTCTATCGAACCGGCCCGACGCGCCCGGCTTGGCCTATGCCAAGGACAATGGCGTAGCGACCGCCGCCGTCGATCATAAGATCTATGCCGGACGCGAAGAATTCGAGCGCTCGATGCAGGTGCTCCTTGATCTGCATCGGATCGAATATATCTGCCTTGCGGGCTTCATGCGCATGCTGACGCCCTGGTTCGTCGGGCACTGGCGGGGCCGGATCTTGAACATCCACCCCGCCCTTCTGCCCGCCTATCGCGGCCTTGACACGCATGAGCGCGCCTTGGCCGACGGCGTGAAGATCCACGGCTGCACAGTGCATTTCGTCGTCCCGGCCTTGGATGAAGGACCGATCATCGCGCAGGCGGCGGTGCCTGTGCTTGATTCCGACACGCCGGCAACGCTCGCGGCCCGCGTTCTCGCGCAGGAGCACATCATCTACCCGGCCGCGCTCGAACGCGTCGCCAGCGAGAGCCTGCTTGTCCAAGGCAATCACGTATTTTGCGGCGATCCTGTGAGCCCGCCGCCGCCCTTGCGGGTTCCTTTCGCCGATTAGGGCGACGCAGTCGAGCGACAGGCTAGGCTAGCGCGCCTCCCGATTAGATGGAATCATCTGATCGGGAAGGAATCGCTCAGTTTCAAAGAGTTGGAGCATGTTCTGATCGAAAAAGTCGATCAACTTTTTCGGAACATGCTCTAGCTGCGCGTCATTTCATACAGTTTCGTCCGCCACCTGAGCGAAGCCCGCCTCGGTCAGCTTGAGAAATTTGTCGTCCTTGCCGACCTCGATCCATCCCTGCTCGACGGCATATTGCTGTCCCGCAGCGAGATCGCTGAGTTGCCAACCGTCCTGAGCAAAAGGCAATGTGAAATTATTCATCAGCTCGGTTTGGCCGGTCAGGCGTCTATGTCGTCTGAAGATCGTCAGAATATAGCGCGCGCTGTCTTCGGCGCTGTGTTCCTTAGCCATCACAACTCTCCCATGATTTCTGAGGCTCTTCCTCAATCTGAACGCCGGTCATTGAGCGTCGTCTTTGCTTCAATCCGCTGACTGATGATTTTTCATGCAGTATTCGCGCCGCTGGCCGGCCATACGAACCAACCAAGCGCGCCCGTCAACGAAACCTTTGTTTTTTGGGCGCAGTCACTTCCCAGACGTCATGTTCGCTTCGCTCCAATCGCGGCGGATCACAGCGAACCGAGCCGGAAATTTCAAACCGGCCTATGCCTGGCCCGACGCTTATTGACAAAGTCTATCGACATAACAAAGATCGTCGGCGCGCCACATGCTGGCGGGCGAAGACGGCGGGGACGAAGAGCAAGATGACCGACGCGCCTTCGACCTTTGCGGCGGCCGAGCCGCTGGTCGCGCCGCGACGAGAGTTTGGGCTCGCCAAGCTCTTCTCGCGGGCCGACGCCATGTCCTGGCTCGTTCCGGCCCTGCTCCTTGTCATTTGGCAGGCCGCCTCGTCGTTTGGCCTTCTGGCGAGCAATATTCTCCCCTCCCCTTTGGCGGTCGCGGAGGCGGGATGGAGGCTGGCGGCGTCTGGCGCGCTTGCGACAAATGTCGAGGTGAGCTTCCTGCGGGCGATGGCGGGCCTGATCGTCGGCGGCGGAATTGGCTTCGCGTTCGGGCTCGCCAATGGCCTGTCGAGATTGAGCGAAAAGCTCACCGACACGACCTTGCAGATGGCGCGCAATATTCCGCACCTCGCCCTCATCCCTCTCGTCATCCTTTGGTTCGGGATCGAGGAGGAGGCGAAGCTTTTCCTGGTCGCGCTCGGCGTGTTTTTCCCGATTTATCTCAATACATTGCATGGCATTCGCAACGTCGATCCGCAGCTCGTCGAAATGGGCCGCGGCTATGGCCTCTCGACGCGCGCCCTGTTGCGCCGCGTGATCCTTCCGGGCGCCCTGCCCTCGATCCTCGTCGGCCTTCGCTACGCCCTCGGCATCATGTGGCTGACCCTGATCGTCGCCGAAACCATCGCGGCGCAATCGGGCATTGGCTATATGGCGATGCAGGCGCGCGACTTCATGCAGGTCGATATTGTCGTCTTCTCGATCCTCCTTTACGCGGCCTTGGGCAAGCTCGCCGACTCGGCCGCCCGCCTGCTCGAAAGGCTCTGCCTCTCATGGCATCCGGCCTTCCAGCAATGAGCCCCGCGCCTGATCTCGCCGCCGCTCGTCAGGGCCGCCCCAACAGAGGCGCGTCCTTGACCATTCGCGGTCTCGGCAAGAGTTTCGGCTCCGCCCAAGTCCTGCGCGGCCTCGATCTGGACGTTCGGGCCGGACAATTCGTCGCCATTGTCGGGCGCAGCGGCTGTGGCAAGAGTACTTTGCTTCGCCTCATCGGCGGCCTCGACCAGCCCTCGGAAGGGTTTCTGCGGTTCGGCGGGGAGGCTGGGGCCGCATCCGGCCAAAGCCTTGCGCGGGTGATGTTTCAGGAGCCGAGGCTTTTGCCTTGGACGCGGATTCTGGCCAATGTCGAGATCGGCTTGGGTTCGGTCGGCGACACGCCGGATGCGCGCCGCCGCGCGCTGGAAACCCTCGCCGCCGTCGGCCTCGCGGAGCGCGCGGGGCGAATGGCCGTCTGTGCTGTCTGGCGGACAAAAGCAGCGGGTGGCGCTTGCGCGCGCGCTCGTCAGCCGGCCGCGCCTGCTCGCCTTTGACGAACCGCTCGGCGCGCTCGACGCCCTCACAAGGATCGAAATGCAGCGCCTTTTGGAGCAGATCTGGCTCCGCGACGGATTCACCGCCATTCTAGTGACCCATGACGTCGCTGAAGCTCTCACCCTCGCCGATCGGGTGGTGATGATCGAGGCGGGGCGGATTGCGCTCGACCTCGCCGTGGACCTGCCCCGCCCGCGCCGGCGCGGCTCGGTCGAGCTCGCCAGGCTCGAGGAAGGCATTCTCGACCTGCTGCTTGGCGCGAATGCCGATGGTTAGCGCGCCGGAAGCAGATTCTCGATGGTCAGGGTTGGGTCGGCTGCCCAAACTCAAACTGAAACGCCGCCAGCCATCTCGCTCGCCTGACCTCGATCCGCTTCCTTGACAGGATCGATCGCCTTCCTCGCCCAGACGCGAATATCGTGGAAGGCCGCGCCCCCATAGGGCGCGACGGTGTCGGCGCCGGTCAGCGTGTTGATGCCCTTTCCATCCTCGAAAAGCGCATTGGGCATGATCCCTTCCGAGATCATCACCCCCGGCTGCAGCCCGTCAAACAGCGCGGCCATCAGCCTGACCTGCCCCCGCGCGTTCCCGAGAACCAGCCTGTCTCCCTCCGCAACGCCAAGCCGGGCCGCGTCGCGCGGATGGATCAGGACCTTCGGCTTGCCTTCCGCCGCCCGCGACGAGCGCGTTTCGGTAAAGCTTGAATTCAGGAAATTGCGCGCCGGGCTCGTGGCGAGACGAAACGGATAGGCCTCATTGGGCGTCTCGATCGCCCCCCAATGATCGGGCAGGTTCGGCATGTCGCGCCAGGGTCCGCGCGGGACGGAGGTCCCGAAAGGCACATTGCCCCAATCCGGCTTGAAGCGGAATTTCTTGTCCGGCCAGGCGAAGCCATTGAGATAATGCGCGGTCTCGAAATCCGGCTGCGCGTCGAGCCAGCGCTTTTCTTCAAGCTCGGCGAGCCCGCCCCAGCCGGATTCGCGCAAGGTCGCGTCGATCAATTGGCGCGGGCTCATCGCAAAGCCCGGATGCTCGGCGCCGAGCCGCGCCGCCAAGGCGCAAATGACCTCATGATTGTTGCGGCATTCGCCCGGAGGCTCGATCAGCTTGGGGCCAAAGCCGATATGCTGATGCCCGCCGCCCAAATAGAAATCATCATGCTCCAGAAACATGGTCGCGGGCAGGATGATGTCGGCCATGGCGGCGGTCTCGGTCATGAACTGCTCATGCACGGCCACGAAAAGATCGTCGCGGGAAAAGCCTCGCCGCACCTTCGTCTGATCCGGCGCGACCGACATGGGATTGGTGTTTTGCACGAGCATGGCCTTCACCGGCCCGCCGCCTTCGAGCGCGTCCGGATCGCCGGTGAGAATTGGGCCCGTGCGGGACTGATCAAGCGCGCGGATGCTCGAATCGACAACGTCCAGCCCTTCGATCAGCCGCTGGCGCATATGGAAGATCGCGCCATTGTTGTGGAAAGCGCCGCCGCCCTCCTCTTTCCATGCCCCGGTCACGGCGGCGATGCAGGAGGCAGCGTGCATATTGACGGCGCCATTGCGCTGGCGCGAGAAGCCGTAGCCGAGGCGAAAGAAGGTCTTTTTCCTGCGGCCGACGAGATGGGCGAAGGCCTCGATCTCCTCCGGCCTCAAGCCGGTGATCGCCGCCGCCCATTCCGGCGTGCGGGTTTCGAGATGCGCCTCAAACTCATGCGGCGCGTCCGTGTATTTTTTGAGATAATCCCGATCGGCGAGACCGTCGCGGAAAAGCACATGCATGACGGCACAGGCGAGAGCGCCATCGGTTCCGGGCTTCAGGCATAGCGCGAGATCGGCCCGCTCCATGGTGGCGTTGCGGTAGATGTCTATGGCGACGATCTTCGCGCCGCGCTCTTTCCGCGCCCGGATCGCATGGGTCATGACATTGACCTGGGTCACGACCGCGTTGGTCCCCCAGATCACGACGCAATCGGACTTGGCCATTTCGCGCGGATCAGGCCCGGCCATCCGCCCCGTGCCCGCGATAAAGCCGGGCCAGGCGATATTGACACAGATCGAGCCGTAGAAGCGGGAATAGCGCTTCGCATGGGTGAGGCGATTGATCCCATCGCGCATGAGGCGGCCCATCGTGCCGCCGTAATAATAGGGCCAGACGCTTTCCGCGCCGAAATCGCGTTCGGCTTTCAGGAAGTTGTCCGCGATCCGGTCGAGCGCCTCCTCCCAAGAGATGCGCGCGAAGGAGCCCGACCCTTTCGGGCCGGTGCGCTTTAGCGGATAAAGCAGGCGGTCAGGATGATGGATGCGCTCGGCATAGCGGGCGACCTTGGCGCAGATGACGCCGGCCGTATAGCTCTGCTGCTTCGCGCCATGAATCCGCCCGATGCTGCGCCCGTCCAGGACCTCGACGTCGAGGGCGCAGACGGACGGACAGTCATGCGGACAGGTGGAAGGGCGGCGGGAGATTTGCGGCGCGGCGTTCATGGCGCGTCATGATCCTATGATGCCGGGGTTTCTGCAACAGGAGCACGGGCGCGGCGCTTAAGTCTCCGAAACTTCGAGGCTCAGCGCCAGCAAAGTATCCACTGCCGCAATGTAAGCGGCGTGGTCCGGGTTCTCAGGGTCGAAAGGCGTAAAGGGCCCGGTTTGCATCGCCGTCGAAATTGCGTTGACGGAGGGAAGGTCCATACTCGCCTCTTTCGTCATCACGTTGCGGAGCTCGCGTTTGGGCATGGAAGGATTGCTCCGCCGCTCGGCGACAAAGACGCTCTCGAGGATTTCGACCGATTTAAGCTCCTTCGAGACTTGTGCAAGGTGCCGAACCGAAATGAATAATGGCGTATAGGCGACCGGCAACGGCTGCGAAGATACCAGCGAAATTTCGCGAGCGCTGTTGCGGCCGCCCTCGACCTCAACGCCTATGTCGATGTTGACCGGTATGCTGCGCTTCAAGAGGCGCTCGGCCGCCTTCTTGATTATTTTTACGAGATCGTCCGCGCTGACTTTCGCTTGTCCCGAACCCTCCGTGGAGACCTTCCATTTGGCGTCGGCGGTCGCCGAATAGACATTGCCAAGGATGAGGCCCTCGGCGCCAGCGGGGTTCATTTTCGGGTCGAGCAGCGGCGCCAGAGGCGCGCATTCTGGCCTGGTCTTCGTGGCCTCGAAGCTTTTTATAGCTTCCGCTTCGCCGGTGCTGAGAAAGGATACGTTCTCGAAACGCAGCGTTCCGGCGCGTTCGAAGCGCAGCTTCACGCCGCCCTCGCCGAGGCTCGCGTCCTCAATCGCGGCTTTCAGGCTCGCATTCAGCTCCGACTCGGTTGCTTCCGTCATGCTCGGCAGATTGGCGCTGCCGTGAACTTCCGCCAATTTTGGAAAACATGTCGGCTGCCGCGATCTAAAGCCGCCAAGCGTCGTTTTATAGACGTCGCCGGGCGTTTCTCCCGCAGGCGCGATAATCGGCAGCAGGCCCAGAGGCTGAAAGAAAGCGAAAAGCTTGGCTGTCGGATCGTCCAAAGCGTCGCGAAAGGCCTCGGGCTTTCCGCCGCCAAGAAAGCTGAAATGGCGCTGGAGCCACTCGCGAACATCGGAGTAAGCCGGACGAAGCAGCGTCAAAACGCCCAAAAGCGCAAGTGCGGCGAGCGCCGCCCGAGCGCCGGTTCGTCTGGATGGAGCCAGCATGTCGGGCCCTCGCGCGACGCCTCAAATCCGCGCGAGACCCAAAGTAAGCCCCGCACAAATTCAGTTTGAGGCTTTCAAGCTTGAGGGGCAAGTCATAAAGGCGGCGGATAAGCGGTCTCAGCCGACGATCTCATTGCCGGAAAACCATTGCGCGATCTCGACCGCCGCGGTCTCGGGCGCGTCGGAGCCATGCGCGGAATTCTCCCCAAGCGAGACCGCGAATTCCTTGCGGATCGTGCCGGGATCGGCCTTGGCCGGATCGGTCGCGCCGAGCACGTCGCGATATTTCTTGATGGCGTCCTCGCCCTCGAGCACCTGCACGACGACGGGGCCGGAGATCATCGTGTCGACGAGCTCGCCGAAGAAGGGGCGCGCCTTGTGCACCGCATAAAACGTCTCCGCCTGCTCGCGCGTGAATCTGACCCGCTTTTGCGCGATAATGCGCAAGCCCGCCTTTTCGATCAGGGCGTTGATCGCCCCGGTCAGGTTGCGCCGCGTCGCGTCGGGCTTGAGGATGGAGAAAGTGTGTTCAATCGCCATGGCGTCCCTGCATCGGAGGTGAAGTGTAAAATCACCGCCGCTTATAGAGACGCGCGCCGAGTTTGCAAGGCGCCGCGCCGCTCACGTCTGATTGTGGCCGTCTTGTCGCTCCGGCCCCGGCGGCTTGCGCATTGAAAAGACGAGCGAGGACGCTACGAAGCCGATCAGGCGGCGTCGCGGTCCCTGTCGCGCAGTTTGAGCTTGTCGATCGCTTTCAGCATGTCGCTGATGCGATAAGGCTTGGGGAGGAAGACGCTGTCTTCGACCTCCATTCCTTGCTGGGGCGAAAACCCGCTCGTATAGATCACCGGCAGGTTCGGACGCCGGCATCTCGCCATATCGGCCAGAACCCAACCATTGACCCGGCCCGGCATTCTGATGTCGGTAAGCAAAAGGTCTATCCGCGGGATTTTTGGCAGAATATATGAAGCTTGATCTCCGTTTTCGGCCGTGACGACCTCGAATCCCGCGTCTTCGAGTTCGAGGACGAGCGAGTCTTTCACCAAGGTTTCGTCCTCGACGACGAGAATAACGGGCTTATTCGCCATGCTTAAGCTTTCGCAAACAGGAAGTGGAATCGGCGCTCGGACGGCTCGCGACTCTCGAGCCGGGTCATTCCATCGAACTGCTGGACGGCCCGCCGACTCATTCGGGAGACGCCGGAATGTCAGCGGATTTTTTGGCCTTTTTGCGCTCCGATATGTCGATGATAGCGGCAATCGCGCCAAGCGGCGCGCCCTTCTCATCCAATAGCGGCTCCGCCGACATCATCACGTCCACCGAACTGCCGTCGCGACGCACCAGTCTGCCCTCGATGGGCGGCGCGGCCTGACCGGTCAGAGCAGCCCGCTGCAGCGGCTGCTCCCAGAACGCCAATTCTCGATCATGGTCGAATAGCCGGTAAGGCACGGGCACGTCTCGTGGTCCCTTTTGATCGTCTCTTTCGCCGAGGAGCCGAATCCCATAGCGATTGACTTGGACATGCTGCATCGGATCATTGCCCGCAATGAAAATTCCCGCAGGGAGCAGATCAAGGATCCGCTCCATCTTCTCCACCCGGTTTCGCAGCTCGCAGGTCAGGCTGCAGATCTCGGTTTCGGCGGCCATAATCCGGGTCACGTCAATGAAATTCACGACGACGCCGGCGACCGCCTCGCCATGAGCCCGATAAGGCAGAATCCGCATCATGTAATGTTTGGCGCCGTCGTCGCTCTCGACTCGAGTCTCGATGGCCCCGAGCGTGCGCAAAACATGCTCCGCGCTTTCCTGAACCAAATCTAGGCGGAGGCGCGAACGTATCTGCGAAATCGGCCGGCCGACGTCGGTTTCAGCTAAATAAAATAGGTCCTTCGCCGCTGAGGTAAAGCGCTTGATCGCGAATTTCCGGTCGAGAAAGACCATCGCAATCTGCGCGCCCGCCAGAAGATTGGCGATTTCGCTGTTGGCGCGGCTAAGCTCATCCACGCGCGCCTTCAGCTTGGCGTTCACTGTCTGCAGCTCTTCGTTGATCGATTGGAGCTCTTCCTTTGAAGTTTCCAGTTCCTCATTCGCGGACTTCAGCTCATCATTGATCGAGGACAGCTCCTCATTGCCCAATTTCAGCTCCTCGATCGCTTTCAGCATTTCACCGAGGCGATAGGGCTTTGGGAGGAAGATGCTGTCTTCGACCTCCATTCCTTGCTGAGGCGAAAACCCGCTCGTGTAGATCACCGGCAGGTTCGGACGTCGGCATCTCGCCATATCGGCCAGAACCCAACCGTTAATTCTGCCCGGCATTCTAATATCGGTAAGTAAAAGATCTATTTGCTGCATTTTCGGCAGAATATATGAAGCTTCATCTCCATTTTCGGCCGTGACGACCTCGAATCCTGCGTCTTCGAGTTCGAGCACGAGCGAGTCTTTCACCAAGGGTTCATCCTCGACGACGAGAACAACGCGCTTAATCGCCATGTTCAAGCTTTCGCAATGATAGGAAGTTGAATCGATATTCGGGTTCCGTGCTCGGGAGCGCTCTCGAGCTGGATCATTCCGTCGGACTGCTGAACGAAACCATAGACTTGGCTGAGGCCAAGCCCGGATCCCTTCCCGACCGGCTTCGTTGTAAAGAACGGGTCGAATGCGCGCGTTTGCACCTCCTTGCTCATCCCGCAGCCAGTATCCGCAACTTCGATCTCCGCGCCGAGGACTTTTTCCCCGCCGCGCCCCATTTCGATCGTCCGGGTCGTGATCTTCATCTCGCCTCGACTCTCCATAGCGTCACGCGCATTCACAGTGAGATTGAGGAGCGCCTGCTCCAGTTGATTGCGATCGACCCATACATTTCCCACCTCAGGATCGAGGTCGAGGACCAGCGCTCTATGCTCGCCCAGCGCGTTCTTAAGAAGAGGCGCAAGATGAGACACGAGTTCGTTGACCCCGACGCTCATCGGCTTGAGCGGCTGTTTGCGCGCGAATGCGAGCATCCGGTTTGTAAGGGCGGCGGCTTTTTCGGCGGCGAGCGTTGCCGTCTGAAGCGATTTTGCTAGCTTCGGGTCCGCTATTTCACTCTGCCGGGCGGCGCGATCCAAACTCATGAGGACTGCCGTCAGCAGATTATTGAAATCATGAGCTACGCCGCCGGTCAATTGGCCAACCGCCTCCATTTTCTGCGCCTGCCGCAGCATGTCCTGCGCCAGGCGCCGCTCATCGACCTCTTTTCGAAGAGCCGCCAAGGCGGCGTCGCGCTCCTTCACATGCAAGGCGAGGGAGTCATTGGCCTGCCGCAGCTGCTCGGGCGAGGCCAGCTGGAGCACCCGCGGCAGCAGCGGCCAAAGCACCATCGCGGTGGCGACGGAGGCGACGGCGGTGAAGGCTTTTACGAGCGCCTCCAAACCATAATCAGGAACCCAAAGGGTCCAAATCGACATGAAATGGGTTGTGCCGCAGGCCAGGATGAACGCGACAAAACACCACATTACCCAGCCGAAACCAAAGTCCGGTCGTTTATAGGCCAAATAGGCGAGGACGAGCGGGATCGAATAATAGGCCAGGCCGATGACCGTATCCGCAGCGACATGAGTCCAGATCAATTCCGGGCGCCAGAGTAAACATATGCCATGCGGAGATAAACTATCGGAAGTTAGAAACGCCGACATAAACTCAAACACGATAGGCCTTCTTTATAACAAGAACGTAACGAGACCGCTTGCCGGGGAATCCGCCAGTCGTCAGGTAAGCCTACAACACATCAGACAAAAATACACGCTGGCGAGAGAGATGTAGCCTGAGCTTGAGCTTTCTCCATGATTTATACAAGTTTAAGCCACGCTTGCTTAGCTGTTTGATCAAACTCTAAGGGCTCATGCTCAAGCTATTTTAGCTTAGGCTCGATAAGACTATCACTTCAAATACAAATATACGGCTTTGTCAAAGCTCTTCATGATCGGACCGCGATGAGAGAACTCCGCAATCCTTAAACGGAGGCGATTGTTTAAAGCGCTATGAATTGATATTGTTAATTTAATGAACTTGCGTGACCTCCGCTATATTGTCGCCGTCGCCGATCTCGGCCATTTCGGCCGCGCCGCCGCCGCCTGCCATGTCAGCCAGCCGACCTTGAGCGGCCAGATCCTGAAGCTCGAGGAAGAGCTCGGGGTCGGCATTTTCGAGCGGGTCGGCAAATCGATTGCGACCACGGCCGCAGGCGAGCAGATCCTGGACCATGCGCGACGCGCCATCGCCGCCGCCGACGATCTCCTGGCCTGCGCCAAGGCGCGCCGCGATCCTATGGTCGGGCCGCTGCGGCTCGGCGTCATCCCGACGCTCGGACCCTATCTGACGCCTTTCATTCTGCCGCGGGCGCGCGAAGCCATGCCGGCGACGCCTTTGCTTCTGGTCGAGGATTTGACGGCGCGGCTCATCGAGCCCGTCGTTTCAGGCCGGCTCGACGCCGCCATCATCGCCTCCGACCCGGAGACGGACGCGCTCGAGAGCATGGCCTTGTTCGACGAACCGTTCTTTCTGGTTCTGCCGGAAGATCATCCGCTCTCGCGCAGCGCCTGCGTTGACGCCGCGGAGATCGATCCGCATCGGCTTTTACTGCTCGCGGATGGGCATTGCCTGCGCGATCAGGCGCTCGACCTCTGCCAGCACCCGGATCTCGGCGAGGACGCCATGGCCGACATGCGGGCGACGAGCTTGCAGACCCTGCTGCAGATGGCGGCGGCGGGATATGGCATGACCCTGGCGCCGAGCCTGGCTCTTTCGACGCACGCGGGCTGCCGGGCGGTCTCACTGCGCGCCGGCTGGGCGGGCCGCATGCGTCGCGCCGCGTGCGTCTCATCTCGCGCCAGACCAATCCGCGCCGGCCCGCGATCGCGGCGCTCGCGGAGCTTATTCGAGGGAGCGTCCCAAAAGATGCTGTGGAGGCGTCGGAATAATCCCGACGCCTTCACTTATGCGACGGCGACCGGCAGGCGCGCCGCCTCAAGGGCCACGGCGACGGATTGAACGATCGCGGCGCATCGCGCCGCGAACTGGATCGTCTCGGACGTCACGCCCGCCGCCGCCAGAACCTTTTCGTGCGCGTCGACGCAGGCGCCGCAGCCATTGATCGCCGAGACCGCTAGGCACCAAAGCTCGAAATCGACCTTGGCGACGCCAGGGCTTCCGATCACGGACATTCGCAGCTTCGCCGGCATTGTCCGATAGGCCTTGTTCGAGGCGAGATGCGTGAACCGATAGTAGACATTGTTCATCGCCATGATGGCGGCCGCCGCGCGCGCCGCATCCCGCGCCGCCGGCGAAAGACGCGACGCCGCCTCTCGATCGAAAGCCTGCGCCACATCGGCGTTGCGCGTGGCGATTGCGCAGGCGAGAAGGAGGCCGTATTTGGCCTCTTCGCCAAGCGCATCGTCGTTGACGAGCGCGGAAAGGTTCAGTCGGACATCGCGGGCGAAGTCGGGAATCCTGTCTTTCAGGCTTTCGATCGACATGAGGCGCCTCATGCAATCTCGAGAATGTCGCCGCCGACATCGCGGTTGCACGGACAAAGCTCGTCCGTCTGCAAGGCGTCGAGCACGCGCAGCGTGTCCTTGGGCGCGCGGCCGACATTGAGATTATTGGCGTAGATATGCTGGATGACATTGTCGGGATCGACGATGAACGTATAGCGATAGGCGACGCCATCGGGCGAGCGAACGCCGAGCCCATCGGTCAGCGAGCCATTCGTATCGGCGAATTGCCAGATCGGAAGCTTGGCGAGATCCTTATGCGCGCGCCGCCAGGCGAGCTTCACAAACTCATTGTCGGTCGAACCGCCAAGCACCACGGCGCCGCGATCCTCGAATTCCGTGCTGAGACGCGCGAATTCGGCGATCTCGGTCGGGCAGACGAAGGTGAAATCCTTTGGATAGAAGAAAATGACCTTCCATTTGCCAGGAAAGCTCGCTTCGGTGAGCGCCTCGAAGGCGCTTACGCCGTTTTCCTCATGCGATTCGAAACCGGGCTTGACGCCGACGACGGAGAAGCTCGGAACCTTGGAGCCAATTGCGACCATCTAAAAACTCCTTTCGAGAGCGTTCGACGCCGGAGCATCGAACCTGAAGGGAGCTATAAAAGCGGGACTTAAATTGGTCCAATCGATCGTTCAGATAATTATGATTGTCGCTACCGATGATGTGGCTAAATCGCCCCTCTCAGTCAAAATCTCCGGCGAGTTCGGCCCTGACGGCTTCCGGCACGATCGCCATATGGCCATAGGCCGGATGCGAAAAGCCGATCGTCGCCTCGGCGCGCGGCGCGCGAAAGGCTGCGATCTGCGCCCGCGTGAAGGGGAAATGGACAAATTGAACCGAGGACGCCTTGCCGTCCGCCCGCGTGCGGTCCTGATCCGCCTCGGGCGCACCGATAATGCGCTCGCCGCCGATCGAGATGAAGGCGGCGTTCTCGATGCCGCCGAGGCCGGCGAGAAGGCGCTTCCGCCTATCGGGATCGTCGATCTCGATCATGAAGGTCGCGACAAGCTCATGCCCTTTGGGGATCAGCGGATTATAGGCGGCGATCTCATCGGCCGCCTGCTCCGGCCCGGCCTTTTCGATATAGAGCATCTCGTGGACCTGCATCCACATCGTGTCGTAGTTCTCGAAATAGAAGGTGACGAAGGGTCCGACCTCGACGCGCCGATTCTGCTTGCGCAGGGAGATCTTGCGGCGGCTTTCCGGGCGGATCTTGCCGTAGTCGGCCATCGGCAGGATGTCGTCCGTCGTGAGATTATGCTTTTGCGCCATGTTCCGCTCCAAAGCCTATGGTCTAAAGGCCATAGGCTTCCGCCAGAAGTTGAATTGGATGGCTGTAGAGCCGCGGCTTCTCCTTGCCGCCGTCGAGCCTGTCCACGCCTTGGGCGATATGCAGGCCGGCGAGCGGACATTCCGACGTTACAATGGCCTTGCCGCCCTCCGCGGCCTGCCGCGCCACCGGCGCGCCGACCTTTAGCGCGGTCTCGAAATTTTCCGTCTTGTAGCCCCAGGAGCCGCCGTGGCCGGAGCAGCGCTCGATCACCTGCAGATTGGCCTCCGGGATGAGCTTCAAAAGCTCGCGCGCCTTCTGCCCCATGTTCTGCGCCCGCGAATGACAGGATATGTGCAAGGCGACTCCCCCGGTCGCGACCGGCGCGAGGCCCGGCGCCAGACCCTCTTTACGCGCAATGCCGACAACATATTCGCTGAGATCGAAGGTCGCTTTCGCCAGCAGCTTGACGTCAGCGTCATCGGGCAGAATCAGCGGCCATTCGGATTTGAGCATCAAGGCGCAGGACGGCACGAGCGCGACAATGTCATAGCCCTTTCTGATCCATGGACGCAGCGCGGCGGCCACGATCCGCGCGCTCTCCGCGACCTCCGCGATATTGCCTTGCTCCAATAAAGGCATGCCGCAGCAATGCGGATGCAGGACCTCCGTCTCGACCCCATTCCTGGCGAGCACCGCGCGGGCCGCCAATCCTATGTCCGGCTCGTTGAAATTGGCGAAACAAGTCGCGTAGATCACGGCCTTGCGGCCGGCGGCCGGGGCCTCGCGATTGACCGCGACCGGCTCTTCCTTGGCGCGCTCCTCGAAGCTTTTCGAAGCGTATTTCGGCAGCCAGGCCTCCTTGTCGAGGCCGACATATTTCTCGACCAGGCCGCGGGCGGTCTTGTTGGCGCTATTCGTCGCGAAATTGGCGAGCGGTGCGATGTAGGAGGCGAGCCTGCCGTTGCGATCGGTTTTGGCTAGCTCGCGATCGGCCAGGTCGACCTCGCCCTTCTTCGCCTCGACGGCGCGATAGCGCAGCATCAGATGCGGAAAGTCGAGATTGAACTCATGCGGCGGAACATAGGGGCATTTCGTCATATAGCACATGTCGCAGAGCGTGCAGGCGTCGACGACCGGCTTGAAATCCTTGCTCTCGACCGTATTGAGCTCGCCATTTGGCGAAGCGTCGACAAGATCGAAAAGACGCGGGAAGGAATCGCATAAATTGAAGCAACGGCGGCAGCCGTGACAGATGTCGAACACGCGCCGCAGCTCGGCGTCGAGCTTCGCCTCGTCGTAAAACTCCGGGTTCTTCCAATCCAACGGATGCCTTGTGGGCGCCCCTAGGCCGCCTTCGCTCATGTCGCCTCTTCTCGCCAGCGGGTCAAGCCAGACGGACGACTCGCATCCGTTTGGATCAAAATTGCGACTGGCTCTCTTGAATTATTGGTCGTCGCGTCCCGCTCAAATGCCGCACATCGGAGTCGGATCACGCGTTAGATATGGAGCCGGCCAAAGGGCAGCCCGGCTCGCGGAACGAGCCGGACCCTTTAGTCCGTCGCGGCTTACTTCGGCAGCTCGTCGAGAGCCTTCTGGAAGCGCCCGGCATGCGAACGCTCGGCCTTGGCGAGCGTCTCGAACCAATCGGCGATTTCGCCGAAGCCTTCCTCGCGCGCGGTGCGCGCAAAGCCCGGATACATGTCGGTATATTCGTGCGTTTCGCCGGCGACGGCGGCGGTTAGATTCTTCGAAGTCTCGCCGATCGGCAGACCGGTGGCCGGATCGCCAACCGCCTCGAGGAACTCGAGATGGCCATGCGCATGGCCCGTTTCGCCCTCGGCGGTCGAACGGAACACGGCGGCCACGTCATTATAGCCTTCGACGTCGGCCTTTTGTGCGAAATAAAGATACCGCCGATTCGCCTGCGATTCGCCGGCAAAGGCTGCCTTCAGATTGTCTTCGGTTTTGCTGCCACCAAGCGCTGCCATATTCACACTCCCTTCAACGAAGAAAAAACTGCGCGTCGAAGCCGAGGCTCCATCTGACTTAACCTATGGAGTTTCGACTTAGAATTATTCTAACGACTGTCGTGCGCCACGGCAAGGCCCGCTCTGCATCTTTGGCCAGGCGGCGTTTCGTCGCCGGGCGCGAGCAACGAGCAGAAGATCATTTACGCAAATCAAGAATTCGGCGGTTCGCCCCATTACGCCCCGAGTTTCCAGCAAGGCGAATAGGATCGCCGCTGCGAGGTCCTATCTAAAGCGATTTCCTATGCGCGGAAACGCTTAAGCCATTCCTCGCCTTCGCTCAAGCCTCCCATATTGGAACTGCTCCAAATGGCGTGGAATTGCTTTCCGACCGAGGCGATCGGGATAAATCGAACGTCTCCGCGAAAATATAGACCAGGTTCTACTTCGCGAGACGCATCCAATCGGCGGCGACCCCGCTCTTTCGATCTATTGCGACACAGTTCAATCAACAGCGAAAATACTCTGGGCGAAATTCACTTTCTCTTGCAATGCAGCGCAAGGCGAGCGACAAGCCCGGCATGCTCCATATCAACGACATAACGCTCCGATTGGGACCTCGGGTTCTCTTCGACAAGGCGACCGCGGCGCTTCCCGACCATGCACGCGTCGGCTTCGTCGGCCGCAACGGCGCCGGGAAGACGACGCTGTTCCGCATGATCTCGGGCGAGCTCGCGCCCGAGTCCGGCTCGATCTCCTATCCGCGCCAGATGCGTCTAGGCCGCGTCGAGCAGGAGGCGCCGGGCGGCCCCGGAACCCTGATCGATTTCGTTCTCGCCGCCGATCTCGAACGCGCCCGCCTCACGGAGGAAGCCGAAACCGCGACCGACCCCGCGCGCATCGCCGACATTCACATGCGGCTCGCCGATATTGACGCGCATTCGGCGCCCTCGCGCGCCGCAAGCATTCTCTCCGGCCTCGGCTTCGACGAGCCGGCGCAAAATCGGTCTCTCAGCGAATACTCGGGCGGCTGGCGGATGCGCGTCGCCCTCGCGGCTGTTCTGTTCTCGAATCCCGATCTTCTCCTTCTCGACGAGCCGACCAATTACCTCGATCTCGAAGGAACGCTCTGGCTCATCGATTATCTGCAGCGCTATCCGGCGACGATTCTCGTCATCAGCCATGACCGCGATCTGCTCGACGCCGTGTCCGATCACATCCTGCATCTCGACCAGGCCAAGCTCACCCTCTGGCGCGGCAATTATTCGAGCTTCGAGCGGCAGCGGCGCGAGCAGCAGGCGATCCTGCTCAAGCACAAGAAAAAGCAGGACGATCAGCGCAAGCATTTGCAGTCTTTCGTCGATCGGTTCCGCGCCAAGGCCACCAAGGCGGCGCAGGCCCAGTCGCGGCTGAAAATGCTCGCCAAGATGGAGCCCGTCTCGGCGATCGTCGACGGCCATATCCTGCCGTTTCATCTCCCCTCGCCGAAAAAGCCCCTGAGCCCGCCGATCGTCGCCATGGAGGACGCCAGCGTCGGCTACGGGGCGGAGCCAGTGTTGAAGCGGCTATCTCTCAATATTTCGGATGATGACCGCATCGGCCTCCTCGGCTCGAACGGCAATGGCAAATCCACCTTTGCCAAGCTCGTCGCCGGGCGGCTCGAAGCCCAAGGCGGCGTGGTCAGGCGCTCCTCCAAGCTGGAGGTCGGATTTTTCGCCCAGCATCAGGTCGATGATCTCGACGAGACGGCGACGCCCTTTCAATGCGTCGCCGAGCTCATGCGCGATTCGACCGAGGCGAAGATCAGAGGCAAATGCGCCCAATTCGGCTTCCCGAATGTGAAAGCCGACACCAAGGTCGCGCAACTCTCCGGCGGCGAAAAGGCAAGGCTTCTGATGGGACTCGCGACCTTCCACGGGCCGCATCTTCTCATTCTCGACGAGCCGACGAACCATCTCGACATCGACAGCCGCGCCGCCTTGATCGAGGCGATCAATGAGTATGAAGGGGCGATCATCCTGGTCTCGCATGACCGGCATCTTCTCGACGCCTGCGCCGACCGGCTCTGGCTCGTCGACGGCGGCACGGTCAAGGCGTTCGACGGCGACATGGACGACTACAAGAGATATGTCCTCGACCGCGCCGGCGCCGGCAATGGCAGGCAAGCGAAGAAGGACCGCGCCGAAGCCCAGCGCGCCGAGCCGCAACGCCGCGACGCGCCCAGCAAAAAAGACGCCGCGCCGCTGAAGAAGCGCATCTGGGCGATCGAGGAAAAAATGCGCAAGTTCCAGGATCTCATGGCGCGCATCGACAAGACGCTCGCCAATCCCGCCGTCTTCTCCAAGGATGCGGCGAAAGCCGCGCAGCTTTCGGCGCAGCGCGGCGATCTGGAGAAGGCCCTTGTCGCGGCCGAAGAAGAATGGCTCGAGCTCACCTCCGACGCCGAAGCGGCGCAATAGGCCGCCCCCAAACTCGCCGTTGTTGCAACGCAACCTGCTCCATGCGTCGCGGCGCCTGCGCAGCGCTCATGATGTGCGCATTGACGCATTGAGGCGCGAAGACTAGCCTTACCTATCGGCGTGGAAGGGGGAATCGATCCGCGGGCGCCTGCGCCCGTTGCGATCGTTGGTTCTGCGCTGTAGCGGATATGCTTGGGCTGCTGAGGCCGGGGGGAGGCGTCTGTGCAAGTCAAAGTCCCAAAGCTTGACATCCAGCAAGCGGGCCTCACGACCATATCGGTCGGCGAGGTCTCGATCGGCCCGATAACGGTCGGCGACCTGGTGTTGAACAATACTGATTTCTCGCTGTCGGCGGCGCAGGGCGTGCTGCAAAACGTCAGCGTCACGGTCACGTTGCAGATCTCGGTCGAATGGCACGTCCACGTCGGCTTGCCGGATGGAATCCCCGACATTGACGTCGGCGACACATATGATCTCGGCTCCTTCAGCTTCTCGATGCCGGTCGGCAATATCGTGATCCCAGGGCTGAACAACGTCCATATCAATATTCCGTCGTTGACCGCTCAGAACCTATCGGTTTCGGCGAACCCACTGAGCCTCCAGCTCCACAACACGACTGCCGACCAGATCCAAGCGCAAGACACAGCGCTGCCCTCGGCCGGCTTTACGATCGCCGGCCTGACGATCAACTCGGTGCAGGGGGAGACAATCAGCGTCCCGGCCGCAAAGATCGACACGGCCACGATCCGCCACGTGCATGGCGACCCGGTGAAAATCCCGGCGTTCAACTTGAGCGGCCTGCAATTGCCGACCGCTCAGATTCCTCAGCTAAGCAGCTCGGCGCCGCTCGACATACCAGCCAATCTGCCGTCGCGGTCGGTCGGTTTCGACGCCGGCATCTTGCGCCTTTCGATCAAGATCACGCCATCTGCGCTGTCGCACATCGACCATCTTGAGATCACTGGCGCAAATGCGAGCGCGACCGTGGGCCAGGTTGTTCTGCATAATGTCGTGCTGCCCTATGACGCGCTCAATCTCACCCTTTCTCAAATCGGGATCAACACGATCGAGATTCCGGAATTTACCGTCTCGTGAAGGAGGCGCCGATGGCCGCGGATGAAACGCCTGAAGTCACCCTTGTTCCGGTGAAAAAATACGAGATCAATGTGACGCTTGAGGACATACTCACGCCGCTTACGCAGATCAGCAGCCGGCCGATCGAAGCGGGCGAGACCGGGGTCCACCCGGAGCTCGCAGGCCATCTGCAGAGATTGAGCGAGCTTGCGAGTCAGCTCAAGGAGGTCGTCGGCGCAGTCAATCGGATCCACCCGACGCTGCTCGCCCCGCAGGCGCAGCGAAAGCCGCCCGGCGATTGATTGACCGCAACACGCGCAGAGGGGGCTCCAGAGCCGCAACCGGGAGCGGCCGCGGAAAGCGCATTTAAGCAGAAGGGCGAGAGATGCTAGCGACAATCGCGGAAGCGGACATCCAGCAATTTGGCGTCAATGCGATCAGCGTCGGCGATATCGGAATAGGCCCGATCCAGATCGGCCAGCTGGTCGTGACTGATTTCGAGCTCAACGCCGCGTGCGACGGCGGCATCCTGCGCAACTTCCGCGTGACAATCAATTACGCCATGAGCCTGGAGTGGCGCCTGCATATCGATGTGCCCGGCGCCGCGTTCGACGACAACGGCGTGGTGGACATCGGCATCCAGAATTTTACCGTGGCCTTCGGCGACATCAAGCTGCCGGGGCTCGAGAAATTCAAGATCGACATAGCCAGCCTGAATGTCGCGAATGTCGCGGCGACCGCCAATCCAATCGCGAGTCTGCAGCTCGGGGCCTTGGTCGCGGAGCAGATCCAGGCCCGCAATCTCAAACTGCCCACGCAGGGGTTCTCGATCGCGGGGCTCGGGATCGGAGCCTTGAACATCGGCGGCTTCGGCGCGCCCGCCGCAAGCATCGATTCGCTCACGATCGGGAAGATCCATGGAGACGCGTTCCCGCTCGGGCAACTGGCTCTATCCAATCTGGCGCTCCCCAGCGCATCGGTCGCGGATATTGCGAGCCAGGGCGTGGATGTGGCCGCGACCCCAAAGCCGAAGGCGTTCCATATTGATCTCGGCTGCCTCGACCTGTTGCTCAAGGTCAAACCCAGCGCCGAGGCCCATATCGATCAGCTGGTAATCCATAATATCAGCGCCAGCACGTCGATCGGCAAAATAGAGCTGCACAATGTCGTCGCGCCCTATGAATTTCTGAATCTCACCTTGTCGCAGGTTGGGATAAATACGATCTCCGCGCCAACCGTGGCGATCTCATGAAGGAGCAGGTCGATGGCCAATGCGACGGACGACGACTATGAATATGTAGAGGTCACGGTCAGCAAGAAGATCGAAATAAGGTTTTCCGTTGATAACCCGCTGACTGCGGCCCAGAAACAGGCTGGCGCGGTGACGAGCGCGGTCAGGAACGCCCCCGCGCAGGCGGCCGATCGCGTCGGCCAAGCCGCGCGATTGGCCCAACAGGTCAAGAATTTCGTATCCCGATTCGGACAGCCGAAATCGCCGAACGATTCACCCTGAGCCTCGAGTCCGGCGGATTGAAGCAATCCGCCGTTCGCATTGGTCGCCGACTCGGCCTCCGGCGTCGATCGAGGATCAGCGCGAATAGAACTCGATGACGAGATTGGGCTCCATGACCACCGGATAAGGCACTTCCGCGGGCAGCGGTATCCGGGTGAGCTTCGCGCTCATCTTATTATGATCGACATCGTAATAGTCCGGCACGTCGCGCTCGGCGAGTTGCTTCGCCTCGAGGACGAGAATGATCTCGCGCGAGGATTCCTTCAGCTCGATCACATCGCCGACCTTGACCTGATAGGAGGCGATATTGACCCGCCGTCCATTGACCTTGACGTGGCCATGGCTGACGAACTGCCGCGCGGCGAAGACAGTCGGCACGAATTTGGCGCGATAGATGACGGCGTCGAGACGGCGCTCCAAAAGACCGATTAGGTTGTCGCCGGAGTCGCCCTTCAAGCGGATCGCTTCGGCGTAATATTTGCGGAACTGCTTTTCCGAAATATTGCCGTAATAGCCTTTGAGCTTCTGCTTGGCCTTGAGCTGGGTGCCGAAATCCGAAAGCTTGCCCTTGCGGCGCTGGCCATGCTGGCCCGGTCCATATTCGCGCCGATTCACCGGGCTCTTCGGACGGCCCCAGATATTCTGGCCCATCCGGCGGTCGATCTTATACTTGGCTTCAGCGCGTTTCGTCATCGCGTGTCCTCTTGATAGATACGCTGGCGAGAGGACGCGCGGAGTCGACGCTGGAAGCGCAGCGCTCAAAACGGCGTCCTCCACCGGCAAGGGGGGAGGAACGCGCCCTCCTCTGCGAGGCCTTGAAACAAGGCCAAGCCGACAGGCTCATCGCTTCAGCGGAAATCTGCTTGAACAGAAATCTGCTTGATGAAGGAAGCGCCGCGGGTGCGTCTTAGAATGGGACAAAGCCCATCGCAAAAGCTTGGCGCGCCCGAAGACGCGCCAAGAACGATCCGGTTAGATGAGTTTTATCCGCAGGTCAAGAGCGCGTCCCCGAGCCAGCGAGACGGAGCGAAAGCGGGGCGCAAACCGTAGAAGGCTGCATCAGGCGCGCTTGTCGCTTACCGGGCCCTCAGCATCCTCGCGCAGGCATTAACGCCTGCGAGCTCTCGCGCCTATCTTGAGGCAGATCAGCGACGGCTCGCCCGAAATGACCGATACCAAATTTTATCGGAGGATCATATGAAGCACCTCGTCGTCGTGGCTCATCCCGCCGAAGACAGCTTCACGATGGGGCTGACGCGCGCCTATGCCGCAGAATTGGAAAAGCTCGGCCACAGCCAGCAGACATATGATCTCTACCGCATGGGCTTCAATCCCGTCCTCGCCGCGCGCGAGCTTGCGCCAGCGAGCGCCGATCATCCGCCCTGCTCGGATGTGGCGCAGGCGCAGGATGATATACGCTCCGCCGACGTTCTTACCGTCATCTACCCTCTTTGGTGGATGTCGATGCCGGCGATGATGAAAGGGTATATCGACCGCGTTTTCGCGCGCGGCTTCGCCTATGAATCACACAACGGCCTCGTGCGCGGGCTTCTCTCCGGGAAGAAGGCGGTTCTGATCACAATCTCGGGAGCGCCGTTGCGGATCCTAATTGAAAGCGGCAATTGGAAGGCTGTCGAAATTCTCCAGGACACGCATATCTTCCGGTCCGCCGGATTCGATCTGCTCGAACATCTGCATTTCGACGAGGTTGCGCCGGACCTCCCGCGCTCAATCGCAGATCAACACATGGCGCGCGTCCGGTCCTGCGCCGCGCGGCATTTTCCGCCGCCGTCAGCGGTTTGAAGAGAGCCGGACCGGTCTTTCGACCTGGTGGCATCGTTCAAAGGAAAGTGACTTATGGCAGACAGCAACGCCGATTCTCCCGTTTGGTTCGTCACCGGCTGCTCCACAGGGTTCGGGCGCGAGTTCGTCCGCGCCGCGCTCGCGCATGGATTTCGCGTAGCCGCGACGGCGCGCGATCCGAAGAAGCTCGACGATCTCATCGCCGGGCATGAAGACAACGCGAAAGCCTTCGCCCTGGACGTGACGAAGCCGGATCAGATCAAGCGCGCCGTTAGCGAAGCGGAGCGCGCGTTTGGCCGCATCGACGTGCTCGTCAACAATGCCGGCTACGGTTACATGGCCGCAGTGGAGGAAGGTGACGAGAAAGACATCCGCGCCATGTTCGAGACTAACTTCTTCGGCTTGGCCGCGATGATCCGCGCGGTTCTGCCGGGAATGCGGGCTCGGCGGCGCGGGCATATCGTCAATATCGCGTCCGTAGGCGGGATCGTCGGCTTTGCCGGTTCCGGCTATTATGCGGCCACCAAATTTGCGGTTGAGGGCCTGTCGGAGTCCCTCGCGCAGGAGGTGGAGCCGCTAGGACTCCATGTGCTCGTGGTCGAGCCTGGCCCGTTTCGGACGGATTGGGCTGGGCGATCACTAAAACAATCAACCGACGTCATTGCTGACTACGAGACGACGGCTGGCCGCCGACGCAGGGAAATCCCCGGATATAGCGGCAGGCAAGCGGGCGATCCTGCGCGCGCCGCCGAGGCCGTCATCAAGGCGGTGCAATCGCGCACGCCGCCGCGGCATCTCGTGCTCGGTCATGAAGGCTTCGACAATGTCGAAAGCCACCTGCGCTCGATGCTGCAGGAGGTAGACCTCTGGAAGACGACCAGCTTGGGCGCCGACTACCCCATTGCATGACGCACCAGAACTTACGGATGTCGCCACATGTAGCGACCTGAGGCGATCTGGGAATGGGGTCTCATGGCCATCGCGATTGCGCGCGGCGCCCTAGGTTGACGCGCGCGCTCAGAAAGCCTGCATGCCGCGACCAGGAGAAACTCATGCAACGCCGGACATTCCTTCTGACAGCGCTGTTGCCGGCCATGCTGGCAAGCGCGGCCAAGGCTTCGGAAATCGATCCGAAGCAGACCTTCATCCTGCAACACGGCGACATCAGCTTCGCCCCCTGGGCTGGGTTGCCGCCGGGCAGCGGCGAAATGGCGAAACTCTACGGGGACCTTGACCGGCCTGGCCCCTACTTGGTCCTGATGAAATGGAACCCTGGCTGGTTCAGCGCGCCGCACAGCTACGCCACCGATCGAATCCAGATGGTCATGTCCGGCACATGGTGGGTCAACAGCGGCGCCGACTTCACGCCGGATATGGCTGTGCCGGTGCCGGCAGGCGGCTACGTCAAGCGGACCGCGCGGACCTTCCATTATGACGGCGTGCCTCACGGCGCCAAAGAGCCTGTGGTGATCGCAATCTTCGGCATAGGCCCGGTCGACATCGAGCTTGCCGATCCGCATCTGCCTGCGTGGCGACAGGCGTAGCTCGTGCGTCAGACAAAATCTCATTGCTGATGACGACATACATCAAGAACGCGCATCGGCCCCGCCCCTGGCATGAAAGCGAGGCAGAACCATAATCATGATGACGAGACTGAAGTCGAGAGGGGCAACTGGTGTTGGATAAGCATTTTCTATTCCTGACATAAAAATAAATGATGAGGCCGAGCCCCATCTCGGGCGATCAGGGCAATGCTTCATAAGCATCTTCTATTCCCGCGATAAAAACATACGATTTCATTTGTCTCGCTGCTTCACATACTCTGCACACACGCCGAAGGAGCATACAATGTCGGCGTTATGCCGACATGGCGAACGGTCATCGACTAAGGGAGGCGTTTGCACCGCGGTCCTGGCGGCCTGACCTGTGCAAGTCACAACGCTATCCGGTCACCTTCTCAATTTGCTTAGAACCGCGGCGGGAACGACAATGAATCCGAACTTCCGAAATTTCGCGCTTTGGGTAATCATTATCCTGCTCGTGGTCGCGCTGGTCATGCTGTTCCAGAACCCGGGCCAGCGGGCGCCGACGCAAGACATCTCGTTCAGCCAGCTCCTGAATGAGGTCGACCAGGGGCATGTCCGCGAGGTCACCATCGCCGGCAATGAGATCACCGGCCATTTCACCGACAATCGCGCCTTCGCGACCTATGCGCCGAATGATCCGACCCTGGTGCAGAGCCTCTACAAGAAGAACGTGTCGATCTCCGCCAAGCCGCCGTCCGAGGGCAATAACTGGCTCCTGACGCTGCTCGTCAACGGCCTGCCGCTCATCGCCATCTTCGGCGTCTGGATCTTTCTCTCGCGCCAGATGCAGGGGGCGGGCGGCAAGGCCATGGGCTTCGGCAAATCCAAGGCCAAGCTTCTGACCGAGGCGCATGGGCGGGTCACTTTCGAGGACGTCGCCGGCGTCGACGAGGCCAAGGAGGACCTGCAGGAGATCGTCGAGTTTCTGCGCGATCCGCAAAGGTTCCAGAGGCTCGGCGGACGCATCCCGCGCGGCGTCCTTCTCATCGGACCGCCCGGCACCGGCAAGACCCTGCTCGCCCGCGCCATAGCCGGCGAGGCCAATGTGCCCTTCTTCACCATCTCGGGCTCCGATTTCGTCGAGATGTTCGTCGGCGTCGGCGCGAGCCGCGTCCGCGACATGTTCGAGCAGGCCAAGAAAAACGCGCCCTGCATCATCTTCATCGATGAGATCGACGCGGTCGGGCGGCATCGCGGCGCGGGCCTCGGCGGCGGCAATGACGAGCGCGAGCAGACCTTGAACCAGCTGCTTGTCGAGATGGACGGGTTCGAGGCGAATGAGAGCATCATTCTGATCGCCGCCACCAACCGTCCCGACGTGCTCGACCCGGCTCTGCTGCGTCCCGGCCGCTTCGATCGCCAGATCGTGGTGCCGAACCCGGATGTGGTCGGCCGCGAGCGCATCCTTAAAGTGCATGTCCGCAAGGTGCCTCTCGCGCCGGACGTCGAGCTCCGGACGGTGGCGCGCGGCACGCCGGGCTTTTCCGGCGCGGATCTCATGAATCTCGTCAATGAGGCGGCGCTTCTGGCGGCGCGGCGCGGCAAGCGCGTCGTCACCATGGCCGAGTTCGAGGATTCCAAGGACAAGATCATGATGGGCGCCGAGCGGCGCACCATGGTGATGACCGAGGACGAGAAAATGCTCACCGCCTATCACGAGGGCGGCCACGCCATCGTCGCGCTCAGCGTGCCGGCGACCGATCCGGTGCATAAGGCGACGATCATTCCGCGCGGCCGCGCGCTCGGCATGGTGATGCAGCTGCCCGAGCGGGACAAGCTCTCGATGACCTATGAGCAGATGACCTCGCGCCTTGCGGTCTGCATGGGCGGCCGGGTTTCGGAGGAGATCATTTTCGGCAAGGACAAGATCACCTCCGGCGCCCAATCCGACATCGAGCAGGCGACCAATCTTGCGCGCGCCATGGTGACCCGCTGGGGCTTCTCCGACGAGCTCGGCACGGTGATGTATGGCGACAACCAGCAGGAGGTCTTCCTCGGCTATTCGATGGGGCGGCAGACCACCATCTCCGAGGCCACCGCGCAGAAGATCGACTCGGAAGTGCGCCGGCTGGTCGAAATGGGGCTCGGCGAGGCGCGCCGGATCATCACCGAGCGGCGCAACGACCTCGAGACCCTGGCCAAGGGGCTGCTCGAATTCGAGACCCTGACCGGCGAGGAGATCCTCGGCCTGTTGCAAGGCCGCCGCCCGGTGCGCGACACCGGCGACGACGCAACAACGCCGCTGCGCGGATCTTCCGTGCCAACCACAGGCGTCATCCGCCCGCCAAAGGCGGGGCCCAATCTGGAAGGGTTAAATCCACAACCACAGGCGTAACAACCACGCGCCGCGCGCCGATCGATTGCTTGCGAGCGGTCCCAAAAAACGATTGTCGCTCGGCGTGCGTCAGCAAGAAATTTGGAAGCCATTTTCAACGCACGACTTTACCCCCGCGAATGTGAGGATGCAGTGATGAGTTCGAAATCGCTCCAGCCGGACAAGCCCAAGCGGATTCCGCTTGAATTGATGGTTTTGGGCATTTGCGTCCTCTCCATCTTTTTTCTCAACAATTTCAGCTTGACGCGAGAAACCAGCCTGCACTCGAACGCCACGGTGAACGTCCCGATCGTTGGTGAATGGCAAGCTACGGACGGCCATTCGTCGATCGTGTTTCGTGCGGATAGGACAATCGGCGTAAGCTCCGCCGGACGCTCTGAACCAGCGGCTTCAGAACCTGGCGCCTACACATTGGGATCGAACGGGACGCTCAGGCTCGCGCTCGACAACGGCAAGAACTATTGGGCGACTTTGTTGGAGGCCTATCCCAATCGGTTTGACCTTATTGACGCTGAGACCGGAGGGGTGACGGCGTTCGAAAGGGCGACGCCTTAGCCGGGACCTGCTCCGTCGCGCTCCGAAGCGACGCCTTGGCGACAGGTCCGACGACGAAGGGCTCACGAACCAACCGCTCGCCTTAGCCTATAGGAAAATCCTTTATCATAGCCGTGTAAATAGGTAGTGTTTATGCATGGAGCTCTACCAGATCAGGCATTTCATCTCCGTCGTTGAAACCGGCAGTTTCACCAAAGCCGCCCAGCGCGAAGCGGTTTCGCAGCCGGCGATCTCGGCCAGCATTGCGAAACTCGAGGCGGAGCTCGAAATCAAATTGCTTGAGCGGCGGCGCTCTTCGGTTGTTGCAACCCCTGCGGGGATGCGGCTGCTCGAGGCCGGCAAGACCATGCTCTATGTGGGCAATACGGTGAAAGCCGAACTCAAGGCGTTCACCACGCCGAAGCTTTTGAGAATCGGAATATTGCAGTCGCTGTCCAGCCAACAGGTGTCCAAGTTGTTGTGCTCCTTCCGGCGCGACAAGCCGCTCGTGGCTATCGAACTTTCCGACGGCACATGCGAGCAATTGGTCACGCTCCTGGATCAAGGGAAGCTCGATACGATCCTGACGATTTTCGAGCGCGACTCCTCGAAGTTCGGGAGTCGAATTCTCTTCGATGAACCCTATGTATTGGCCGTTCCCAAAAACCACCGCTTCGCAGGGCGGCAAGCTGTGACTCTCGCCGACCTTCACAACGAGCCTTTCATCGTGCGGACGGGCTGCGACAAATTCCAGGATGCGAGCGACGCGCTCGATTCGCGCGGCATAAAGATCAAGGTCGTGTATCGAACCGACCAAGATGATAGGGCGTTCGCTCTCGTCGCTGCCGGAATTGGCGTAGCGTTTACTCCCGCCCATTTTGTTGTGCCGGAGGTGAAGCAGGTGCCCGTGTCCGACTTGGGCGTAGGCCGCACGATCGGCCTCATGTGGCGACGCGAAACCGAGGACGAGCACCTCGATGAATTCATCAGGTTCGCCGAGAGCCACAGCTGGACGCCAAATCAGGGACCGTCTTCGGCTCTCGTGCAGCTCGCCGCGGCGCGAGCGGCGGCCGGGAGATTGTCATGATAGATGAATTCACGGTCCGCCACCACGAACATATCAGCGCTCGATCGTTCGACGAGGTGATCGCCGCCTTTGAAGCGGCCTTGGGCTCGGTCGAGAATGGAGAGTTGCAAGACGATATCGAGGCCGCGCGGAGCCCATCGGACTTCGAAGCCCGCGTCCAATTGCGCGAAGGCGCGAGCGGCTTCATGCGCTTCATGACTGTCGATCACGGGGCGTGGCTGGCCCGGATCGAGTTGAAAGCCAAAGCCAGGTTGTATACGATCGGCAATCCGCTGATCGCCCAAACCATGATCAAGCATGAGCTCGGCGCCGGCCTCAACGTCCCTGTTCGACTGATGATCTATGAGGACGCCGGCAGCAAGACGGTTCGATTGGCCTATGACCTTCCCTCATCGCTTATGAGCCATCTCGACAACGAACATGTCGCCGAAGCCGCAAGGAAACTCGACGTCAAACTCGTCGCCCTGGCCGAACTCGCGACGGGCGCCCCGGCCTAGGATCGCGCGAGGCTCGACCATGAAGTTGCGCAAATCGCAAGAGGCCGGCCATGACGCCTGCGAGTGGAGATGACGCGACCCCGCGTTTCTATCTGGATGAGCTTCATGTAGGACAACGCTTCGTGAGCGCGGCGCATGCCCTCGACGAAAGGCAAGTGATCGATTTCGCATCGCAGTTCGATCCGCAGCCGTTTCATCTCGACGACGAGGCAGCGAAGGCCACGCTATTCGGCGGGCTGGCGGCAAGCGGCTGGCACACAGCGGCGATCACCATGCGGCTTCTGGTCGGCGGCGGCTTGCCGATCGCGGGGGGCGTCATTGGGGCGGGAGGGGAAATCACCTGGCCGAAGCCAACCCGTCCCGGCGACATTCTGCGGGTCGAGAGCGAAATCGTCGAGATCAAGCCATCGCGGTCCCGCCCCGATCGCGGCATGGTCACAATCCGCAGCGAGACGCGCAACCAGCGAGACGAGGTGGTCCAAATTCTGGCGGCCAAGCTGATCGCGCCGCGCCGGCCGGCAGGCGGCTGATCTGCATTTGGCGGGACCTCCAACATCCAGGGAATGAAGGCGTGATCCAGATTGATCATCTCGACCATCTGGTGCTGACAGTGGCCAGCCTGGAGCGGACCTGCGCATTCTACGCGGATGTTCTTGGGCTGAAGGTGGAGACTTTCGGCGAAGGGCGCAAGGCGCTGCGCTTCGGCGATCAGAAGATCAATCTCCACCTCGCCGGACATGAGTTTGAGCCTAAGGCGAAGACGCCGACGCCGGGCTCCGGCGACTTCTGCTTTATCGCCTCGACATCCATTGAAAATGTCATCGCGCATCTGAAGCGGCTTGGCGTGCCGATCGAACACGGGCCCGTAGATAAAGTCGGCGCCGCAGGTCCTCTCATATCCATCTACATACGCGACCTCGACGCGAATCTGGTCGAGATCGCCAATTTGCGCGACGGGTGACGCCGCCGCATCCTCAAGGTTCGCCTCGTCACTTACTTGCTCAACACCCGCTACTCACGTTCGCCAGCGTCGAGAATCCAGGTTCGGTCGCAGAATGCGACATAGAGGCGTTCCTGCCCCAAGGCGGCGCCAAGTTCGACCGCCAGCTCATTCAACATCGCCTCAATGTCCTTATCGGGCAGGCTCCCGAGATAGGCATGCACCGCCTCGCCGGTGAAGACCGCCACAGGCTCGCGCTCGGAGCCGACCGATCCGTCCGGACGCGGCCAAGCATAGGTTACCTCGGCGCGGGTGAACATGCCCGACAAGGCAGGCAGGCGCGCCGCAACCCTGCGAGTCATCCAGGCTTTCGCCGTTCGCACCGCCTCCGACACATCATAGACCCGTCCTTCCGCGTCCCAACCCTCACGCAGTCCGACGGTGATCCTGAAATCACGGCGCGGGCCGCGCGAGCCCTCAACGATCGAGTAATCCTCGCGCCTTGGCGAAGCGGGGCGTCGCGCAATTTCCTCGCTCATTTTCGTTTCTCCGGCAGGTCAGGAGAAGTCCATGAATAGCGCGCCGCCGCGAAGCGTCCAGCCCGTCAGCTGGCGGACAGGCTCTCCTGCGGCAATGCGCTATGACCCTCGGAAGCCGGTCTCGTCAAATAGAGGTCGGAGACATTGGATGCGCCTCGAGATCAGACAAGGCGGCGGGTCTCTGCGGCCGGCGCGGCCGCGCCGGAAAGGCCGCGTTCGTACCAGCCGCGGCTTGCATTAACGATCTGCACGACCGAGAGCATCACCGGGACCTCGATCAGGACGCCGACCACCGTGGCGAGCGCAGCCCCGGAATTGAAGCCGAACAGGCTGATGGCGGCAGCCACCGCCAGCTCGAAGAAATTGCTCGCGCCGATCAGCGCCGAAGGCCCGGCGACGCAATGCTGCTCGCCAACGGCGCGATTGAGGAGATAAGCGAGCCCGGCATTGAAATAGACCTGGATCAGGATCGGGACCGCCAGCAGCGCGATCACAAGCGGCTGGGCGAGGATTTGCTCCCCCTGAAACCCGAATAGGAGCACAAGCGTCGCGAGCAGGGCGGCGAGCGACGCCGGCTGCAAGCTTGCCAGCAGGCGCGTCAGAGCCGCCGCGCCGCCCGACGCCAGAATCCAACGCCGCGCGATCTGCGCCGCGATAACCGGGATCACAATATAGAGAGCCACGGAAAGGACGAGCGTATCCCAGGGAACCGTGATCGCCGACAGGCCCAGGAGCAGGCCGACAATGGGCGCGAAGGCGAAGACCATGATCACGTCGTTGAGCGCGACCTGGCTCAGCGTGAAATGCGGTTCGCCCCGGACAAGGTTCGACCACACGAAGACCATTGCCGTGCAGGGCGCGGCGGCGAGAAGGATCAAGCCGGCGATATAGGATTCTATCTCCGCCGCAGGCAGAAGCAGCCGAAACAGATAGCCGATGAAAAGCCAGCCGAGCGCCGCCATCGAAAAAGGCTTCACCGCCCAATTGATGAAAAGCGTGACGCCTACGCCGCGCCAATGCCGACGCACCTGCCCAAGCGCTGAGAAATCGATCTTGAGCAGCATGGGCACGATCATCAGCCAGATGAGCGCCGCGACAGGAAGATTGACCTTGGCGATCTCGATCGCGCCGATCGCGTGAAAGGCGCCCGGCGCGACAGAGCCGAGCGCGACGCCGGCCGCGATGCAGAGAGCGACCCAAAGGGTCAGATAGCGTTCGAAATTGGACATGGCGCGCTTTCCTTAACTCTGTCGCAAATTCAGGCAGAGGCCACTTGACGGCCATGTTCATCGACCACGCGCTCGCCATCTTCCTTGAAGAATTCGCCACGCTGCGGCGGCAGAAGATCGATGACGAGCTCCGAAGGACGGCAAAGCCGCACGCCTTTGGGCGTGACCACGATCGGCCGATTGAGGAGAATGGGATGCGCCTCGATGGCGTCGAGCAAAGCCTCGTCGTCAACGGCTGCATTATCGAGTCCCAGCTCGCGAAAGATCGGCTCTTTCTCGCGCATCAGAGCGCGCAGCGGCGCGCCGGTGCGGGCGGCGAGCTGGCGCAGCAACAGCCGCGTCGGCGGGGTTTTCAGATATTCGATGATATGCGGCTCGACGCCGGCGTTGCGGATGAGGCCGAGCGTATTGCGCGACGTGCCGCAATTGGGATTGTGGTAGATGATTACGTCCATCGCGCTCACGCCACATCCTGCCGACGGTTGCTCGCGCCTTCGGCCAGGCCAATCTCGCGCAACCGGGCGCCGAGCGTGAGCTGGTCGAGGCTCTTGATCGGCAAATTGATGAACACAGAGATCCGCGTCTTCAGATAACGATGCGCTAAAATGAAGGCGGACTCTTTCTGAATGTCGGTTCCTTGGACTGCGGCCGGGTCCTCGATTCCCCAATGCGCCGTCATCGGCTGGCCGGGCCAGACCGGGCAGACTTCGCCCGCCGCGTCGTCGCAGACCGTGAACACGAAATCCATCACAGGCGCCCCAGGTTGGGCGAACTCCTCCCAGCTTTTCGAGCGCAGCCCATCGGTCGGATAGTCGAAGCTTTCAAGAACCTTGATGGCGAATGGATTGACGGCGCCCTTAGGATGGCTGCCGGCCGAGAAAGCTTTGAAGCGCCCCGCCCCATCCTTGTTGAGGATCGCCTCGGCGATGATCGAACGGGCGCTGTTTCCGGTGCAAAGAAAAAGGACGTTATAGATGCGGTCAGTCATGCGCAGCCTCCTCCGGCGCGCAGCAGGCGAGGTCATTGACCTGAGGCCCGCAAGCCTCCGGCCGCCCGCCGCAGCAATCCTCCAGCAAAAACGTCACGAGCCGCCGAACCGCGCCGAGATTGGCGCGATAGATGATGGAGCGGCTTTGTCTCCCTCCCTCAATGAGCCCAGCTCGCGTCAACGCCGCGAGATGCGCCGACATCGTATTATGCGGGACGGCGATTTGCCGCGCGATTTCGCCCGCCGGCAGACCGTCCGGCTCATGCTTCACCAAGAGGCGAAACACATCGAGGCGGGTTCCCTGCGCCAGTGCGGCCAGGGCTTGAATGGCGGCATCGCTGTCCATACGTCGATAATACTCGACATATGGAACTATGCAAAGCCCTATTTGCCGGTAACGAGCAGGATCTTCCCCATATGTGAGGATGATTCCATGAGCTCATGCGCCTTGGCCGCCTCTTCCAGCGGAAAACACGCGCAGATAATCGGCTTGAGCGCGCCCGCGTCGAGCAGCGGCCAGACTTTTTCGCGCAAGGCGTCCGCGATCTCGGCCTTTTGCTGCACGGTTCGCGCGCGCAGTGTCGAGCCGGTCAGCGTCAGACGGCGCAGCATGACCGGGCGAAAATCGAAATTCTCGATAATGCCTGATTGCAGAAAACCGATCTGAACCAATCGTCCCTCGGTCGCCATGATCGAAATGTTTTTTTGCAGATAAGTCCCGCCGACCATATCGAGCACGACGTCGACGCCGCGCTTGCCCACAATAGTTTTGACCTCCTCAACGAAGTCCTGCCGCTTGTAGTCGATGGCGAAATCGGCTCCGAGGGCGCGGCAGAAGGCGCATTTCTCGGCCGACCCGGCCGTCGCGATGACTTTGGCTCCAAATTGCTTTGCGAGCTGGATCGCGGTCGAGCCGATCCCGCTGGAGCCGCCATGGACAAGGAATGTCTCGCCCGGTTTGAGCCTCCCGCGCGTAAAAACATTGTCGAAAACGGTGAAAAAGGTTTCCGGCAGTCCGGCCGCTTCCATGACGCTCAACGGCTTTGGAACAGGGAGGCAAAGCGCCGCGTCGGCCAGCGCATAGTCGGCGTAGCCGCCGGAACCAAGAAGGGCGCAGACCTCATCGCCTTCCTTCGGCCAGCTCACGCCTTCACCCCGCGCGACCACGCGTCCGGAAACCTCCAGGCCCGGAATATCGGTTTCGCCCTTCGGCGGCGGATAGGCGCCGGCGCGCTGCAAGCAATCGGGGCGATTGACGCCAGCGGCGGCGACCTCGATCAAAACCTTGCCGGGTCCGGGTTCGGGCGCCCCGGCTTCGCCTATTCGGATGACTTCAGGTCCGCCATGGCCGTCAAAATAAACCTGTCGCATGATGGGCAACCATTTCCCGCCGGCTTCATCGCGCATCGCGGAGCTAACGCGATCCGCTCACGCAGGTTTCAAGAAGAAAAAGATCGAAAGGGTCACGCCAACCACAACGACAAAGCCTTTGACGATCGAGGCCGGCATCCGCCGCGCGGCAAAGAGCCCCACGTAACCGCCGGCAATGGAGGCGCCCCCGACAATAAAGGTCAAATGCCAATGAACCAGGCCGGCGACGATGAAGGTGACGACTGCGGCCGCGTTCATCAGAACGGCCAGGAGAATCTTCAGGCTGTTCATCAGCCAGATGTCGCGCAGGCCATAAAGCGTGAGCGCCGCGAGCATCAGAATGCCTATGCCGCCGCCGAAATAGCCGCCATAGACGGCGACCACGCCTTGCGCGATGAAAATGCCGGCGCGGTTCAGCTGGAAGCTTCCTTCGCCAGGCCGCAAAAAATTCCCACCCGCGAAGACCGCCGTCGCAAACAGGATCAGCCAGGGTACGATGCGGCTGAACAGGCTCTGCGGCGTCACGAGAAGAAGAAGGCCGCCGATAAGCCCGCCGGCAAGGCTGATCGCTGCGAGCGCCGGCACATTGATGCGCTTATCTTTCGAGGCCATGGCGAGTCCGTCGCGCGCGATGAAGGCGGTCGCGATCTGGCCAGGAAAAAGCGCGACCGTGCTCGAGGCGTTGGAATCGATCGGCGGAAGGCCAGCGGCGATCAGCGCCGGGAAGGTGAGAAACGATCCGCCTCCCGCCACGGCATTGATGAAGCCGGCCGTGAACGCGGCGAGGACCACAAGCGCAATTATCATCCACTTTCCCCCGACGCGAAGCTCTTTGAACGGGCCGAAGCTTGAATGTAAAGCCGGATTGAAGGAAAAAAGTTTTTTCTCCGGCGAGGCTTCAGAATCACGTGTCCCATTCGCAGGCGGATTTGGAAGCCGGCTTGACCGCGTTCAGCGATCTCCTTCAGGAGGAATACGGCCTGCCGATCGCGCATTGGGCCAGCATCGAACGCTGGGGCGATCTCGAGAAATTGCAGATCTCCCGCGCTCTCGAAGTTTTGATCAAGACCCCGATCGCCGATTCCATGCCTGTCTCAGAGGGCTCCGACGAATCGGGCGCAAAGAGGCGATGGAGTCTTTCCGACCAGAAGATCGCCGGCGGCGAATTCGAGGAGACCTGGCAATGGCGGCTCCTCGCCGCGATCGACAATGCGACAAAAAGCGACGCCGGCGGCATGACAACGCCTTCCGATCCGCGGCTTTTCGTGCTGCGGATCAGATATGAGCGCGGTTTTTTCGCGCCCCTCGCTGATTATTTCTTGAAATTCTTATGTGGCAGAGCATCCTTTCCTGCAATGGAGGCGGACCCGTCGCGCGCGTGGCCGATCGGCGGATTTTTGCCGGACCTCTCCCTGGACCAAGCCGCGGCCTTGCGGAGAATTCCAGGTCTTGAAGGCGCCTGCCCTGCTTTCTTGGCCGGAACTCTGTTCATGATCGCGCGGATCGGGACGAAATCATTCTGCGACTGGTGCGCCGATCGCTGCTGAAGCGGCACAGCTCATGCATTTGCCTGGGCTGGAGTGTAGGTCGGATTCGGCGCGACCGGAGAGGCGACTGAGTTTCCGGCTATCGAAATCCATCAAACTCGGCCGTGTTCCTCCCATGCCGGAGCCCCGCATGCCTGTTTCCGCCGCGAACGCCCTACGGCCAAATGACCTTGAAGCCTATTGGATGCCATTTACGGCCAACCGCGCCTTCAAGCAGAGCCCGCGCATTCTGGCTTCGGCCAAGAACATGCATTATTTCACGCCGGACGGCCGCGCGATTCTCGACGGAACGGCGGGCTTGTGGTGCGCCAATGCCGGGCATAGTCGCGCGCCGATCGTCGCGGCCATCCAAGCGCAAGCCGCCGAGCTTGATTTCGCGCCGCCCTTTCAATTCGGGCATCCGAAGGCCTTCGCTCTGGCGAGCCGGGTCGCGGCTCTGGCCCCCGCCGATCTCGACCATGTCTTCTTCACGAATTCAGGCTCGGAGGCGGTCGACACGGCGCTGAAAATCGCCCTCGCCTACCATAATATTCGCGGCCAAGGCGCGCGCCAGCGGCTCATCGGACGCGAGCGCGGCTATCATGGCGTCGGCTTCGGCGGCACCGCCGTCGGCGGCATGGTCGCGAATCGGAAGGTTTTCGGCAATCTTCTCGCCGGCGTCGATCATCTGCCATCAACCTACAATCGCGCCGAGCAGGCCTTCACAAAGGGCGAGCCAGAATGGGGCGCGCATCTCGCCGATGAGCTCGAAAAGATCGTCGGCCTGCATGATTCCTCGACCATCGCCGCGGTGATCGTCGAGCCCATGGCCGGCTCGACGGGCGTGCTTCCGCCGCCCAAGGGCTATCTGGAGCGCCTGCGGGCGATTTGCGACAAACACGGCATATTGCTGATTTTTGACGAGGTCATATGCGGTTTCGGACGCCTCGGCCACGCTTTCGCGGCGGAGCGCTATGGCGTCGTTCCCGACATGATCACCTTCGCCAAAGGCGTGACCTCGGGCGCCGTGCCAATGGGCGGCGTCATCGTCCGCAAGCCGATCTACGACGCCTTCATGAAAGGCCCCGACCATGCGGTCGAGCTTTTTCACGGCTACACCTATTCCGGACATCCTCTCGCTTGCGCCGCCGGCCTTGCGACGCTGGACCTCTATGTTGAAGAGGATCTTTTTGCGCGCGCGGCGAAGCTGGAGCCGGTCTGGGCCGACGCCGTGCATTCCTTGAAAGGCTTGCCCAATGTGCTCGACATTCGCAATGTCGGGCTCACCGCCGCGATCGACCTCGCCGGCAAGCCCGACGCCCCGGGCAAGCGCGGCTTCGAGGCGATGGATCACGCGTTCCACGCCTTCGATCTGCTTGTGCGGATCGCCGGCGATTCCCTCGTGCTGACGCCGCCCTTGATCGTGAGCGAAGCGCAGATTGGCGAGATCGTGGAAAAGACCGGCAAGGCCATCAGGGCGGCGGCGTAAGGGGACCACTCGGCCTGTTGTTGACGGAGCTGATTGCGGAGCGCCGCGACGTTGCGCGGCAATTCAAGGTCGCGCGCAAGCCGGACGTCGGTAGAATGATGCGTGGCGGCCCCGCGCCGAGCTGGCGCTCTCGGCGAAGCGGCAATCGCTTCGCCTTCCAAAGACTTGACGGGTCGTCCTGCTTATCGCTTTTGTGCCGGCGGCGACCGCCGACGCCAATTCATAAATCAATCGCAGTCCAGCGGTTCGCCTGCCACGGCGCGTGTCAGGCGAAGGATTATTCCGCCGCCACGGCGACGGTCTCGTAGGGCAGGAGTCCGGTTTTCGCGCGAATGGAGGCTTCGAGCTCCCGCGAAATATCCCAAAGGCCGAAATGGATGGAGCCATGCGCCTCGCTCCTGTGACGGCCGAGAATGATATGGTCCAGGCCGCATTTCTTGAACATGCGCGCAAGCGGCGCCTCGTATATCGCGGTCATCTGCGAAACGCCATATTCCAGCCCGAAAAGGCAGGTGCCGAGAAGAATCTCGCAGGCCGCCCGGGAGGCGCCGTTGCCCTGGAGCCGCCGGTCATCCCGCACCGCGAAGCGCGTTCCTTCCCAAATCGTCGGCGAACGAACCATTAAGCCTGGAAACATGGGCTGGAAGGCGGAGATCGCCATATGGTCGGTAGCTGTATTGAGAAGCCTGACAGAGCCGGCAAGACCGCCATCGGGAAACAAGCTGCAGATATAGACAGTATCGTCGCGATCGAACTCGTCGATTTCAAACTCGCCATTGACTGGCTTGAGGTCCCATTTCTTCTCGTCGATGAACACCTTCTTACGCTGGCGAAACATCTCATCGAATAGCGCCGGCCGCTCCGAGCGCTCATAACCAAAAACAATGCTTATCATCTGGGGCTCCCGTGTTTAGGTGGGTGCCTCAAACTGATACCGATCGGTAATTAAGGATATTCCCCAAAACGGGGATTGACTGCCGCAAAAGCCCGCCCATTCGCTTCGGTGGCCTGGCGCCAGCGCTCAAACTCCCGCAATACGTGCGTTGGGAGGACAAATAGACCATATTAATCAGCAGTCGAGGGGCAACTCAGCAAGTAATTATCCGCCACCCTTTGCGTCTGTGCGCTGTGTCACTGATCTAAATTCCCGCTTTTCAGCGCCGTTTACGTCTGTCGGAGGCTCCGACAGACGACGACTCAAGTCGATACACGCAATGAGCTACATGATCAATGATAAAAAACAAAACTTGTCATAAATTATAAATGCGCATCAAGTCGGGGGTAATTTAGCGGATCAAACCCGCCCGTATCGCCTTGGTGACGGCGTGGACGCGGTTGAGCGCCTGCAGCTTATAGCGGGCCGAATCGAGATGCGCCTTGACTGTCTCGGCCGAAATTCGCATCAAAATTGCTGTATCGTCGATCGTTTTTCCTTCGGCGGCCCATTCAAGCGCCTCGATTTCACGCTTGGTGATGGCGTTGAGATCGACAGGCGCCTCTTCTCCCTGCAATTCATACGCGCGCTGATGCAAGTAATTGGCGACGTGGACAAGATCTCTCATGAGCTCATAGCGGCGGCCTGCCCACTCGGTATCGCTTTCGCAGGACGTGGCGATAAAAAGCGCCCAGAGGCCATTCGTCGGACCCCGCACAGGAATGGTCAAACCCTGGTGGCCAACGCCAGCCTCCTTAGCTTCGCCAAACAGGCGGCGCACCTTCTCGTCCCCCCGCGGTAGCCGCGCCCAATCGACTGGAAGCAGCGAGCGAGCGCCGACGTTGATGACCGGGTCGATCGAAGTGTAACGCTGCGCCTTGTAATGCTCCGCCCATTCAGCGCTGTAGGTCGTCGTGATAAACGGATCCGCAAGGCTGCGCCCGCGAAACGAGGGACAAAGATAGACGCTATTGGTAAGCTCGTAACGCCGTCGAATATATTCGACGAAGCCGTCGAGAGAATGACCGGTGAGATCAGTTTCGAGCTGGAGGAGCCTATTTAGATCTACGTCATCGAGAGACGGCATCGTTGCCCCCGTCGTCGCCGGTTAAAAGGGTAAGCAAACAGGCTCCTGGGTAGCGATCGACGACGACATGCGATTCAGCATGGTTCAACGAGCCGATCCGTCGCATTCGCGCGCCAACCGCCTCGATTATAGGCCGGCCAAGACGCCGACCCGGACCTGGGCCGATGGCGAGACGAGGCGACGGAAAATGGTCGAGCTCCCGACCGCGCCGAATCGCCCTGACGGACCCGCCCCATAATTGGGAAATGTTTACAATATTCCAAACATAGGGCATAAGCGCTACAAGTTTCTTGTCAGGAGTTTTTGAACGGCTATCATTTTGATAAAACCCGTTCAAGGAAGCCATGTCATAAACCACATGTTCCTCGACGCTTCAATCCGGCGGCTTAGACGCCGGATCAACCTAAACGCCGGCGGGTCGGGGTTCAATCCGACAAAGCAAGATCGCTTTTAGGTCGAGCGGATGAGCGGCTACGGCGGACGTCGTGACATTGGCTACGTGCGTTAAGGCGATTTGAAACGATTGACCTTGCCCTCGCCCGTTCGGTTTCGCTGCAAGGCGCAATCCGAATACAACGAGAGCGCGAAAACCCATTTGGGGGAAGCGTAAACGATTAAAGCCCGATATACATTTTCTAACAATTCGGGACCGCGGTTGGAATGAAACCCTTGAGCGCACACAAAGAAGTCGATACTCACCTCAATATCGTCGAGGTCGCAGAACGTCTGTTCCGCCAGATCGGCTTTCAGAAGACAACCGTCGCCGACATAGCGCGCGAGCTGCAAATGTCGCCGGCGAATGTCTATCGCTTTTTTGCGGCGAAAGCTGAAATCAACGAAGCGGTCGGACGTCGGATCCTTCGTGAGATCGAGGACTCGGTCGGAGAAATCGCGAGGCTCCCCGGCCCCGCCAGCAAGAAGTTGCGCAATGTCATCGTTTCGATCGAAAAGCTGAACGCTCAGCGCTTCATGTCCGATCGCAAGCTCCATGAATTGTTCGAAACGGCCTATGATGAAAATTGGCCGATCATGCGCGAACACTTTGACGCCATGGACAAGACCTTGGCGCAAATTATCGGACAGGGCATGGCGGGCGGAGAGTTTCGGCCCGGCGATGCGGGGCTCGCCGCTATCCTCGTCCGCAGCGCCTGCATCCGATTCTGCCACCCGCGACTCATGGTGGAATGCGCGCAAGATCCAGAGCCCACCGTCGATCAAATGATCGATTTTTGCCTCGCGGCTCTAAAGGTGGGATCGGCTTGACGGCTCGCCGCTGAATGCGCGGCTGAAGCCTGCCTGCCTCCAACTTCATTTTAGCTCGTTTGTTGCGGCCCTGCGCCGGCTCAGCATCGCGCGGCGAGGGCGCTTGAACTCAGCCCGCGCTTTTGAGAAACGCTCCCAACTGTAATAATCTCCCACTATATTTCCAAGGGCCGCCGTTGAGCTGTGTCGCGGGCTCCGGCCCCTTGAAGCGCTTTGGGGCGCGGCGCTTCTGTCCACGATCAAACTAGATTTAACTATGAATCTCGCAAGATGAGCCATGACGCCTCGTCCCGACTCTAGTCTTTTCTAAATCGTTCGTCAGAGTTTCAAGATTGATTAACGGTTATTCTTAATTGGTTATTGGCGTGAGCTAGAACCGTTTCATGCCGGCCTCTTTTCCGAGGCGGCGCATCATTCCCCCAATTCCAAGGAAGGGCTTTAGGAAAGCCCCTGCAAATGAAGGGGCTCCCCTTTCAGCTGTCAGATCCATTCTAAAACTGTGCGAATTTTGCCACAGGTTTCCATATACTGGGCCTTTATCCAACGAAGATCCGCCACTTTTTCTGGCTCTATCCGCCATGACGGGATATTCCTCGATTGAAGGCATAGGAGGAGTGAGTTCATGTTGAGTTTCCGATCGGGCTGGATCTCCTTGTTCGGCGCCTCGCTGTTCGGCGCCTCGCTCCTTGCTCTTGGCGGCTGCTCCTTTTTCCCTGTCGCCGGACCGACGTCCACGGAAATCGAATCCGGAACCTCGTCAATTCTTCCCTATGCCTTGATCAAGCTCAGTCCCCAGGCGGTCGACATCCTTGCGGCCTATGAGCCAAAAGGTCTGGCTGGCGCGTTCACCGACCGAAAACCCGCGTCCAACATCAAGTTCGGAATAGGCGATATCATTTCCGTGACGATATTCGAGGCGGCGGCCGGAGGTCTGTACATTCCGCTCGAGGCAGGCGTGCGGCCGGGCAATTTCGTGCAGCTTCCGGATCAGCCGGTCGACAATGACGGCAATATCACCATCCCTTTCGCCGGATCGATAAAGACGGCCGGCCGCAACAATATTCAGGTTCAAAACGATATTGTCGAAAGGATCAAGAACCGCGCGATCGAGCCCCAAGTCGTCGTGACCTTGTCGCAGCAAAGGACATCGCTCATCAGCGTGGTCGGCGACGTGAATACGCCGCTTCGATTCGCGGTTCCGGCAACCGGGGCGGGCGACCGCGTTCTCGACGCCATCACCCGTGCGGGCGGCATCAAGGGCAATGGCTACTCAACCTGGGTCGTGCTCGAACGCGACAAGCGCCGGGCGACGGTGCCTTTCGAAAATCTCGTGATGAACGCGTCCAACAATATTTATATCCAGCCCGGGGACCGGATCTACGTCTATACCGAGCAGCAGACTTTCATGGCGTTCGGCGCAAATGGCGGCGCTCCCATCGCCTTCGGACAAGGACAATTCAATTTCGATGCGTGGCGAATCAATCTCGCGCAGGCGGTCGCGAAGGCTGGCGGCCTCACCGACACGCAAGCCGATCCAGCCGCCATCTTCCTCTATCGAAGGGAGCCGAGAGAGGTCGCAGCGCTTCTCGGCGCAGACCTGTCGCAGTTCAGGGATGAGCTCATTCCAGTCATCTTCTGGATCAACTTCCGCGACCCCGCAGGATATTTCCTCGCCACGCGAATGGAGATGCGCAACCAGGACATCATCTTCATCGCTAATGCCGGCTCGTATGACTCCACCAAGGTGTTGAACTACGCAAATCTCATAGCGGCGACGGCCGGATTGACGGCGGCCTCGGTGACAGAGGGCGCGACTGCGCGAGCCGCCCTCCAGGGCCGCACCTTGGTTGGACCTACGGCTTCATCTACGACCTATTCGACGGGCGGCACTGTCGCAGTTACTACCACGCACCCATAGCCGAGGCGGTCCTTCCAACCTGCCGGCTGCCTGGCGACGACCGTTTGGAGTGACCGGCGGAGCGGCGTTGAGAAATCATGCCGTCGCGCCATCTAAATCGGACGCGCGAATCGGCCTTCCCCTTGATTTCAGCGGCGTAGAGGCTGTTGCCGAAGCTTCAAAGGATCGTAATTTCGTTCGACTTGTTCGCTTTTCTGGCCTAGCTCGCGCGCGTCGCCCTAACCCTCGATTATCTCCTCCGAAAGCGGGACAGTCTCGCGCTTCCCTCCCCAGACGCACCTGGTTTCGAGACAATCATCACTCCGCGCGCAACAGCCAACGCTTTCCAAACCGGCGCGGAGCAGAATTTCACATGGAGCGCATATAGCGAATGTAATCGCAATGCAGTATTCACATGAGCAATTGCTGTCCCGGCTTATTTTCATCTCCAGGCTTGGCGGATCTCAATGTCGCACCCTGTCGCCAATGACAAATCGACGCGCAAGATACTGGTCTACGGAATCAATTATGCTCCGGAGATGATCGGCGTGGGCCGCTTCACCGGCGAGATCGGCGCCGATCTCGTCGAACATGGGTATGACGTGAGCGTCGTCACGGCGCCGCCGCATTACCCGGGCTGGCGCGTCATCGCGCCTTTTCACGCCCTGCGCTATGCAAGCGAGACGCGCGACGGCGCCAAAACTCTGCGCTGCCCGATTCTGCTGCGCGCCGACATGCGTGGGATCTGGCGCGTCATCGCTCCGCTCAGCTTCGCCCTGACCTCTGCGCCGGTGGCGCTCTGGCGGATCGTCAAGGATCGCCCAGACATTGTCTTATGTATCGAACCGACCTTGTTTGTTGCGCCGGCGGCGCTTTTCGCCAAGGCCTTTGGCGCCCGCGCCATTCTCCACGTCCAGGATCTCGAAATCGATGCGGCCTTCGCCGTCGGCCATCTGAAAGGAAAGGCCCTGCAGAGCTTGGTCATGAAAGCCGAATCCTGGTTGCTCAAGCAATTTACGGGTGTGATCACGATTTCCGGACAAATGCGAAAGCGGCTCATCGCCAAGGGCGTCGAACCAAGCCGAATTGGCATAGTGCGCAATTGGGTCGATCTGGCCAAGATCAGGCCTCTCGATCAGCCAAATGGTTTTCGCCGCGAGCTGACCTTGACCGATAAGGATTTCGTGGTCCTTTACGCCGGCAATGTCGGCGCCAAGCAGGCGCTCGAAGTCGTCCTCGACGCCGCGCGGCTTCTCGCCGGAAAACCCCATCTGCATTTCGTCATTGCGGGGGACGGACCGGAAAAGCAACGTCTCATGCAGGATTACGGCGGCCTGCCAAATGTCCATTTTCTTCCGCTTCAACCCGAGGCTCGGCTTTGCGAGCTCCTCAACTTGGCGGATTTGCATGTGCTGCCCCAAAGCCGGGGCGCGGCAGATCTCGTCTTGCCGTCTAAGCTCGGCGGAATGCTCGCCAGCGGCAAGCCTGTCCTCGCAACGGCCGACGCCGGAACCGAGCTTTTCGAAGTCTTGAATGGCGCGGCCATCCTGGTCCCCGCCGGCGACAGCGAGGCCGTCGCGGCCGAGATCGGCCATCTCATTGGCCATGGCGAGCATCCGGCGCTGGGGGACGGCCGCAAGCTCGCCCAAATTTTCGAACGCGAGACATGCCTGGCGCAGTTTCGCGCCTATCTCGCCGCGACGAACGATTGAAAATGCGGGCGTGTGGCCTAGCTCCTGAGAACAGGCTTCTCAGAAAGCCTTGAAGGCGATGATCGTGCGGGTGTCGACGATGCCGGAAATGACATGGACCTTCTCGCCGATGAAATGGCCGATATCGACATCCTTGCCCACGTAGAATTTGGCGAGAATGTCGTAATGTCCGGCGATCGAATAGATTTCAGACGCGATCTCGGCTTGCGCCAAAGCATTGGCGACCTCATAGGTGCGCCCGAGCGCGCATTTGATTTCAACGAAAAAGGTCTGCATCGGGCTGTCCTCGCCATGTCGAGCAATATAGGTTCAAGAAAAAACTGCGCGAGAATCTCGACTGGCAAGAGCGCCTAAGATGATCCGGCTCGGCTTTCCCTTTTGATTGAAAAGCGGTTCTGTTAAGGCGGATCGCATCGCGCATCCATATCACGGGATCCGCTCTGGCGCCTTGGCGGCGCGGCTCAGGCCAGGGTATGTTCCGAAAAAGTTGATCGACTTTTTCGATCAGAACATGCTCCAACCCTTTGAATTTCAGCGAATTCCTTTTCGATCAAGAAGAAAAGCAGGAATGGTTTCATGTGCGGGCGTTACGCCATCACTTTGCCCCCCGAGGCGATGCGGACATTTTTCCGTTACCTAGAGCACCCAAACTTTCCGCCGCGTTACAATATAGCTCCAACCGAGCCCACGCCGATTGTGCGCGCCGAACGCGATCCGGACGGCCGGATCACGCGGCATTTCATGCTCGTCCGCTGGGGCTTTCTGCCGCATTTCGTCAAAGACCCGAAGCAATTCCCGCTCATCTTCAATGCGAGAAGCGAGACTCTACTCATGAAGGCGAGCTTCAGGATGGCGTTCCGGCGCCGCCGCTGCGTCTTTATCGCCGACGCATTCTATGAGTGGCTGCGCGATCCCAAGGCCAAGGGGAAAGCCGGCCGCCCCTATCTTTTCCGCCGCCGCGACGGGGCGGCCCTGGGCTTGGCGGGCCTATGGGAAACCTGGACCGGTCCGAACGGGGAAGAGCAGGATACAGCCTGCATCATCACGACCGCAGCCAATGGCGCGAGCGCCGCGATCCATGACCGGCTTCCGGCGATCCTTGAACAGAAAGTGCTCGACCTTTGGCTCGACCCCGACGAAAGAAGCGCCGACAGCGCTTTCGGGCTCTTGCGGCCACCCGAAAACGACGTGCTGGAGTTTTTTGAAATCGGCCCCGCCGTGAACAAGGTCGGCAATGATTCCGCAGAGGTGCAAGCTCCGGTCGCGCCCGCGCAGGCCGGCGGCGAGGATCAACTGCTGGCGGCGGACCCCGCGGCCTGCGCCAATCGGCAAGGAAGCCTTTTTTGATTTACCGCGTCGCGTTTGACGACCAATCCCTCTCCCCCGGGGGGAATTATTCCCTGTCGCCGCCTCGGCCCATCGGAGCCGCCAACGGTGGTCCGCCGATCGATCGGCCGGAGTTGATGGGTTTCTTGAGCGGCGGCGCACTTCCAAGAACGAAGGATTGGCTCCCTGAGCAGGACTCGAACCTGCGACCGATCGATTAACAGTCGATTGCTCTACCAGCTGAGCTATCAGGGATCACGCGCTTGAGCGAATGGTGGCCGATATAGCAAGCTTGCCGCGCCTTTGCAAAGCGGTAATCTCGGCCGCCCCGCCCCCCTCTCCTAGCCTTGTCGGACCGGCAGCGGCTCCTCTCGCCACGCATTCCTTGCGCGCGCGCGGCTTCCTTTGCTATAGGGCCTAGCGCGCTGGCTTTGGGCTCGTCGCGAAGGAGGCCTCGTGGCGGAGTGGCTACGCAGAGGACTGCAAATCCTTGCACCCCGGTTCGATTCCGGGCGAGGCCTCCAATCGCTCTGCGCATCCTGATCATCCTGGCGCTTGCCGCCTGGGGCCAAGACGCTCCGCACGCGGCCGAACCCGCGAGCATGTCCGTAAGCGTCGTCAAGGCGAAAAACGCATGTTTCGCCGACAGGCTTCGGGTGAGCGGCATTATTGTGGCGCGCGAGGAAATTCTCGTGCGGCCGGAAGTCGAGGGTCTGCTGGTTGGCCAAGTCCTCGTCGAAGATGGCGCGCGGGTGAGCGTAGGCCAGCCGCTGGCGCAGCTTGTGCGGCCCGATTGGCTGCCAGGCTCGCCCGCCAAGGCGACATTGACGGCGCATGCCAATGGCACGCTGGTCTATCGCCCGCTCCCCGTCGGCGCAGCGATCTCGGCGCGGGGCGAGCCAATGTTCCGCATCATCCGCGACGGCGAACTGGAGCTTCTGGTCGAACTGCCGCAGGCTTCGCTCGCCGACGTCAAGCCTGGGCAGAGGGCGCGGATTGAGATGCTGGATGCAACCGGTCTCGACGGCGAGGTGCGGCTGATTCTTCCGGAGATCGATCCGTTGACGCAGCTCGGCCATGCGCGCCTCCAGTTGCGCGGCAATCCGGGCGTAAAGCCAGGCGCCTTCGCGACAGCGGCGATCGATCTGGGGGAAAGCTGCGGGGCCGCGGTTCCCCTCTCTTCGATTCTCTATGGACCGCAGGGCGCAATCGTACAGGTCGTGCGCGACAACCGCGTCGAGACGAGGCGGGTAAGCGTCGGCCTCTTCAACGGTGAGGACGCGGAGATCCGCGAGGGATTGACCGCAGGCGACACAGTTGTCGTGCGCGCGGGCGCCTTTTTGCGCGAAGGCGATCTCGTGAGGCCAATGCCTTGAGCGAGACCATATACGTCCGCCCCTCCGCATCATGGGCTATTCGAGTTGCGCCAAACGCTAATTGGCTTTAGGGGCTGAGAGGTGAGCGTCCAAACATTTCAAGTCAGCGAAGACGAAGAGGGAATGCGCCTTGACCGCTGGTTCAAGCGGCGCATTCCCTCGCTCTCCTTGTCGCATCTGAATAAGATCGTGCGCACGGGCGAAGTGCGCGTCGACGGCGCGCGGGTGAAGACGGCGACGCGCCTCGCGCAAGGCCAAAGCGTGCGCGTGCCGCCGTTGAAGCTCGACGCGCCGGCGGCGCCGACGCAGGAGATCTCGCAAACGGATTTGCGCGCGCTCCGCGACATGATCCTTTATGAAGACAAGGATCTCATGGTGCTCGACAAGCCTTTCGGCCTCGCCGTGCAGGGCGGTTCGGGAATGACCCGCCACATAGACGGGATGCTCGCCTCGATGCCGAACGAACGCGGCGATCGTCCTATGCTGGTTCATCGCCTCGATCGGGACACCTCGGGCGTATTGCTCGTCGCCAAGACGCGCCGGACCGCGGCCGATCTCGGCGCGATCTTCCGCTCGCGTCAGGCCCGCAAGATCTATTGGGCGCTGGTCGAAGGAGTGCCGAAGCCAGCGCAAGGCCGCATTTCGCTCTATTTGGCGAAGGGCGAGGACATGGGGGCGGCGCGGCCGCCTCGGCGCGGCGCCGAAGGACGCGAAAAGCTCGAAAAAATGCGCGTCGCGAGCCATGGCGACGAGGACGCCCGGCATTCGGTGACCTATTATACGATTGTCGACAAGGCGGCGCCCCGTCTCGCCTGGCTATCGATGAAGCCGGTAACCGGGCGCACGCATCAATTGCGCGCCCACGCCGAGGCGATCGGCCATCCGATCATCGGCGATCCTAAATATGGCCTGAAGCCGAAGACCGATCCGCGCCGCAACGATCCTCTGCGCAACATTCCGGAAGGCGTCGAGCGCAAGCTGCATCTTCTGGCCCGCCGCCTGATCCTGCCGCATCCGGGCGGCGGGACGCTCGACGTCACCGCGCCCTTGCCGCCGCATATGCAGCGCTCGTTCGACATGTTCGGCTTCGACGTGAAGCGATATGACCCGATCGAGGAGGCGCCGGAGTGAATCTCACGCGTCGCCGGAGATGTCCGGCTCCAAGAGGCTCAAGAGGCTGAGGTCGGCGATGGCGCGCCGCCGATCGTCGATCATAACAGCGTCTACATAGTGCATTCCAAACTGCATATCGACATGGCTGTAAATGCGCATGTCATGGACAAAGGCGCTGAGCGCATGGTCGCGCGCCTCGATGGTCAGGAACAGCTGCGCATCGTGCTGCGCTAACCATTCGGCATCGTACCCATTGAGCGGGCTGTTGGCGTCGATTTCATGCATCAAGGTCCATGTCAACGGGAACAAAGGAATGCTCTGGTTCGACAAGGCGAGTTCGTGCTGGCGGCGGAAACCATGACCTTCCGCGCTTTCTTCGTACAAGAGCAGGCCAAGCCTGGCCGAGGCATGCGTGAGCAGCGTCAAGCGTCCGTTGGCGATCCGCACCATTAAGGTCGGCGAGCAGTTATGCGTCGTGAAGACGACCTGATCCGCGAAGAGGATTTTCGCCCGCGGCTTCGAAAAACGGACGAACAGAAGACCGGTCATGATCGCGGTGAAGACCATGCCGGAGACGATCTCAATCGCCGAGATCACGTGGCCGTAGAGCGTCGCCGGGGCCATTACGCCATAGCCGACCGTCGCCAGCGTCTCTATGCTGAAGAAGAACGCGTCCGCGAAAGATCCCGGCCTGGCGTTGGCGATGCAGCCCGGGGACGCGAGATAAAGCGACGCGAAAATGATATTGATGCTGAATTCGATCGCGATAAAGGCGAGCGCGAATCCCTTCCAGCTCAATTCGACTGCAATGTGATAGGGGTCGCGAAGGTCAAAGCGCGAAACGCCGCGCTTTATGAGCTCATTGCCCCCGAAAGAGCTGAAGCTCATCGTTGCGTCGCGGTCCTTGCGCTGCTGCTTCATCTCCATCAGCCAAGCCAGCTTGCGGCTTCGCCATCCTTCGCCGCCGCGTCGGAGCGCTTTGGCTCTCGCCCTTATACGGAATCGAGGAAGGCTCACTTTTCTTGCTGATCCTCATAGCAAGCGTTCGGCAGGCTCGGCGTGTTGAACCTGATCGGCTGGCCGCATTTGTCGCACCCGGCAAGGGTGAGACAAGCGAGAATGAGTCCGGCCAACGAAAAAGCAACCCGCCGCATTGATCCGCTCCTAGAGCATCTTCCAAAAAAGTCGATCGACGCTTCGATCAGAACATTGCTCCAACTCTTTAATTTTTAGGCGACTCCCTCCCGATCCGATGAACGCGGACAATCGGGAGGCGCTTGAGATCGGCCGAACCTAACATGCCGGGGGCGCGCCTGCACGCCCCGCCGCTCCAGCTCGGAAAAGACGCTAGAGCATGTTCCGAAAACGTTGATCGACTTTTTCGATTAGAACATGCTCCAACTCTTTGAAACTGAGCGATTCCTTTTCGATCAGATGATTCCATCTGATCGGGAAGCGCTCTAGATCGTGGCGATCTGGCGAAAGCCCCGAGCGCCAAGCTCCGCCAACGCGGCCGAATCCGGCTCCGCGACGTCGACCCTTTCGACGCGCGCGAGCGAAGGACCGCGCCAGCAGGCCGCGCAGAGCGCCTCGACGGCTTCCGCAGGACCGGCGAAGACCGCCTCGACATCGCCATTCAAGCGATTCCGCACCCAGCCCCTGACGCCCAGCGCTTCGGCCTGCCTCTGGGTCCAGGCGCGATAGCCTATGCCCTGAACCCATCCGCCGACAGTCACAAGAACGATGCGCTCCTCGCCGATCATCTCGTCACGCCGCTATATTGTCGATGAGCCGCGTCTTGCCGAGCTTCGCCGCGGCAAGAAGCCTGATCGGGCCGTCGACAAGGGACGCTACAGGCCGCAGCGTTTCGGCGTGGCGGGCCTCGACATAATCCGTGACGAAGCCGGCGTCGGCGAGCGCAGCTCTCGCAACGTCGAGAGCGGCTTCAATCGCTGCCCCCTTACTGATGTCCGCCGCGCATCGCGCAAGGGCCGCGTGAAGGACCGGCGCAACCCGCCGCTCCTCGGCCGACAAATAGACATTGCGTGAGGAAAGGGCGAGCCCGTCCTTTTCGCGAATTGTCGGGGCGCCGAGGATCTTCGTCTCGAAATCGAGATCGCGCGCCATTTGCGTCACGACTTTGAGCTGCTGATAATCCTTCTCGCCGAAAATCGCGAGATCGGCGCGGCATAGATTGAGCAGCTTCGCGACGATCGTCGCCACGCCGGAAAAATGCGTCGGCCTGAACCGATCCTCGAGGCCAGCGACGGCCGGCCCTTCAACATTGATCAGGGTGGCGAAATTCTGCGGATACATGTTCTCGACGGCGGGCGCAAAAAGAAGATCGCCGCCCGCGGCGTCGAACTTTGCGGCGTCGGCCTCGAACGCGCGCGGATAGGCGCCGAAATCTTCCGTCGGCGCGAATTGCGTCGGATTGACGAAAATCGACATCACGACCCGGCTGGCCAGGGTTTTAGCCTCGCCGACCAATGAGATATGCCCGGCGTGAAGCGCGCCCATGGTTGGAACGAAAGCGATCGTTTCGCCCTGGCGCCGCCAATCTGCGACCTGCGCCCTGAGGCTCGCCGCCTCGCGCACGATTCTGACGCGGCTTGCGCCCTCCACGGCCATGCTTGCTCCTTGCTTCATGAGATCGCTTTATAGTCTGTCATTTCCGCGCGCCAACCCAGCCCGGCCACCTTTTGGCGCCCGAACGGAATCGCGTCCGGGCGCCCCTGCCCCGGTGGACTTAGGCGCCGGGTCCGCGTATTCCGTGCCGAGGGGCTCCGACAGAAAATTGGTCCATGACCGAATCCATCTCGTCCGACTTGGCCTCGAGCGCGCTTCATTACCATCGTTCGCCGCGTCCGGGTAAGCTCGAGATCCAGGCGACGAAGCCGCTCGGGACGCAGCATGATCTCGCGCTCGCCTATTCGCCGGGCGTCGCGGCCGCTTGTCTCGCGATCGTGGCCGATCCCGCCGCCGCCGCCGAGCTCACGATCAGGCAAAATCTCGTCGCCGTCGTGACCAATGGCACGGCCGTGCTCGGCCTCGGCAATATCGGCCCGCTCGCGGGCAAGCCGGTGATGGAAGGCAAGGCCGTCCTGTTCAAGAAATTCGCGGGGATCGACGTCTTCGATATCGAAATCGCGGAAAACGACATCGACAAGCTCGTCGATATGATCGCGGCCCTGGAGCCGAGCTTCGGCGGGATCAATCTCGAGGACATCAAGGCGCCGGAATGTTTCGAGGTCGAGCGCCGCTTGCGCGAGCGCATGTCCATCCCGGTGTTTCACGATGACCAGCATGGCACCGCGATCATCGTCGCCGCAGCCATTCTCAATGCGATGGAGTTGACCGGCAAGTCCCTTGAGACGGCGAGGATCGTGACCTCGGGAGCGGGCGCGGCCGCGCTCGCCTGTCTCGATTTTCTTGTCGATCTCGGCGCGCGGCGTGAGAATATTTTTGTCACCGACATAGAGGGCGTCGTCTACAAAGGCCGCAAAGCGGCGATGAACCCCCGCATGGAGATCTACGCCAGGGACACGAATGCGCGCAGTCTCGGCGATGTCATCGGCGGCGCGGATATATTTCTAGGCCTTTCGGCCGGCGGGGTTCTGAAGCCTGAGATGGTGAAGGAGATGGGCGAGCGGCCGCTCGTCATGGCGCTCGCCAATCCGACGCCTGAAATCGAGCCGGAGGCGGCGCTGGCGGCGCGGCCCGACGCCATGATTTGCACCGGCCGTTCGGATTATCCCAATCAAGTGAATAATGTCCTTTGCTTTCCCTATCTCTTTCGCGGCGCCCTTGATGTCGCCGCCTCCACCATCAACGAGGCGATGAAGCGCGCCGCGGTGCGTGCGATCGCGCAATTGGCGCATGAGCCGCCGTCCGACGTCGCCGCCAAGGCCTATGGCGGCGAGGCGCGCCAATATGGCAAGGGCAGCCTCATTCCCTCTCCCTTCGATCCGCGCCTGATCCTGCGCATTGCGCCGGCGGTCGCCAAAGCGGCCATGGAAAGCGGCGTCGCAAAAAAGCCGATCGTCGACTTTTCTGTCTATGAGGAGACGCTGTCGCGCTTCGTGTTCCGCTCGGGCTTCATCATGAAGCCCCTGATGCACGCCGCCAAAGCCAATCCCAAACGCGTCATTTATGCGGAAGGCGAGGATGAGCGCGTGCTCCGCGCGGTTCAGACCATCATTGAGGAGGGAATCGCGAAGCCGATCCTCGTCGGGCGCCCGCGCGTCGTCGAGACGCGGCTTGCGCGTTTCGGTCTTTCAGTGCGGCCGGGGCGCGACTTCGAGCTCATTAATCCGCAGGACGATCCACGCTATCGCGACTATGTCGCGACCTATCTCGACGCCGCCGGACGGCGCGGCATTACGCCCGACTCCGCGCGCACCCTGGTGCGGACCAACGCGACCGTGATCGCGGCGATCGCGGTCAAGCGCGGCGATGCGGATGCGATGCTTTGCGGCCTCGACGGACGGTTCAAGTCAAGGCTGCGTCACATCAATGACATTATAGGGCTGGTTCCGGGCGCAACCGATTTTTCAGCGATGAGCCTGATGATCACCAATAAGGGCGCCTTTTTTCTCGCCGACACGCACGTTCGGCATGATCCTACGGCGGCTGAAATCGCGGAGCTGGCGATGATGTGCGCGCGCCATGTCCGCCGGTTCGGCCTGGAGCCGAAGATCGCTCTCGTCTCGCATTCGAATTTCGGTTCGGACGATGCGCCTTCGTCGGTGAAGATGCGGAAAGCGCTGGCGATCCTGCGCGAACGCGCGCCCGATCTCGAGGTCGACGGAGAGATGCAGGCGGACACCGCTCTGTCGCAGGCGATCCGCGACCGCGTCCTGCCCTCCTCGCGCCTGAAGGGCGAGGCCAATGTTCTCGTCATGCCCAACCTCGATTCCGCCAATATCGCCTATACAATGACGATGGTCATGGCCGACGCCCTCCCGGTCGGCCCCATCCTGATCGGCGCAGCCAAGCCTGCCCATATTCTAACGCCTGCGGTCACCACCCGAGGCATCGTCAACATGACCGCGGTTTCGGTGGCCGAAGCGCAGAGCGACGGCCAGGCCCAAGCGCTGGACTCCCTCGCCGCTACAGCTCTGATTTGAAGGCGCTTGCGTACTGCGCGAAAATGCCGGCGCGCGACAGCCGCAAGCGCGGCGCCTTGGGGCAAGCCAACCAGGCGTTGAATGGCTAATCAAAGCCGCAACGCTTAATATCTATTGGTCCGCAGATCTGGCCAGCACAAAGCTTATCTGTTATAGCCTTCGCAATGCGGCAACCGCGGATATACGGGCTTGCATCTCGAAGCAATTAAAGGTTCTTGTCGCGAATGACCTCAAAAAAAACTGCCTTGATTACCGGAGTCACGGGTCAAGACGGCGCTCTGCTCGCCGAACTTCTCCTGTCGAAAGATTATATAGTGCACGGGGTGAAGCGGCGCTCGTCGCTCATCAACACCGATCGCGTCGACCATTTGTACCATGATCCGCACGAGGCGGACGTCAACTTCTTCATGCATTATGGCGACCTGACCGACTCGACGAATCTGATCCGCATTATCCAGGAGACGCAGCCGGACGAGATCTACAATCTCGCCGCGCAGAGCCATGTCCAGGTGAGTTTCGAGACCCCGGAATATACCGCGAATTCGGACGCGCTCGGCACGCTTCGCCTTCTCGAGGCGATCCGCATTCTCAATCTCGGCGCGAAGACCCGTTTCTACCAGGCCTCGACCTCCGAGCTTTACGGCAAGGTGCAAGCGATTCCGCAAAGCGAGACGACGCCCTTCTATCCGCGTTCGCCCTACGCCGCCGCCAAGCTCTACGCCTATTGGATCACGATCAATTATCGCGAAGCCTATGGGATGCACGCGTCGAACGGCATCCTGTTCAATCATGAGGGACCGACGCGGGCCGAGACCTTCGTCACCCGCAAGATCACCCGCGCGGTCGCCGCGATCTATCTGGGCTTCCAGGACAAGCTCTATTTGGGCAATCTCGACGCGAAGCGCGACTGGGGCAATGCGCGCGACTACGTCGAGGGGATGTGGCGCATCCTGCAGCAGCCCGAACCAGACGATTATGTCCTGGCGACCGGGGAAACCCATACGGTTCGCGAATTCGTCGAACGCGCCTTCGCCGAGGTCGGCGTCGAGATCGGCTGGAAAGGCGCCGGCGTCGAGGAGCGCGGCATCAACAAGGAGAATGGCCGAAGCGTGGTCGAGATCGATCCGCGCTATTTTCGTCCGACGGAGGTCGATCTGCTTTTAGGCGATCCCACCAAAGCATTCGAAAAACTCGGCTGGAAGCACAAGACCACTTTCCCGCAGCTGGTCTCCGACATGGTCGCAAGCGACCTGATTGTGATGAAGGCGCGCGGCCGGATTTAAGGAGGGGTCATGACCAAATCATCGCCCAATCGTCGGATTTGGGTCGCCGGACATCGCGGCATGGTTGGCTCGGCGATCCTGCGTCGGCTCGCCAGGGAAGACGCGGACGTGCTCACGGTCGGCCGCGACGAGCTCGACTTGCGCAATCAGGGAGCGGTCCATAGTTGGGTGGCGAAGGCGAAGCCCGACGTCATCATCCTGGCCGCCGCCAAGGTCGGCGGCATTCTCGCCAATGACTCTTATCCTGCCGATTTCCTTTACGAAAATCTGATCATAGAGGCCAATATCGTGCATGCCGCGCACGAGGCAGGCGTCGAGCGGCTGGTCTTTCTCGGATCCTCCTGCATCTATCCGAAATTCGCGCCGCAGCCGATCAAGGAGGAGGCGCTTCTGACCGGCCCGCTCGAGCCGACGAATGAATGGTACGCCATCGCAAAGATCGCCGGGATCAAGCTCTGCCAGGCCTATCGAAAGCAATTCGGTCGCCGCTACATCTCGGTCATGCCCTGCAATCTTTATGGTCAAAACGACAATTTCGACCTTGCGACCAGTCATGTGCTGCCGGCCCTGATCCGCAAGTTCCATGAGGCCAAGGAGACCGGCGCGCGCGAGGTCGTGGTCTGGGGCACCGGAACGCCTTTGCGGGAATTTCTCTATGTGGACGATCTGGCCGACGCCGTCGTTTTCCTGACCGACCATTATGACGGCGACGAGCCGATCAATTGCGGCGCCGGCTCCGACGTGACCATTCGCCAGCTCGCCGAGATTATCGGCCGGGTCGTCGGCTTCGAAGGAACGCTCGTCTTCGACTCCGGCAAACCAGACGGCACGCCGCGCAAGCTCATGGATTCGAGCCGCCTTGCAGCGCTCGGCTGGCAGCCGAAAACAAATCTCGAAGACGGCGTCGCCACGGTCTATCGCTGGTTCCTGGAAGAGAGAAAGGCGGAACTCGCGCCAACGTGATTTGGGCGCGCGCGCGGCCCCGGCTAAGGTAGCCGGATTAGACTGGGCTGATTCGATGTAAACTGAATTTGCTCAGAGCGCGCTCACCCTCAGCAGAAGCATGAAATTACTGACGGATGCGCGGTCCGCCGCATCCCCTCAAGGCGAACGGGTCTTCGCCCGGCCTGAAGGGATCTGGCGTCGCTGCGCCGAGAGCCCGAAGCCGCCGGCTCGCGCCGCCGTCGCGAACGCATTTTTTCGACACCCAGATTCAGACAGGCGATTGCAATGTTCATCGCGCTCGGTGTTCTTCTCGGCCTCATCAGTCTTTGTCCCATAATTCTCGCCGTGGATGGGTCGATTCTTCCTAGCCTCATTCCTTTGCTCGTCGCGCTTGGCCTCATCCTCGTATCGATCAACCTAGCGCCGGGGGAGGCCCAGCGTTTCGCGAATCTCACCAAGCTTTTTGTGATCGGCGCAGCGATCCCGGCCATTTGGATCTTGCTGCAAATGCTGCCGCTGCCCTTGTCGCGCACGCAGCCAATGGCGACCATTTCCGAACTCGCGCATCCGGTCTGGACAAGCGTCGCGGCCGGGTTCCGCCACGGCGTCAACGGAAGCATCACCATCGACATTGGCGCCACGGCGATCGCGTTCGCGCGCTATCTCTCATTTGTCGGCATGATTTTGTTGGCCACCGCCGTGACGATCAATCGGGACCGCGCCGAATCGGTTCTCGTCAGCTTGACGGCCGCAACCGTGCTGATCGCACTTATCGCCGCCGCATCCGATCTTTTCGGCCTGGGCCTCCGGACGCGGGATGAAGCGTTCGATTGCGCCGGCCTTGGCGTGATTCTTTCAGCCGCCTGCGCCGCGCTGGTCTTTGAGCGTCGCGAGACCCGCCGCTCCGGCAAATCCGACGCCAGGTTTCGCTTCGGAGCGCTCGCCTCGCTCGTGGCCTTCGTCATCTGCGCGGCGGCGATCGTCGCGGCGCGATCCGGATCGCTTATTTTCGCGCCGAGCTGCGGCCTTGTCATGTTTTGCGCGGTCATCCTCGTCCGCCGCCTCGACCTCGGACGATGGGGCGCCGGGGCGATCGGCGTCACGGCGAGCGTCATCGCCATAGCCTTGGTGACCGGAGCCGCCGGACGTAGTTCAGATCCGAGATTGGCCTTCGTCAAGAAGGATGCCGCTTCCGTCGAGCTGACGCAGCGCATCCTCGCGGACGCGCCGTTTCTCGGCGACGGGGCCGGCGCTTTCGAGGCTTTGCTGCCGATTTATCAGTCCACCGATCCCGGCGCAGGCGAAGGCCAGGCCGTGACCGCCGCCGCAAAGCTTTCAATCGAGATGGGCAGGCCGATGCTTTGGCTGGCCGTATTGGCGGCGACAATTGCGCTGCTTGTGCTCTTGCGCGGGGCGTCAAATCGTGGCCGCGATTCTTTCTACCCTGCGGCCGGGGCCGCTTGCGTGGCCACGCTCCTCATTCAGGCTTTCATCAACGTCGGTCTCTTCGGCTCAGCTTTGCCGGTGCTCGCGGCCGTCATTTTCGGCCTCGGACTCGCCCAATCGCAAGGCCGCATTTCCTATTGAAGCGCGGAAGCGCCGCGCTGCGCAGCGGTGGATGCGTCCCTGAAGCCGGCTCGGACCGATAAACGCAACTTCGCCGCAACGGCATGGATCTTTTCGCGGCGCGCTTTGTTTTTACAGCGCGCCGTTGATTTTTTGGGCTGGCGGGACTAGTCCTCGCGCGGAACTGAAGCCTGTCAAGCTCCAGTTTTGGTCAAGCAGTCATGGAAAGCGAAGTTCATGTCATTCCATCTGATGCAACCGCAGTCCGCCCTGCTCAAGCCGGCGGTTCTTGCTGCCGGGCTCTCGCTCCTCGCATCGCAAGGAGTCGCGCAGCGCGCCGAAGGGCCTTTCTTCGGGCTTTCAGGCTATTGGTCGGGCGGCGGAACGATCGCCCTGACGAATGGCTCGACCGAGCGGATTCGCTGCAGGGCGACCTACGCGGTCAACGCGACCGGCCGGGCCCTTAATCAGAGCCTGCGCTGCGCGAGCGACAGCTACAGGCTGGAAATCAGCAGCAATGTTATTTACGAAGGCGGCGCTATTTCTGGCACCTGGAGCGAGGCGTCGCATAATGTCTCGGGAAACGTCTCGGGCCGCGCCAGCAACACGGAGATCCATGCGGGCGTCGCCGGCGGGGGATTTACGGCGAGCCTCTCCGTGCGGACGCATGGCAATCGGCAGACTGTCGCGATCACGCCGCATGGCGGCACCGACGTCGCCTCCGTGTCGATCACCTTGAGCAAAGGGTGAGACTTTAGGCCCGTCGCCTTTCGCCGGCGCGCGGATTATTCCACCACGCGCCGGCTCGACGCTCCAGCCGGCGCAGAAACATGGCTGTGGGCCGCAGAATCAGAAGATCGGCGGCGAGAGCGGCGATCATCGCAAATGCGCTCAGCCAGCCGAACAGGCGCAAGGACGGCAGGTCTGAGAAGACCGTTACGGCCAGTCCGCAAGCCAGCACCACAGACGTCAGGATCAGAGCCGGCCCGACGAGAACCGTTGCGCGCTCCACCGCAACCCCGGGATCCTTGTCGGGGTCATCCTCGATCCTCAGCCGATTGAGAAAATGGATCGTCGCGCTGAGGCCCAGACCGAATGAGACGGTCAGGGCCACGATGCTGGCGAATTGCAGGCCCTGCCCCATCGCGTGCAGCGCCGCGCCGGAGGCCACGACCGGGAAGATTCCGGGCAGGATGCTCGCGAGCATGACGGTGACGGAGCGGAAGGCGGCGCCGATGAAAACGGCGACGAACAGGAATTCCAGCGTCAGGCCGCGGTTCAATTTTCCGATCATATTGGCGCTGTTGCGCGCGGCGATCGCCGAGAGGCCAGTCACCGATATGCTATAGCCAGGATGCGCCGCACGAAGCCCTGCGAGAGACGCATTGAGGGAGTCGACGACCGGCAGCAGCTTGCTCGCATCCGCGTCCGGTATACGGCCGGAAATGACCACGGCGTCTTGCTCGGCGGATAGGAAGCGCCGCGTCAAATGCTCCGGCAGCAAATCGACATATTGCTTCAGAGTTGCAACGTCCGACTTCCCCGCCTTTTCCGCGAGCCAGCGGCGCAGGGTCTCGAGCGACCAGACATTGCCGACGCCTGCCTGTTGTTCAAGAATGGCATGCGCCTTGGCGACCACATCGAGGGGTTCCGGCGCATAGAGCGATGCGCCCTTGGGGAATTCGATCAACAGATCGATCGGATTGGCGCCGGCGAGTTTGGCGTCGAGACGGCCGCTTGCCGCAACCGCCTGCTGCTTGTCCGGCACTTGGTCGGCAAGGCGGTATCTCGGCTCGAGCGTGGCGTAAGCGAAGCTGAGGCCGCCGACGACGATAAGGCCGATCAGGCTGTAGAGCCCGGGACGGCTGACCATGCGGGCGGCGATGAAGGCGCAAAAGCGGCGCAGGGCCTCGACCCCGAAATCGCCGGCGCCGACCTTCGCGGCGAAAGCCGCTTCATTGCGCAGGAGCAGAACGCCGAGCAGCGGCATCAGCACAAGAACCGCGACAAGCGCGATGAGGGTCGCAATAAGCCCGGCTTCGCCAAAGGTGCGGATCAGATCCGAGTTGGAGAACAAAAGAGCCAGGAAAGACAGAGCCGCGGTCGCATGGGTCAGGACGCAAGCCGGCCCGACGACCAGGACCGCATTGCGCAAGGCCTCGATCTTGCTCTGCCCCGCCAGCAGCCGATCCCGCGCGGCGAAGGTGAGCTGCATGCTGTCGGAGAAACTGATGACCATGATGAGCGGCGTCATCACGTTGAGAAACATGTTGAGCCGAAAATCGAGCCAGCCGAGCGCGCCGAGCGCCAGCAATATGGCGATCAGCGGCGGCCCGGCGGCGATGATCATGAAAGACACGCGGCGGAAGAAAAGGATCGCGATGAGGCAGCCGGCGACGAAGCCGATCGCGTTATAGACGATCCGGTCGCGTTCGACGGCGTTGCGGATCTCGAGCTGCATCACCGGAACGCCCGAAAGCTCGGCCTTTAGCCCCGAACCTTCGAGATCCTGCGCCATCGTTTTGCGAATTTCCCCGACGACGTCGCCCAAGCCATTGCTCGCGACGACAGCCTGATCGAGGGCGAGTACGATCAAGGCGAGTTCGCCATCCTCCGACAAAAGCTTG